>NZ_JBHVQI010000014.1:0-125788 GCF_042886835.1 Paenarthrobacter sp. NPDC057981
GCTTCCTCACGAAACGCGGCATCATATTTTCTTCTGGGCGTGGTCATCTGAAACGAATCTCCCATCAAGCTGTCTCAAAAAACCATACGACCGCAGCCTTCCCACATCGCGTGGAAAGGCGTTTCATCGTTTGAGTGAGCGAGCGACCAGCCCAAACCCGGGGAATGTGAGAGAGGGTTACTTCTCCACGAGGGTGAGGACGTCGTAGGTTGCCACGATCTCGTCGTTCTGGTTGGTCAGGACGGCGTCCCAGGCAACCTCGCCATATTCGTCGGTCTCACGGGGAGTGATCTTCTTCGCCGTCAGCGTCACGCGAATGGAATCCCCGGCGGCCACAGGTGTGATGAAGCGCAGGTTCTCCAGCCCGTAGTTGGCCAGGACGGGACCCGGCGCTGGCTCCACGAACAGGCCTGCAGCCCAGCTCAGCAACAGGTACCCGTGCGCCACGATTCCGGGGAAGAACGGGTTGGCCTCGGCAGCTTCCTGGTTGGTGTGGGCGTAGAACGTGTCACCCGTGGAGTTCGCAAACGCAGTGATGTCCTCCAGCGAGACCTGGCGCAGCTCCGAACGGACGGCGTCGCCAATGCGCAGCGTGGCAAGGGACTTGCGGAACGGGTGCTCACCCTCGGTTTCCACAGTGAAGTTCCGGTCGGCGCCGGTGTGCCACTGACCGGTAACGGCAGTGAGCATGTTCGGCGAACCTTGGATGGCAGTGCGCTGCATGTGGTGCAGTACGGAGCGGATGCCGCCCAGTTCCTCGCCGCCACCAGCGCGGCCAGGGCCACCGTGGACCAGGTGGGGAACAGGGGAACCGTGGCCTGTGGAGGACCGCGCGTCCTCACGGTTGAGCATGTGCACGCGGCCATGATGGGCAGCGATTCCAGTCACCAACTCACGGGCAACAGCAGGATCGTTGGTGCACACCGAAGCCACCAGCGAGCCTGAACCACGGGCAGCAAGCCGCACAGCATCCGCGAGGTCGCTGTAACCGAGAACTGAGGAAACAGGTCCGAAAGCTTCCAACGAGTGGACTTCTTCGGCTTCCGCATCGGCCCAGCTGAGGAGGACCGGTGCCATGAACGCACCATCTTCCACCACGCCCACAGTGCCGCCAACGGAAGTGACCGACGGCGCTTCGAGAGATCCGTACGCAAGCTCGCCGCCGGCGTCGAGCATTGTCTGGACAGCAGCCCGGACATCGGCGAGCTGTTCCAGCGAGGCGAGGGCACCCATGGTGACGCCTTCGGCGCGGGGGTCACCAAGCACAACACGCTCGTTGATCCGGGCGCCGATAGCGGCGGCGACGTCGGAGGTCAGCTCCGAGGGAACGATCACGCGGCGGATGGCGGTGCACTTCTGACCGGCCTTGACGGTCATCTCCGTAACGACGGCCTTGACGAAAGCGTCAAACTCGGGGGTGCCGGGGACGGCGTCGGGGCCGAGGATCGCGGCGTTCAGGGAGTCCGTTTCGGAGGTAAAGCGGACGCCGCCCTGGACCACGTTGGCGTGCGATTTGAGGGAGTTCGCCGTGGACGCCGAACCGGTGAAGGACACAAGATCGCGGTAGTCGAGTTCATCCAACAGGGTCCGGGCCGAGCCGGAAATGAGCTGCAGCGAGCCCGCAGGAAGGATCCCGGATTCGATGATCGCCTTGACCGCAGCTGCGGCGACGTACCCTGTGGGTGTCGCAGGCTTGACGATTGTAGGGACGCCGGCAAGGAACGCCGGCGCAAACTTTTCCAGCATGCCCCACACCGGGAAGTTGAAGGCGTTGATCTGCACGGCAACACCCGGGATGCGCGTGTAAATGTGCTCGCCGGCAAAGGACCCATCCTTGGACAGGATCTCCATGGGACCGTCCACCACAACCTGGGAGTTCGGCAGTTCACGGCGGCCCTTGGAGCCGAAGGTGAAGAGCACGCCGATGCCGCCGTCGATGTCGATCATATTGTCGATCTTGGTGGCGCCGCTCTGCGACGAGGATGCGTACAGCTCCTCACGCCGGCCGTTGAGGTACATGGCGAGCTCTTTGAGCTTGAGTGCCCGCTGGTGGAACGTCAGTTTGCCAAGTTCCGTTTGGCCCGTGGTCCGTCCGTGATTTACGACGGCGGCAAGGTCCAGTCCGTCAGTGCTCACGTTGGCCAGGACTTCTCCGGTGCTGGCATCCCTGACGGGGACGGTCTTGGCGTCGGACGCGGGAGTCCACCACGCATCCTGGACATAACTGGGGACGGTGGCAACGGCTGTGGTTTCCGGGGCGACTGCGGTAGTGGTCATCGTCGACGGGTCCTTCCAAGGCACATGAAATCGGCACGGTCATCGCTGGAGGAACCAACATTACTGACCGGCCGTTCGGTAATATATACAGGGTACATGAATGCCCGTGAGAGTACAGCAGCTAATTCTCAGCCGGGCAGACCGGCGTCGGCTTCGACCTTGGCCTGGATCGCGCTCAACTCCTCCTCGGAAACCCCATGGGCCACCAGGAAACCGGCAACATCAACCGACGCCAGGTAGAGCCGCAGACTCGCCAGGCGCTCCGCCAGCATCGCTTCAAGCTGCTCGCCGGGCAGATAGGGATCGTGGGCATGGGGCGCTCCGTGGGTACGATGCCTCTCATTGATCCCCCTGGCCGCAAGCTCGTAGCCCTGAAGAATCTCGTCATCGGTGAACCCCGCGAGCCTCTGCAGCATCAACGCGATCATTCCACTGCGGTCCCGGCCGGCTGAACAGTGCACCACCACTTTGCCCGGCGAGGCAGCTATCGCCTTGAACACCGCCGCGATCTTCTCCCCGAACAGCTGCAGGTAGTCGCCGTACTGCGCCGGGTCCTTCAAGTACGGGCCGAACAGCTCCCCGAATTGGCTGTGGTCCGGATCTTCCGTTGGGCAATGTACGACGGCGATACGCGCCCTCACGTCGTCCGGCACCTCGGGGTCGGTGTCGCGTTGCCGCCGCTCCCGCGAGGCGCGCAGGTCGATCACAGTGCGGACGCCGTCGTCGTACATCTGCTGCCAACCGGCACCGGTGACCCATTCGTGGCGGCCCATCCGATAGACGTCGCCGGCGATCTTCCAGGCGTTGACAGCGCCGTCCCAGTGGACCCTTTGGTGGGTTGAAGAAGTCCCGTCCATGGAAGCCATGCTAAGCACATCAGGGCGGAACCGTGGCGAACCCGCTGATCCGTTGTTGGCCAACAACGGATCAGCGGGTTGGCAACGCCAGTTACTGCTTCACCAGCTTGGTGGGTTTTACATTGGAGAGCAGTGCTGACGCGTAGGCTTGATGGCCGGCGTCGTTCGGATGGAAGTTGGCATCCGGCAGACGCGTTTCGGGCAGAACGGGAGTCAGTTCCAGCTGAAGCCATGGGTTGCCTGAGTTCACCGCGTGTCCCAAGAAGCGCTTGGTCATGTCAACGAACACGGCGTTGGCACCGCTGACTCTCACAGCCTTGGCAATAGTGGCGTTGAGTGCATCAATGGCCTGGTTGACCAGAATCTGGTTGGCCACTGGCACCACCGTTACCCCTCGAAAGGAAATGTCACCCTGGGCTGGGTCGAAAAGTCGGGGGTATCCCAGCACAGCGATGGTGGCGTCCGGTGCAGCATCCTGGATCGTTTGATAGGTGAGGGCCAAACCGCCCAAGAGGGCGCCGGATTGAAGGTCCTGGATGGCTCCGGCCACTTTTTCGGCGCACAGTTGAGTGCCCGGTGTGGAGCAGGCCTGCAAGGCGACTCCGCTCCCGGCATCCAAGGCTCCCGCCGTGATGCTTACCAAATCGGTTGTCGCATTGAGGGATCCCGGTATTAGCCCTGCGAGCTGCGCGCTTATCGGCGTTGCTCTTCCCAACGGGACCAGGAAGGCGCCATGACAAGCAGCGTTCGCCACAAGGTGCACGCGGCCTGTGGCAGCCACAAGGTCGACGTATCCTCCTTCGCTTTGCCAGCATGTTTCATCGTCGGGCCAGTAGAGCCCATCCGCGCCCGTCCCCGCCGTGTACGAATCACCCAGCGCGACATAGTCGAGCGGTGGCGGCGGCGCCGCGGTGGCAGGAGCGGCGGTGAACCCCAGCGTGAGCGCCGCGATGGCGAGGCCGCCGACCAAAGCCGGGATCCGGCTTCGTGAATTTTGCTTTGCCATGACTAATCCCCTTTTTTTGCGGTGATGGGGCTCCGGCAATCCGAGCTTCAGCTGTTCGCGGATGTCGCGGCTCGCCCACCAGTCGGCCGCATACCGGGGCAATGTGTGGCTAGATTACGCCCGCCGGCAAGCAGGGAAAAGACCTCGCCGCAAGGTGTTCAGGCATTGCCCCGCCGGCGATAGAGGATATTTCCCACCAAGGACACAATGCCGCCGATCAACAGGGCCACACCCACCAACGGAAGCAGCGCTACAGCCTTCTTCGACGATCCTTCAAGGGGAATTTCCAATGTTCCTGCCACATCATCCGGATGGTACGTAACATCGATCGAATCACCGATCTCATACGCACAGGGCTTGGCGCTGGTGCCTGGCGGGGTCCGGTAGGTGACGCCGTCAACCGCCACAGTGGCGATGGGCTCACATAGACCTTTGCCGCTTACTTCCTGGTCAACCACAGTCCCCTGCGCGGCCACTGTCCCCTCGAGTGCGGGCGCGTTGCTGAAGATGAGCAACCACACAGTTCCCAGGACGATGGTGATGATGGCTGTCCGGAGACTGAACCTGGGCTTCCGGCGTGTTGTCACGGCGTTGGGTACGCCCCGTACTGGGCCAGCCGGTACTCCAGGCCGTTCCGCACCGCAGGCCACTCGTGCTCGAGGATTGAGAACACCACGGTGTCGCGGAGCACGCCATCCTTGGTGCGCGAGTGGTTCCGGAGCACGCCATCCTGCTTGGCCCCCAAACGTGCGATCGCCTCGCGGGACTGGTGGTTCAGCCAGTGCGTGCGGAATTCCACCGCCGGGCAGCCCAGGGCTTCAAACGCGTGCCGCAGCAGCAGCAACTTCGAATCCGGGTTGGTTCCTGTGCCGTGCGCCGACGCCGCGTTCCAGGTGGACCCGATCTCCACCCGAGGGGTGCTGGCGTCGATGTTCATGTAGGTGGTCATGCCGATGAGCTTGCCCGTGGCGTTGAGCCGCGTGGCAAAGGGCAGCATGGAACCTGCGTCCTGGAGCGACAGCCGACGCTCAATGTCGGCAGCCATCCCTTCGGGCGTGGGAACGGAGGTGTACCAGAGCTTCCACAAGTTCCCGTCACGGGCGGCGTCCACCAAGCCATCGTGGTGCTCCGGCGCCAGCGGCTCAAGGGTCACGAATTTGCCGGTCAGGGTGATGGGTTCGGTTGAAGTCACCCGGCTAGCCTAACCGGCCGCGGACCTTAGTCGTTCCAGTCGAAGAAGCCCTTGCCGGATTTTCGGCCGAGCTCGCCGCGCTCCACTTTGTCACGCAGGATCTGCGGCGGAGCGAAACGGTCGCCCAGCGTGGAGTGCAGGTACTCGGCGATCCCGAGCCGGACGTCCAGCCCTACGATGTCCGTGGTCTTCAGCGGCCCTGTTGGGTGTTTGTAGCCAAGCACCATCGCGGCATCGATGTCCTCGGCGGAGGCAACGCCCTCTTCCACCATGCGCATCGCTTCCAGGGCAATGGCCACGCCAAGCCTTGAGGACGCAAATCCGGGAGCGTCATTAACGACGACGGCGGTCTTGCCGAGTGCCTCTGTCCAGTTTTTCGCCGCTTGAGCGAGTTCGGGAGACGTCTCTTTGGCCAGCACCACTTCAATCAGCGCGGAGGCGGGCACCGGATTGAAAAAGTGCAGCCCAACAAAGTTGGCGGGCCTGCGGAGCTCGTTGGCCAGTCCCGTAACGGACAGCGAGGACGTGTTAGAGGCCAGGAAAGCGTCGCCTGACAGGTGGTCTTCCACGGCCTTCAGCGCTGTGACCTTGAGATCGAAATCTTCGGGGACTGCTTCCACCACCAGTCCGCAATGAACGAATGACTCGTAGTCCGTGGAGGTGCTAAATCGGGACATGGCTTCCTCGGCTGATTCGCTGAGTGTGCCACGGGCTGCAGACTTGGCCACCGCTTCTGCCACCCGGCCATGCGCGCCAGCTGCGGCCTCGTGGTCCCTCTCAACAACAATCACAGTGGCGCCCTTGATGAGGAAGGCATGCGCGATGCCGGCGCCCATCCGGCCACCGCCCAGCACTCCGACGACGTGCGGGATGGAGGGAACGGCTGTCATTTCCTGGTCCTGTCCTGGGTAGCTTCGTTTGCGTTCTTCTTATCCGAAGACTTCTTGTCGAGGAAAGCCTGCATGCGATCAAACTTTGCCTGGGATTCGAAGAGTATTCCCTGCGCCAAGGTGTCGATGAGGGGGTGGGCTTCAGCCGGGGCATGGAACACCGACTTGGTGATGCGAACGGCCATCGGATCCTGGCGACCGATCCTGTCGGCGAGAGCATCCGCGGCGTCCATCAGCTCCGGCGCTTCAACAATGGAGGTGATGAGGTTGATCCGGAGCGCTTCCTCGGCCCGCAGCACCGCGCCCGCCAGGAGGATCTCCTTGGCTTTCGGTTCCCCGACGAGTTCCTTGAGCCGCCACGTCGCGCCGGCGGCCGCCAGAATGCCGAGGCCCGTCTCCGGGTTTCCGATCCGCACACTCGGCGTGCCGATCCGGAAGTCTGCGGCGTAGGCGAGCTCCGCTCCCCCGCCGAGGCAATATCCGTCCAGTGCCGCAATGACGGGCATGGGCAGCTTTGCGATGCGGACAAAGATCGTTGAATTGATGCCCTGCAACGCGTCATCCCGGCGTCGTTCACGCAGCTGCCCGATATCGGCACCCGAGGCAAACACGCCGTCCGTTCCGGCGATGATCAGCACTTTCGGGTTTCGTTCCAGCTCGGCGCAGACCGCGTGGAGCTCATCCACCATCGTCTGGTCGATCGCGTTGCGGACCTCGGGACGGTTCAGAAGAACGACGAGCCTGTCCTCGCGCTCCTCAATCAGGAGCGCGGTGAAATCTTCAGGGTTCAATGCCATTACACGCCTTCCAGCAGCATTGCGGTACCTTGGCCGACGCCGATGCACATGGTGGCCAGACCCAGCTTGGGTCCGGTCGCTGAGGAGAGTTCGCGTTCCATGCGGCCCAGGAGCGTGATGGCGATCCGTGAGCCGCTGGAACCGAGCGGGTGTCCCAAACTGATGGCACCGCCGTCGTTATTGACGATATCCGGATCCAAACCAAGACGACGCATGCTTGCCAAGGACTGCGTGGCGAAAGCTTCGTTCAGTTCCACGGCTCCGAGCTGGTCCACGCTAAGCCCTGTCCGGGCCAGGATCTTCTGCGTTGCCGGGACGGGGCCGATGCCCATGATTTCCGGTTCGCAGCCTGCGGAGGCGCCGTCGACGATGCGGGCGCGGGGCGTGAGGCCAAACTTCTTGATGGCGGACTCGGAGGCGACGATGATGGCCGAGGCACCGTCATTCAGCGTGGACGAATTGCCTGCGGTCACAACGGAGCCACCCGGGACTACAGGACGAAGCCCGGCAAGCACGTCCATGGTGGTTCCCTCGCGCGGCCCCTCGTCAGTGTCCACAACAGTTTCGGACTTCCGGGTCTTCACGGTGACCGGGACGATTTCGTCCTTGAAGCGACCACCGGCAATGGCTGCCAGGGCGCGCTCATGCGAACGAACCGCGAAAGCGTCGGCATCCTCTCGCGAGATGTTGTCCACACGGCCCACTTCCTCGGCGGTCTCCGGCATGGAGTAGGTCATCTTGCCGTCGCGGGACAGCTCGCCTTTGGTGAAGAGCGGGTTGGCGAAGCGCCATCCGATGGACGTGTCGAAGATCTGGCCCGGCTTGGCGAACGCTGTCGCGGGCTTCTCCTGCACCCACGGCGCCCGACTCATGGACTCGACGCCGCCGGCCACCACGATGTCCGCAGCGCCGGATTTGATCATCTGGCTGGCCATGATGATGGCGCTCAGGCCCGAGGCACACAGGCGGTTCACGGTGATCCCGGGGATGTGGAGGGGAAGTCCGGCAAGGAGGGTTGCCATACGGGCGACGTTGCGGTTCTCCTCACCGGCGCCGTTGGCGTTGCCGAGGATTACCTCGTCAATGGCGTCAGGGTCGACGCCGGCTCGCGCCACCGCTTCCCGGACCACCAGTGCTGCGAGGTCGTCGGGGCGGACAGAGGACAGCGCCCCACCATAGCGTCCGACAGGCGTACGAGCGCCGCCAACAAGAAAAGCCTCGACCATGAGAACATCCTTCGCGAAAGTAAAGGGACCGGCGGAATAATATACCGACCGTTCGTTCTATAAAGATTACACGGCCCAGCGGGACGGTCAACAGATGAAGCTCCCCGGAGGACCGCCCCATCGCCGCCTCACACCACCCGGATCCCCAAATGGCCGGCCAACAAGGGGGCCATCAAGCTCAGCTGGTAATCGTCGATGACCACCCCGGCAAGTCCGGCCAGTCCATTGATTCCGCGGAACTCCGAAGTCCGCAAGTCCACGTCCTTGAGCTTGGCACCTGAGACATCCAGGGTGCCGATGGTGCAGTTCTTCAAAGCCACGCGGGTGCCGGTCACTCCGCCGAGGTCAAGCTCGTTGATAATGCAATCCGAGATCTGCACGTCCATGAGCTTTGAGCCCCTAAGGTTCACATAGTCCAGCTTCCCGCCGTCGATGCGGACCGAACGCCAGGTGCCCTCATAAAGTTCTGCAGAACCCCATCGTGGGTTGGTGATCTCCACGTCCTGCCAAGAGGTGCGCGCAGCCATCAGTACGGGCGCATACGGCTCAGCCAAAACGCACTCCCGGAACGTTGCCCCGCGCAGTTGTGCCTCGTTGAAGGACACCCCGTTGAATTCGCACTCAATGAAATCCGCGCCACTGAGTTCCTCACCGTCCGCGGAAACCCTGGTGAGCCGGACGCCGTCGTACCTTTCGCCGCGCTGGAAATCCGGGGCGTCGTCGTCGCGCAGTTCTTCCAACCGCACCGGGGAAATCTTCGGGGCGGCAACCTTCGCTGCCGCCATCAGAGTGACTCCGCCTTTCCGGGCTTCCCCGGTCCGGCGTTGGTATGCTGCGTCAAAGTAGTGGGTAGTTCCATGCTTCGAGCCTATCCTTGGGCCCTGACAAAAAGCTCGTCCGCTTGAACCTGAAGGAGGGCCACGTGGTCACCATCGACTTGAGCGCGAAGAGCAAGGCCGCGGGAGGCTCCATTGGCCTCCAGGGGTACCTCGCCGAGCCCACCGGAGATGGCCCTTTTCCGGGGGTGGTGATGATCCACGAAGCCTTTGGACTGAACGATGTGATGCTTCGCCAAGCAGACCGCCTGGCGGCAGCGGGGTACCTGACCCTGGCTGTGGACCTGTACAGCGACGGCGGTCCACGACGCTGCCTCGTCGCCACCATGCGCTCGATGCTTTCGGGCACAGGACGGGCCTTCGCGGACATCGCCACCGCCAAGGAGTGGTTGCGCGAGGATGAAAAGTGCAGCGGAAGGGTGGGCGTCATCGGTTTCTGCATGGGCGGCGCTTTCGCTCTGCTTTCAGCCAATGACGGATTCGACGCCGCGTCGGTGAACTACGGCCAACTGCCGCGGGACCTGCACAGCGCCCTCGAAGGCGCCTGCCCGATGGTCGCCAACTACGGGGCCAAAGACCGGACCCTGCCGGGCGCCGCCGCCAAATTGGAGCATGCCCTCTCCGACCTTGGCATTGAGCACGACGTCAAGGAATTTCCGACAGCGGGCCACGCCTTCATGAACGACGCGCCGGTTGGACCCAGGCCACTCCGCCCACTGATGCGGGTCATGGGAATCAAGCCGGATCCCGCCTCTGCCCCGGAAGCGTGGAGGCGCATCGAGGAGCATTTCGCCAAGTACCTTCAGGACCATTAATACAAACGGCGGGCGCCCCTCCAGGTGACGTAATCACCGGAAGGAGACACCCGCCGTCGAACGTTGATAAGCGCTAGCTGAACAGCTCGCTCTTGGGCTCGTTGTTCTTGACCTTCTGCCAGCCAAGCCACAGCACCAAGGCGAAGAACGGAATGGTGGCGAGGGTCCAGAGCCCCAGGAGGAAGACCTCGCCCGTGGCCTTGTCAGTCATGGTGTCGAAACCGATCAGCACGGTGATGGCCAGCAGCGCCACGAGGCCGAGCCAGCTGGTCCACGGCGAACCGGGCATCGGCAGGGAAGAGACCTTGCCCTTCTTGTGGCGCAGGGCGATCTGGCTGGCGAAGATCGAACCCCATGTGAAGATCACGCCGATGGACGCGGTGTTCAAGGCGAGATCGAAGGCGTGCGAACCACCGAGCCAAATGTTCAGCAGAATACCCACCAGGTAGACACCGCCGATGGCCAGGATCGCAGCGTATGGCACGTGGCGGGAAGACATTTTGGTCAGCCACTGGGGGGCGTGCCCGTTGTTGGCCATGGTGCGGAAGATTCGGCCGATCGAGTACAGACCGGAGTTGCAGGAGGACAGCGCTGCGGTGATGACGATCATGTTCATCACATCGCCCATCCAGCCCAAGCCCATCTGCCCGAACACCGTCACGAACGGCGAGGTACCGGCCTTGTACTGGTCAGAGGGCAGCAGCATGGCGAGCAGGGAAACGGAACCGACGTAGAACACCACAATGCGGATCACGACGGCGCGGATCGCCTTGGGAACTTCGCGTTCCGGGTTTTCCATCTCACCTGCGGTAATGCCGACGAGCTCGATGGCGTTGTAGGCGAAGATCACGGCGTTGAGGACCAGGATCATCACCAGGCCGCCCTTGGGGAACATGCCGCCTTCGTCGTGGAACAGGTTGGCTACGGACGCGTGGCCCTCGCCCACCTTGGCGTTGGTGACAACCATGAACGTGCCAACAGCCAGGAAGATCACGATCGCGGCAACCTTGAGGCAGGAAGCCCAGAATTCGAACTCGCCGAACGCCTTGACGCTGAACAGGTTCACGGCCACCAACAGCACCAATGCTGCAATGGCGGACAGTTCAATCGGCACGTTGGGGAAGAAGAACTGGAAGTACAGACCGATTGCGATGAGCTCGGCGATGCCGGTCATGGCCCAGTTGATGAAGTACATCCACCCGGACAGGTAGGCGCCCTTCTTACCGAACATCTCACCGGCGTAGCTGACGAACGAACCGGAGGTCTGGCGGTACATGATGAGTTCGCCGAGAGCGCGCATCAGCAGGTAGGCGATGACGCCGGCAATGGCGTAGGAGAAAATCAGGGCCGGGCCGGTGGAGGCCAGGCGGCCACCGGCACCCATGAAGAGGCCGACGCCGATGGCGCCACCCATGGCGATCATGGTGACGTGGCGGCGGCTCAGGGTCTTCTTGTATCCCTCGGCGCTGAGGGAGGAACCGACGGCGGTGCTTGAGGCCGTCTGGTTCTTGAGATCTGTGGGGGTACTTTGCGGCACAGCTGTTCCTTGTGGGTTGGGGTGTTGCTGTTGTGGTTGCGCCGGTGCCGGAGCACGGGCGGCTTTTGCACACAAAATTCGAGTTTTTCCCGTTTGAGGGACCCGCTGTGTGACGCAGGCCGCAGAACGCCGAACGTTCGCGCAACCCGTCTATCTTACGGCATGTGACAGCGGACCCGTGACGCAGGCAACAGCACCACCCCCGGTCAGAAGCAACGCGGGGTCAGATGTGGCCCATGTTCACCCCTGGAGGGGCCATATCTGACCTCGCGTCGCAACTCTCCAACGGATTGCCTAAATAAAACTTTTCGGTATGCCTAAATTTCGCTATCCTCGTAATGAGTACCCCCAACGACGAGGAACCCCAATGGCTGCACCCACCCTGGAAACACGTGCCACTCCCGGCAAAGCATGGTCGCGACTGCTGCTGCTGGGACCGGCGTTCGTGGCTGCGATCGCCTACGTCGATCCAGGAAACGTTGCTGCAAACCTCACCGCCGGCGCGAACTACGGCTACCTCTTGGTCTGGGTGCTGGTGGCCGCGAATGCCATGGCAGTCCTGGTGCAGTACCAATCCGCCAAGCTCGGACTCGCCACCGGAATGAGCCTGCCGGAAATTCTGGGAAAGCGCCTGGGCACGAAACGTCGGCGCCTCTACTGGGCCCAGGCCGAAATTGTCGCCGGGGCTACCGACATGGCCGAGGTGATCGGCGGAGCCGTCGCCCTCAATCTGCTGTTCGGGCTGCCGCTTCTGGCAGGCGGCGTGATCGTCGGCGTCGCTTCCATGCTGCTGCTGGCACTGCAGTCCCAGCGGGGCCAGCGGTCCTTCGAGTACGCCATCCTGGTTCTCCTGGGGATCATCGCAGTGGGGTTCGTTTCAGGGTTGTTCGTCAATCCCCCGGACGCCGGAAGTGCGCTCGGCGGCCTGCTTCCGCGATTCGACGGACCTGACACGGTGCTCCTGGCAGCAAGCATGCTCGGAGCAACCGTCATGCCTCACGCGATCTACCTTCACTCCGCCCTGGCCCGGGACCGCCACGGATTCTCACCGGACCCCATAATTCGGACGCGGCTGATCCGGACCACCCGGATGGACGTGGTGGGCGCCTTGTTGCTCGCCGGAATCGTCAACATCTCCATGCTTCTCCTGGCCGCCTCCAGCCTGCGCGGGATCGAGGGAACGGACACAATTGCCGGTGCACATGCGGCCGTAACAGCGGCATTGGGTCCTGCCATTGGCGTTGTGTTCGCTATCGGACTGCTTGCTTCCGGGCTGGCATCGACGTCCGTTGGCTGCTACGCCGGGGCAACCATCATGGGCGGGCTCCTCAAGATCCGCATCCCGCTGCTGGCCCGCCGTGTCATCACCCTCGTCCCTGCCCTGATCGTCTTGGGCGCGGGAATTGAGCCGACGCTGGCCCTGGTGCTGAGCCAAGTACTGCTCAGCTTCGGCATCCCCTTCGCGCTGATTCCGCTGATCCGGTTGACCGGCAAACGAGACGTGATGGGAATCCACGCAGATTCCGTGCCCCTGAAAATTGCCGGCTGGACCAGCGCCACCCTGATCGTCGGATTGAACTGTGTCCTGATCGCGCTGACCCTGAGCGGACAGGGTTGAGCGGGCAGGGTTGAGCGGCACGTCCTGAGCGGACAAAGCTGAGCACCCCCGAACCCAGCAAAGCTAGGCTGGACACATGGGCATTCTTCAGACCAAGGCATCTTTGTACAGATTCACCGCCCTGGACTACCTTGCCGTGGCCACCTACCTTGGATTCACCCTCTACTTCACCTTCGCAGGTGGAACAGTTCAGCGGCTCATGCTCCAGCTGTTCCCCGACCCGGCCACCGCATCCTATGCGGTCAACGCCATCTTCTATGCCGGCGTCGGAATATTTGCCGTGGCGTCAGCCCGGCGCGTGGCGGGCCGCGACCTGAAGATCCTCGGGACCCGGCCGTGGTTCACCCTGGGCATGATTCCCCTCGCGATCGTGGTGATGCTCATCCTGACGGCGATCCTGGTAGCTGCGTTCGGGACCGCGCAAAGTTCCGAAAACCAGCTTGGTATCCAGGGTTTGCTGCAACATGTTCCGGCGTGGCTCATGGTGCCGTTGTTGGTGATTCTGGGGCCATTCGTTGAGGAGTACCTCTTCCGCCACCTGCTGATCGGCAAGTTGTCACAGCATGTGAATATCTGGATCTGTTGCGTGATCTCGATGGTGGTCTTTGCTTCCATCCACGTGATCGGACGTGAGGGCCTGGTGCTGTCAGCCCTGGCACCTTACTTGGGCATGGCGACGGTCCTGGTGGCCGTGTACGTGTGGACGGGGAAGAACCTGATGTTCTCCTACTTCGTGCATGCAGCCAAGAACCTCATGGCCGTGGTCCTCATCTACGCCGTGCCCCCGGAACTCCTCCCCAACTAGGGGACAGCAAACGTCCCACTGAGCCCTCATTGCGACATTTGCTGTCCCCTAGTTGGGTAACCCGGACGAAAGGTGACCGCATTCGACTACCCAGCCCCCCGCCGTCGGAATAGCTTGGGGGCATGTCACTCAACATCCAGGTAGTAGTCGATTGCAAGAAGCCCCACGACCTCGCCGATTGGTGGGCCGAGACCCTTGAATGGACTGTGGAACCCCAGGATGAAAACTTCATCCGCTCCATGATCGAGCAAGGCTTCGCTACGGAGGACCAGACCATCACGCACAACGGCAAACTCGTCTGGGCCGATGGCTGCGCGATTGTTCCGGCGGAGGACCCGGACCCAAAGGCCGGCCGACGCATCCTGTTCCAGACGGACCCGAATGACAAGACCGTCAAAAACCGGGTGCACTGGGACGTCCGACTGGACGGGCGGGAGAAGGACGTTGTGCGCAAGGAACTGGAAGCCCGCGGCGCCAGGCACCTGTGGACCGCCAGCCAGGGACCCCACGAATGGCACACCATGGCAGACCCGGAAGGCAACGAGTTCTGCATCAGCTGAGGCCGTTACTAGACTCGGTATGTGAACAACGATCTCCCTGCCAAGGTTTCCGACATCTTTGACCCATCGCGCTGGCGCACGGTTTCCGGCTTCGATGACTTCAAGGACATGACGTACCACCGGCAGGTTGAGCGCTCAGCCGACGGCACGGTCAAGGACCTCCCGACCGTCCGCATCGCCTTCAACCGCCCCGAAGTCCGCAATGCGTTCCGCCCGGGCACCGTGGATGAGCTGTACCGCGCCATGGACCACGCCCGCATGACACCCGACGTGGCCACAGTCCTGCTCACCGGCAACGGCCCCTCCGAAAAGGACGGCGGGCACTCGTTCTGCTCCGGCGGCGACCAGCGCATCCGTGGACGGGACGGGTACCGCTATGCAGAGGGCGACACACAGGAGACCATCGACCCCGCCCGCGCCGGCCGGCTCCACATCCTGGAAGTCCAGCGGCTCATGCGGACCATGCCCAAGGTGGTCATCGCCGTCGTCAACGGTTGGGCGGCGGGCGGCGGCCACTCCCTGCACGTGGTCAGCGACCTCACCATCGCCTCGCGCGAGCACGGCAAGTTCAAGCAGACGGACGCCACGGTCGGAAGTTTCGACGCCGGATACGGCTCTGCGCTGCTGGCCCGCCAGATCGGGCAGAAAGCCGCGCGGGAGATCTTCTTCCTTGCCCGCGAATATTCCGCAGAAGACATGGTTCGCATGGGCGCTGTCAACGAAGCCGTGGACCACGAACGGCTGGAAGAGGTCGCGCTGGAATACGCTGCGGACATTGCCCGCCAGTCGCCGCAGGCCATCCGCATGCTTAAATTCGCCTTCAACCTCGCCGACGACGGGCTCGCCGGGCAGCAGGTCTTCGCCGGCGAAGCCACACGCCTTGCGTACATGACGGACGAAGCCGTGGAGGGCAAGGAAGCCTTCCTTCAAAAGCGCGATCCCGACTGGTCCAGCTTCCCCTACTACTTCTAGGACCGGCCGTGGATATCGATCCGATTCTCAAAGCACTCGCCGCTGCCCTCCACGGTGAGGGTCCCGCCGTCGAAATCGTCACCGACGCGGACGGCAAACCCAGTGCGGTTCCCGTGGAGACCGGCGTCGAGGACGCGGCACTGGTGGTCCGTACCTCCGGCTCAACCGGGGCCCCCAAGGCGACCGTGCTGACCATCGATGCCCTGGCGGCGTCGTCGGTGGCGACTGCCATGGCCCTGCGTGGCGAAGGTCAGTGGCTGTTGGCCCTCCCGCTGCAGTACGTGGCCGGCGCGCAGGTCCTGGTCCGCTCGCTCTACGCCGGAACGCGCCCATGGGTGATGGACCAGTCGAACGGCTTCACGCCTGAGGCCTTTACGGCCGCAGCGGAGGAACTGACCGACAAGATCCGCTTCACGTCCCTCGTACCCACGCAGCTGCAGCGCCTGCTGGACTCCCCCTCTCCGGAAACCCTGGCTGTCCTGCGCCGCTTCAATGCGATCCTGTTGGGCGGCGCCCCCGCTTCGCCGGAGCTGCTCGCCACTGCCCACGCCGAAGGGCTGAACGTCGTCACCACCTACGGTTCCGCCGAGACGTGCGGCGGGTGCGTGTACGACGGCGAGCCTCTGGACGGCGTCGAAGTCCGCCTTGGTGAGGGCGAGTTGGAAGGTCGCGTCCTGTTGGGTGGCGCGACTGTTGCGGCCGGGTACCTGGATGCCGCTGGAGCTTCAGAGAAAGCTTTTTTCGAGGAGGACGGCAGCCGCTGGTATGTCACCGGCGACCTCGGCGAGCTCTCTTCCGAAGGCAAGCTGACCGTGCTGGGCAGGGCCGACGACGTCATCATCACCGGCGGCGTCAAGGCCTCCGCCGCTTACATCCAAAGCAAGCTTGAAGAGCTCGACGGCGTCAACGCGGCTTTCGTCGCCGGCGTCCCGTCGCGGGAGTGGGGGCAGGCAGTAGCCGCCTACATCGCCGTCGACGACCCCAGCCGCGAGGGAATCAGCGGTTTTACGGCGCGACGGCAAGCCGCCCTGGGTGTGTTGGCACCGAAAACGGTCCTTGCCGACAAGGAATTGCTGATGCTCCCCAACGGAAAGCCGGACAGGCTGGCCATGATCGAACTGCTTTCCAATCTGCATCAGGGACAATAGACAAGTTCTTCCCCCCAACTGACATCAAACGCGAAACACACGAGGTACAACACGTGGCGACAGCTGCACAATGGATCCAAGGAGCCCGTCTCCGCACCCTGCCCGCGGCAATCGCGCCAGTCCTGATCGGCTCGGCAGCGGCGTACGAGCTTCACGCCTTCCGGTTGCCGAACGCGATCCTGGCGGCGCTCGTTGCGCTTCTGCTCCAAATCGGCGTCAACTATGCCAACGACTACTCCGACGGCATCCGCGGAACCGACGAGGACAGGGTTGGCCCCCTGCGCTTGGTAGGCTCCGGCGCAGCGAGGCCGGAACAGGTCAAGTGGGCGGCGTTTGGCCTGTTTGGTGCCGCGATGGTGTGCGGCCTGATCCTGGTGATCATCACCCAGACCTGGTGGCTGATCCTGGTGGGCATCGGATGCGTCCTGGCGGCATGGGGTTACACCGGCGGCAAGAATCCCTATGGCTACATGGGCCTGGGCGATGTGTTCGTGTTCGTGTTCTTCGGGCTGGTTGCCACCCTGGGCACCACGTACACCCAGGCAGGGCAGGTCAGCCTGGCGGCCGTCATTGGCGCGATCGGCACGGGCCTCATTGCGTGTGCGTTGTTGATGGCCAACAACGTCCGCGACATCCCCACGGACACCGCGGCCGGAAAGCGGACCCTGGCGGTTCGATTGGGCGACCGCCATGCCCGGGAAAGCTACGTGCTGATGCTTGCGGTGGCCATCCTGTTGGTGATTGTCTTGGCGCCCACCAAACCGTGGATGTTGATCGTGCTCCTGCTGATTCCCGCGTGCCTCATGCCGGCGTGGTTGATGGTGAACGGGAAGAAGCGAAAGAGCCTGATCCCGGTGCTCAAGCAGACCGGCCTGATCAACCTCGGCTACAGCCTGCTGTTCTCGCTGGGCCTGATCCTGAGCCGCGGCTTCTGAGTTAGAAGGTGCCGGGGCGCTTGTCGTTGTTGATGGCAACGTCCGGGTTCTGCTCAACCAGGCTGTCCTCGGCGTCGGCGTCTTCAACCTCGCCGGCGGAGCGGATGGGCTTGGCCCGCCCGGAGAAACGTTCGCGCATGGCGGCCGTTGCGGCGTCGCGCTGTTTCTGGAAGAACAAGTAGCTGATGGCGAAAGCGATCAGGCCTGCAAAGACCACTGCGAGGATCCAGCCGACCTGCAAAAAGGCGAACAGCACGAACAACGGCACGAACAGTGCCAAACGAATGAGGGAATACTTCAGGAAAGCCACCATCCAAGTTTAGCCGCCCCGATGGTTGCACTCTGATCACGGCCAAAACCTGGCACCCAGTGAACGGCCTCCGGGCACTAGACTTGATGCATGCTCCGCGTTATAGGCGTCGTCGTCGTCCTTGTTGTCTTCGTCTATGCCCTGGTGGATGTCATACGTACGGACCGCCACCAGACCCGCGGCATTTCGAAGACCGCCTGGATCATCGTGATGATCGTCCTGCCGGTGCTGGGCGCCGTTTTGTGGTTTATTTTCGGCCGCCCGTACAACAAGCCCACGGCAGCGCCCGCGCGGCGCCACCCCACCGCACCTGATGACGACCCCGAGTTCCTGCGAAACCTTGAAAACCGGCGTCGCAACCAAGCCGAAGAGGACCGCCTGAAAAAGCTCAAGGCGGACCTGGAAGCCAAGGAGCGCAAACTCCGCGACAAGTCATCCGGTGGCGCTGGCGAGGCCAAGGGTTTCGGCTCGGGCGATGCCGCCGCCGGCGGGCCGGATGCGCATGATACCGACGAGCTGAAGTAGGTAAACATGGCCCAGCAAGCTGATGGTTCACGGCAGTCAAACTCCACGCCATCAGTGAGCGGGCCACCCGCGCCGCCCGAGCGCCCGGGATTCTCCCTTTCCACCCCGCCTCCCATAGTTGCTGCCGTGAGGCCTCCCGGTCCCGCGAGGTTGTCCCGTTCGCTGTGGCTGGCAAGTTTCCTGGCCGGAGTTGCCGTCGTGGTCACAGGCTTCCTTGGCCGGGACGCCCATTTTGAACGTTTGAAGGGCGTCATCCAGTCCATGGTCCCGGACGGTGACGCCACAGCGGTCGAGGGAGCCACCGCCGTCGTATTCCTTGGCAGCCTGGCGCTGATCGCTGCGGTGGTAGCGGTGGAAGCCGTCCTGTTGGCAGTCCTGTTCAGGCGACGCACATGGCCCCGCTGGGTTCTGGCCCCCGTCGTCCTGCTCCACGCCGTGGTCACTGTGATGACGGTGGACTATGTGGCGGCCCCCGGCGCCGACGGGGTCATGGCCACAGTGCTTCTGGCCATCCAGTTCATCCTCGCCGCAGCCGGCCTGATACTGCTCTTCCTGCCGTCCACCACTGCCTGGCTGCTCAGCGGACGGCGGGCATAGCCGCCAGAATTCCCTCGCAGCTGCGCAGGACCACGCGGCACGCGTCCACTGCCGATGAATCAAGCAGCAAGGGGTTTTCCGCGATGTGGCGCCAGCGGTCCACTGCGTCACGGGCTGCCCGTGCGATGTCGTCGGGGCCCACTTCCGGCGGAAGTCCCAGCCGCTGGAATGGAAGATTGCCCCGGCCGCCCACCAACTGTTCGGCTTCCTCGGCTTGCCCGGGCGCGAGCCCGGAAGCGCCGGTCCGCAGCAATCCCAGAAGCCTCAGCTCCTTGAATTCATGTGCCCCGGCGAGCAACTGTTCCAGTGCCGTTTCGAGGACGGCTGCCTCCCCCGGTTGGGATCCGCTGAGCAACGATTCCAAACCCACGACGGCGGCACGCGCCTTGAGCGCGTCTGCCCGGGTTTGGAACAGCGAGTCTACGGTGCCAAGCAGCTGGCCCAATCCGCTGCGCCGCGCCAGTTCGTGCGCCAGTTCAGTTGGGCTGTCGATTCCGCCCCGGATCAGGGCCACCGCGAGCCGGATTCCGAACATGCCGAACCGTTGAACCAGGGATTCCTTCAACTCCGGGTCCAGTCCGTCGGGCCCGGGCAGCCCGCCGGGCCCGGGCAGCCCGCCGGGCCCGGGCAGCCCGCCGGGTCCGGGCAGCCCACCGGGCCCGGGCCGGACGAACCGGTCAACCGAGAGCATCATCCTTTCGCGCTGGTTGCGATCGAGCCTGGCGAGGACCGTGAAAGCATCCACATCGCGTTGGCGCATGGTCCGTGCACTCTGTGCCAGCAATCCCGCGACCGGAACCACGCCCAAGGCCAGCGGCTTGAGGTTCTCGTCCCGGCTGTAGCGTTCGGCTATCACGGCCGCGGAGATCAACGCATCGATCCGTCCAGCGCCAATTTCGTCCGCGCGTGACAGGACGGCCAGGGCATTGACCGTCCCGGACTTCCCGGCCGTTGTGTCCTTGAACGATTCCAGGAAGTGCACATCCGAGGCATGCAGGTGGCGCATCAAGTAGATGACAGCATCGGCCGCCATGGGGGCATCCTCGGGAACCAGGAAGGCAGTGGACCTCGCCGACACCTCGCTCGAGAGGGAAGCGATGCCGGGAGTGTCGATCAGAGTCAGGTCCCGGAGGCTGGCCGACGGCCAGTCGACCACCAGTTTCTCCACGTCCTCCGCTTGGAGTTCCCCCAACGAAAACACCAAGCGGCCATCTTCACGGTTCACCGGCAAGGCCCGGGGCTCCCCTGCCAACGGATGGAGGGTGATCCGTGGTGCATGCCCGTAGCGGTACCACGTGACGATCCTCGTGCACTCTCCGGCATCCGTCGGGGCGATCTCTTCTCCGATGATGGCGTTCAGAAGAGTCGACTTTCCGGCTTTCACCATCCCCGCCACCGCGATGCGCAAAGGCCCGGCAAGGCGATGGTCGAGCTCATCAAGCACTGCCAGGGCGGCCGGATCCCCGTGGTACAGCTCCCGCGCCTGGCGCAACAGCTCCGCTGCACCCGCGACACCCGACTGGATCATTACGCCGGAACCGTCGACGACGCCGGAACGGCCTGCTGTGCGGAGGCCCCCTCCTCCTGCAGTTGCCGGGCGACGGCATTCAACGCATCCACGGCTTTGAGCTGGTTCTTGATCTCCCTGATCCGAAGTTCCCTCTCGGCGGCGTACGTCGCCGCTGCCTTCTGCGCCGCCGCCACGGATTCGGTGAGGGAACGGTGGTGTTCCTCGGCGATGTCCGTGAAGTGGTCCCGGGTGGCACGCTGAACCAGCCGTAAGCGGTCCTTGAGTTGCTTGCCCACCTGGAATACGACGTCGTCCACCTGCTTCCGCACCAAAAGCTTGGCCTCGGACTGCCGCCGTTTGAGCCGCGCTTCCTGCTCCTCCCGGTACGCTTTCCGGCCGAGCATGAGCCCAGCTCCCACTGACAACGGATTGATCAGGGCCATACCGAACAGGCCGGTGAGCAACCCGAACATCAGCACCCCACCGTAGGACCCGCGCATGCCGATCAGGATCTTCTGCACCGGTCCCATGCGCCCATCTTCCATGCCTTGGAGTTCTGCCACAGGATCCAGCACACCCCCGGTGTCGGCGACATGGAGGGCCGGGAGTGCTACTTCGTCCTCGGTGAAATGCTCTGCGACCTGGCCGGCCAGCCACTGTGCACGTTCACTGGTCCACACGAACGTATCCGACACCGCGGCGGCGACGCTTTGTTCAAGCCACTTGGCGAACTGCTCCCAGGCCGGGCCCGGATCGCCCAGGTCGATGGCTGTCTCTGCCTCACGTTGTATGCGGCGGAGGCGATCCCTCAGGTCATACTCCATGTCCGCGATGAGGTCGCCTATCCCGTCGTTGAGGGTTGTCTGCCAGCGGGCGGATTTTTTACGGAGCGCGTCCGCGTCCTCCTTTGCTGCGGTCAGACCGGCGATCATCTGGGGCGTGTCCTCGGGGTTTTCCAGGGCAGCGAGTTCGGACCGCAACGCCAGCATGAGGTTCCCGGTCACCGACACGAGGTCGTTGCCCACTGAGCGGCGTTGCAGGAGGGCAGCTTCACCAACAATGCTGTTGCGAAGGTAGGAGATCAGGGCGGGGAACCCGGATTCATTGTTCAGGTCGGTGTCCTGGAGCCGTGCTGCCTGCAGCCGCAGCTCCGAGGAAACGGGGAACATGGGGATGTCCTGCCCGACGTCGGCAAGGTGTCCCTTGTCCAGCTCAGCGATCTGCCGCCACGCGGGGTAAAGGTCGGTCTTGGACAACACGCAGGCCACATTGGGGCTGACGCGCATGGCCTGGCGAAGGAACCGCATCTCGGGTTCGGTGTACTCCTGGGATGCGTCCGAGACAAAGAGCATGGCATGAGCCGAGGGCAACGCGGTGAGCGTCGTCAAGGTGTGGCTTGAGCCCAGGCCGCCCACGCCCGGGGAATCCACGATGCAGAGCCCGCCTGACAGGAGCTTCCTGGGAAGGCCGACCTCCGCCGCGATGATATTCCGGGAGTTACCGGGGTTGCCTTTCTCCGACACGAAATCCGCCAACGCGGCCAGGTCTACGGGCTGGCGGTCCACCCGCGGCTCCGCGGGTGGACCGTCGTCGGGGGCGCTGTCCGGTCCCGCGACGGCGCCCGCGGGAACAAGAACAACAGCCGACGCCGGATCACCGTGCCGGACCACTGTGGGAACCGTGGTGGCGATATCGTCATCCACCGGGCAAACAGGAGCGTTGACCAGCGCATTGATGAGCTGGCTCTTACCCTGTTTGAATTCGCCCACCACAATCACCCTGACGCTTGGATCCTGGAGACGTTTCAGGGTGTTCTCAAGCCGCCGCCTGAGGTCATTCCGCTCACCCGCCACAGCCATTCCGTGCTCCACCAAGGTGGTCAAGCGTATGGATTCCGCCACCGTTCTTCCTTTGCTCACATCATGTGCTGTTTCAGGGCCCGCCCTGGAGGCCACGAAGTGCCCGGCAGGTGGTTGTCCGCCTGCCGGGCACTGCTGGGGGTGTCGCGCTTTGTCTTAGTCGATCTCGACGTCGTTCTTGGCAACGACCACCGAATCGCTGATGTCGTTGTACTCAACATCGAGTTCGTTGTCCGCCACCACAACGTTGTCCTCGACGTTGGTGTAATCCACGTCCACATCGCCGACGGTGGTGGAGTTGTCCTCGGTGTAGGTCAACTCGTTGTCCGCCACCACGATCGAATCGTTGATGACGTTGACATCGTCCACTTCCACGTTGGTGGAGTAGTCCGGCGAGTAGTCCAGATCCAGTTCGTTGTCCTGGACCACCACGGAGTCGTTGATGACCTGAACGTCCTTCAGGTCCACGTCCACGTCGGTGGAGTTGTCGTTGAAGGAGTTCGTGTTGGTGTTGGTGGTGTTCGTCGTGTTGGTGGTGGTGTTGGTATGCGTGGAGTTGTCCTCGTTGAAGGAATCCTTGATCTTTACATCCACGTCGACGTCCGTGTTGTAGGAGTCTTTGGTGTTGTAGGAATCGTCGGTGTTGTACGAATCCTTGGTCACCGAGTGGTCCGAGTAGTCGTTGCCCACGGATACGTCATTGTTGTCGCCGCTGGTGTTGACGTTGACGGAGTTGTCCACCGAGTGGTCATCGGTGTTGGTGGTCGTTGTTGTGGTGGTGGTGTTGCCCGAGTTCGTGACGTCGTCACCGGCAGCAATGGCACCGTCACCGGAGGCAGTTACGGCATCCTGGTTGAAGAACTGCGTCACGTTTCCATCGGCCCAGATGTTCTGGTTCACCGACTGGTCGGTGATCGTGTCGCGGTCGTCGATAGTGGTGGTGTACGAGTAGTTGTTCACCACGTGGACCAGCTGCTGGACTGCGTGGGCGTGGTCATCGTGGCCACCGCCCCAACCGCCGCCGGCACCGCCGCCGCCGTGCTCGTGATCGTCGTCGTGCTCGTGGTCATCGTGGCCACCGCCCCAACCGCCACCGGCACCGCCGCCGCCGTGCTCGTGATCGTCGTCGTGCTCGTGGTCATCATGACCACCGTCCCAACCGCCACCGGCGCCACCGCCGCCGTGCTCGGGACGTCCTCCGCCCCAGCCGCCGCCGTCGTGCTCCGGGCGTCCGCCGCCAGTGGTGGCGTGGTTGCCACCGGTGTTGTATTCACGGTCGAACGAGGACCGCGCATTGATGGGCGCGTAGTCCAGGACCACCGGACGGACGGCGTCCACGTCTGCGGAGGAAACGTCGCGTAGCCCTGCGGCGGCGAGGGCCGCTTCCGGATCACGAACGAAATCTTCGGCGGCATCGGGGTCGTTGAACAGGCTCATCAGGAACTGCACGAGCTGTTGTGCGAGTGTTGGCATTGGACTGCTCCCTCAAATTCTGTGGTGGGTGGTGATTGGCCCGGCGCCTTTGCCGGGCTTGCCTTCAACGTATTGCCGACGCCGGTGGCCGGGCATCGGGGGTGGTCCCCCTACCCCGTGGCCGGCCATTAGGGGATCGAGGGGTTTTCCATTAGGGGGTTGGGGGGTACCCGTTACGGAGGCGGGTACCCCTCCCCCAATGCCAGGCGCAGCCGGATCAGGAGTTCGGAACGGTTTTCGGCCCCCAAACGGCGCCGCATGCGGGCTACGTGGTGCTCCGCCGTGCGGGGCGAGATGTAGATGGCCTCGCCGATCTCGCGGTAGGTCTTGCCCTCCAGGATGAGGCGGCCCACTTCGCGCTCCCTTGCGCTGAGTCCCGAAGGGTCCTGCAACCCGGCAGCGCCACCGTCCCCGGCAGGAGGCACGTCGGGTGCAAGTGTGGCGCGTTCCGCAGGCGCAGCTGGGGAAGCGCCCTGCGGATGGATGTCGCGGGCACAGGCCAAGAGCCTCACCATGTCCCGCCGCTCGTCGGCATGTGCGGCGGCGTGACCGGCCAGGCGTGCGCCTTCCCATGGCTGTCCAACGGTGGCCAAATCGCGGGCGGCAGATTCGACGTCGGACGCTTCAAACCGCCCGGCCAGGACCGAAACCCACGCCTTGCCTGCGGTGGCGAGCACGGCAGCCACATGGCTGTGTTCCGACGCCCGGACCAGCGCAGCTGCGTGCGGTGCAAGTTCGGCCGGGCTTTCACCCAGGAGCGCGGCCTGCACGGCGGCCCAGTGCACGGGGACGGACCACAAGGGAGCATCCGGCACCCGCTCGAGGAACTGCCACACACCCTCCAGGTAATGCCCAACCCTCCGGGTCTCCCGCAACCGCGCAGCCGCAATCATGAGCTCACCCCATGGCAAGAGGCTGAAGAGGTCCGCGGACACGTGCATCATGGCCTCCCGTGCGCGATCCCAGGCGAGCACCAGCTCGTGGACTTCGCTGCCGCGGCGTGCCAAACCAACCTCCAGGGCGGCCAGGAGGAAGTCGTCCCGGGGCGACAGGGGCCAGTGGTTCGCCTTCACCGCCTCATTGATGGCCAGACGGGCCTCATCCGCGTTGTCTTGCTGCATGGCAGACCAAGCCTGCAACAGGAACAGCCTGGGACGGGCAGTATCACCTCCCTGCCCGGCGGCCAATGCCGCGTTCAACACGGTATCTGCAATGCCGGGTTCGCCCGTGTGCAGGGCACATATGGCGGCTAGGGCCGCCGGCGTCTCGGACAGGGGGATTGCTGACCGGGCGGCATTCATCATGTCCGAGGCCCTGATCAGTTCGGGAAGTGCCGTTTGCGGTCTGGGTCCGAGCGTCCGGAGCAGTCCTTGCTGGGTCAAGGACAATGCCACGGCCAGCAGAGTAGGTGAGCCTGCCGGGGGTGCCAGAGCTGCCAACTGTTCAGCTCCGGCAACGTTGCCTGAACCGATCATGGCCACTGCCGCCAGTGGGGCCGAGCTGTCGATCCTGTCAGCGCCAAGCCACGAATAGCTTTCGGCGCTCCGGGACAACATGCCCCGCTGCGCCCACACAGCTGCCGCAACGTCGACCCCTAAGCGAAGGTCCGGGGCGCCAGGGGTACCGAAGAGGCGGTCCACGATCCTGCCGGCGGTATCCAGATCACCAAGGGCCGCTGCTGCCTGCGCCCGTTTGGCCGCTGTGGCGGTCTCCTCTCCCCCGGCCAGCAGCGCCTCGGCATAGATCCCAGCTGCAAGGCCCGGATCAGAATCCAGAGCCGACTCCGCAGCGCGTTCCAGTTCCGCGACGACACGCGGGTCCTGAAATCCATGGCGCGCCAGCTGGCGGGCCAGGTCTCCCAGAGGACGGCCCTCCGCCGAGACCATGTCCACCAGTTCCTTCTGCAGCTCCCGGATACGCACAGGCGGTGTTGCCCTCAGCAGTGCACGTTGGACGGTTCCCACTACGGAACCGTCCGGCAGCAGTACGCCGGCGTCCTTCGCCGTATTGACCAGGGAGTCCAGGTCACTGTCCGCCAGGCTGCCGGGCAGAGGGGCGGGGAGGGAAAATCCCAAGGACAGGGCCAGGAGCAGCTCATGGACGGCTGCTGGCTGGCCTGTCAGTTCAGGTGCGGACTCCCCTGCATGCGAAGAGTCGCTGGAAAGGTGATTGTCCAGTCCGGACGGGAACCGTCCGGACTGGTGGTCGTGTCCCGCCATGGGTCAGACCGCCGGGGTGAGCGCGGGATCCGGTATCGGGTTGGTTTCTGACGGTATTGGTGCCGGATCCGCGGCTGGTTGGGTGGGCTCCTGCTGGGGCACCGTCGGCTCGGGCGACGGCGGCACCGGGTTTTGTGGCGCAGTGGGCTCCGGCTGGGGCGCAGGGGGCTCCGTCGACGGCGGCGGGACGCTTGGATCCGAAACGACGGGAGGCGTTGTCGGATCCGTTACCGGTGGCGGCACGGTCGGTGGAGTGGTGGCAGGCGGGGTGGTTGCAGGCGGTGGCGTGGGACCGCTGGCCGCTCCGCCAGTGGGCTCAGGAAGAGGCGTGGTGGTTCCCGGCGTTCCGGGTACCGGGGCACCATTCGTCCCGGCGCTGCTGCCCGTCCCAAGGGCGCCGCTTGTGCCGCCGGTTCCAGCCGCGCCCCCAACACTTGCCGGGGATCCCGCCGTCGAACCCTGGCCGGTCCCGGCCCCTGTGCCTGGTCCGCCAATTGCTGCTTTGCCCGATCGGGCAGGGCTCTTTCCCGTCCCCGTCCGCGTCACCCCAGCCCCAACGCTTGCCTCGAGTCCCGCCGTCGAGCCCCCTGCCGCTGGCGCAGCCCCGGGCGCTCCCCCGCTGCCAGCGTGCGGCGGGCCGAGCGGCGTAGCCTCGCCGCGCATGACGTCGGCTGCCTGGCTGCCGAACATGGAAGCCAGGATGCCGTTGCCTTCAGGGCTCTGCGCCGCCGTCGCGGTGGCAATGGTGAGCGCCGTCGCTGCGGTGACCGCTGCTGCTGCCAGCCGTAGGCGGGCGCGGGGTGCATGGCCGGGTTTGTCCGCAAACCTAGCGGCACTAAATTTCTTGGCACCGAGCTGAGGCCTGGCGACGACGTGGGCTCGCGATACCGCCCCGGGGCCGGAGGATGCAGCCGCCTCAGGAACCGCCGAAGCACGGGCCGCCACGGCCGCCGCATCCATGGCTGCCGAAATCCCGGCCCCCGCTACAGCCGCCCCCAAGCAGATGGAAGACTTCGGATCGGCGTCGACGGCGATAGGTCGGTCGAGTTC
Organism: Paenarthrobacter sp. NPDC057981; assembly: GCF_042886835.1. Lineage (NCBI taxonomy): Bacteria > Bacillati > Actinomycetota > Actinomycetes > Micrococcales > Micrococcaceae > Paenarthrobacter > Paenarthrobacter sp. NPDC057981. The sequence continues at coordinate 27,015 of NZ_JBHVQI010000014.1, forward strand.
CACTGAAATCATCCCGGCCACCAAGGGAATGCGCGATGACCCCCCGATCAGCAGGACAGCACTCAGCTCCGCGGGCTCAACGTTGATACTGCGAAGGCTGCGCTCCAGTGCGTGCACAGTTTCCCGGATGGGCGCCTCGATCAGGGCCTCGAATTCGGACCGGACCAGCCGCAGTGTCCGCTGGGTTCCCGGCAGGGCGACGGCGACACTGGCTTCGCTGTCCATGGAGAGCGCTTCCTTGGCCTCGCGGCATTCCCGCCGCAGCCTCGACAGCGAGGCTTTGATCTCGGGCGACTCCGGATCAACCCCCTCGATGGCCCCACCCAGGTGGGCGATCACGTGGCGCAGAACGGCGGCGTCGAAATCGGCGCCGCCAAGGGTTTCAATGCCGTCGGGACGGCCCAGGAGCTCGAAGGTGCCGGGCGCCGTCTTCCGCAGAACCGCAGTATCGAACGTCCCACCGCCGAGGTCGTACACAGCGACGGTGCTTCCGTCCTCCACCCGTGTTTGGGCGGCATAGTGCAGGGCCGCGGCGACAGGTTCGCTGATCAGGGTGACATCCGCCAGCCCGGCGAGGTTAAGCGCTGCGAGGACAGTGGAGGTGCGGTGCCCGCCCCACGATGCGGGGTGCGTCATGATGATCGACGACGGCGAACTCCCCTCGCGCTCTTCGGCCCTGTCCACCACCCATCGGGCCATGGTGGCGTACACGTCCTCTGGGGCCAACCATGCCTCACCCACGGCAAGGGGAACTGAGTCCCCGATGCGCCGCTTGAACTCCCTGACCATCCGCCCGGGATCGTCCAAACCCCGGCGTTCAGCGGCCTCCCCCACCAATATCCGGCCATCAGCTGCGTAGAAAAGCACCGACGGCACGGCACTTCCATGCAGCCCCAGCGGCAGGATTTCAGGAATGGGCGAAGGAGACCCCGAGGGTCTGATGAGAGCTGCGGCTGTGTAACTTGTCCCGACGTCAATGGCGAGAACATAGCTCATGGGTACCTCGAAAGTTCACATGGCACGGCGCGAGCGAGCTGCTTCACTTGCGGATCCTGAACAAGTTAGCACCTGCTCCGGAGCGGCAAAAGGCTTAATTGCTACACCGATTTGTCAATTTCTTGATCCCTGTGATGACTATCCAGGTAAAGCTCCTGCTCAGAGCAGGGTTGGCTCCTAGAGCCCGGAGTATGAATGCAGGCCGTTGAAGACGGTGTTTACGAGGGTGAAGTTGATGATGACGCAGGCATAACCGACGATCGACAACCAGGCCGCACGGGTTCCGGTCCAGCCGCGCGTTGCACGGGCATGCAGGTACCCGGCGTACACAACCCAGATCACGAAAGTCCACACTTCCTTCGGGTCCCAGCCCCAGAAACGGCCCCACGCCTTCTCAGCCCAAATGGCACCGAACATGAGCGTGAACGTCCAGCCGATGAAGGCGATCGCGTTGATGCGGTAGGAAAGGTTCTCCAGGCTCAGTGCGTTGGGGACCACCCGCATGAAGGCCAGGTTGTCCTTGCGTCCTGCGGCCAGGTTCTTCTGCCGGTACGACTGCAGCAGCTGCAGCACGGACATGGCGAAGGTCAGCGTGAACAACGCCGACGACAGCACGGCGATGGAGACGTGGATGATGAGCCAGTAGCTCTGCAATGCCGGAACCAAGTGGCCCACCGGGGTCCAGAAGGAGACAGAGGCCGCCACGAGCATGATGATCGCCAGGCCCAGGACGAAAGTGCCCAGGAACCTCAGGTCGCGGCGGATCAGGGTGATCAGGAAGACTGCCACCGCCACGAACGCACCCGTGGTGAGGAACTCGTACATGTTGCCCCACGGCACACGGCCGGCGCCCAAGGCCCGGGTCACCACTCCTGCGCCATGGATCAGGACGCCCAGGACCGTCAGGGCGACGGCCACACGCGCCGGAACACGTCGTTCGCCTGTGTACCGCATGTCGCCCGCAGCGGTTCCGCCCGCGTAGGTGAGGCCCGACGTCGGCCGCTCGGCCCGCCCGGCCGGCCCACCGGCGTCGGGACCTGACAAAGCGGCCCCAACGCGACCGGCGCCGACAGCTACCTTCTCGCCGGTGGAAATGGCCGCGGCCTTGAGGTCCACTGCCTGGAAGGTCTTGCTGCTCTTCGCCAGATCCCAGGCAAAAGCGATGAACGCCACGGTGTACGTGCCGGCGGCCAACAGCATGAACAGCTCGCTGTACTGGCCCAGGGTTTCGTTGATGGCTGGCATTACTGGTCCTTCGAGGTTGAGGAAGAGACGGTTCGCGGTGCGGGGGGCTCCGTCGGGTCGGGGATGTTCCATTCGCGGGCAAAAAGTTCACGCAAAGCTGCGGCTTCGCCTGCGAGTCGGTGGTCTTCGCCGCGGGCAAGCAGGCCGTACTCCACCATGGTGCGGCCGTCCTCGTGCGTCCCGGTACGGACCCACACTCGGCGACGGTTGACGTACAGGGAGACCATCAGGCCGGCCACGGCAAGCAGGCCGAAGATCAAGGCATACAGCTGGCCCGGGTTGTGGTGGATATCCACGCCGATGTACTTCTTGACGCTGTCGAAACTGATGCTTCCCTTGCCTTCGGGCAGCGTGGCGCTCTGGCCCAGACCCAGCACGATACCGCCGGCCTCGAGCTTGCGCCCGTTCAGCTGGGTGAGGTCCCTGACGTCCAGTTCAAAGACATTCTGCGGCGCGCCATCATCCAGCCCCAGGTCACCGTAATAGGAATCCAGGGTCAATTGGGGGTTGGCCAATGCCGGGTCGGCGCTGAAGGAGATTCCCTGTTCCGACTCGAATGCGGTGGGCAGGAAGAAGCCGTTGAAGCCGAGTTGATCGGGCTTGCCGTCCGGGACCTTGATGACAACTGAGGAGTAGTAGTTGGCACCCTGCACTTTGGCAGTCACAGGTCCCTGGAAGGCCACATTGCCGTCGCCGTCCCGGACAGTGACCACGGGCGCGTAGCCGTTGCCCGTGAGGTACAGGCTGGTTCCGCCCAGGGAAACGGGGTCGTTGACCTTGAGCACTTGCTTCTGCTCGGGGGCGTCCGGGTTCTCCTTGGTGGTGACCTCGGCCGTGTAGTCGATCGGCTGGCCGGTCTTCTTGGGTGACTCCCGGTCGAACGTCGCCTGGAACTTGTCCAAACGGAGGGAGTACGGCTGGAGCGAGCTGCTCTGGAAGTTGGTCCCCGGCGTGAACTGGTCGTAGCCCACCAGGGTGTTCACGAACGTTTCACCTTCCACCAGGATGCGCTGGCCGCTGTATCCGAAGAGGCCGCCGATGGCCACGGACACCAGGACGCCGATCAAAGAGGTGTGGAACACCAGGTTGCCCACTTCCTTCAGGAAGCCGCGCTCGGCACCCAGGGACGGCAGGGCGCCGTCGACGTCCCGTACTTCAACGCGGTAGCCGCGCTTCTTGAGCAGCCCGGCGGCATCGTTGATGGCTTTCGACGCCGGGATCCCGGCGTCGGCGGGCAGCGCCAGGGTGCCGTACTCCGGAAGCCGCGACAGGCGCTTCGGGGTCCGCGGCGGCTGCGACTTCATGGCCTTGTAGTGCGCGATGGCGCGCGGCGTGACGCAGCCGATCAGCGAAATGAACAGCAGGATGTAGATTGCCGAGAACCAGGCTGAGGAGTAGACGTCGAACATCTGGAGGGCGTCCAGGAAGGGCCCGGTCGCGGGGTTGTTCTTGATCCACTCCGTGACGGTGACGGGGTTCGCGGCGCGCTGCGGAAAGAGCGAACCCGGTACCGCACCCACGGCGAGCAGGAGCAGCAGGAAGAGCGCCGTACGCATGCTGGTCAGCTGCGTCCAGGCCCACCGGAGCATGCCTTTGAATCCGAGCGCAGGTACCGCGGCCTCGGATTTGGCCTGCTGGAGCTTTCCTTCCGCTGTCTTTTCAGCGGCTGGTGACTTCTTCTTGGCTTTCACGGACCCGCTCATCAGATTGGCAACTTCACGTCGTTTTGGAACCAGTACTGCAACTCGGTCACCCAGTGGCCCCACACACCGGTGGCCATCAGGATGCCGAGCAAAATCAGGATGCCGCCGCCGATCCGCTGGATCGCGAGCCGGTGCTTGCGGAAGAAGGACATCACACCCATGCCGCGGCGCACAGCCAGGGCGATCAGGAGGAACGGGATGCCCAGGCCAAGGCTGTAGATGAATGCCAGCAGCGCACCTTTGGCAGCCGAGGAGCCGCCGGACAGGCTCAGCAACTGCACGGCAGAGTACGTCGGGCCGATGCAGGGGGCCCACCCCAGGCCGAACGTCAGTCCCAGGAGCGGAGCGCCCCACAGCCCGGCCCGTGGTTTCGCGTGGATCTTGGCGTCCCGCTGTAACCAACCGAACCCGCCCATGAACACCACGCCCATGACGATCACCAGGATGCCCAGCAGCTGCGTGATCCAGGCGTTCTGGGGACCGGTCAGGAGGGTGCCGAGTTGGCCGAAAGCGCCGCCCAGGAGCACGAAAATCACCGAGAACCCGAGGACGAACAGCCCGATTCCCGCCAGCATGCGGCCCCGCCGCTGCTTTTCCAGGTCGACGCCGGTCAGTCCCGTCACGTACCCGAGGTACCCGGGGACAAGCGGCAGCACGCACGGTGAGAGGAAGGAGACCAGCCCGGCCAGCAATGCCACGGGCACGGCCAGCAGCAAGGAACCATTGAGGATCGTCTCGGCGAATGGACTGTTCACGGCGACTACTCGGCCACGGCGGAGGTGATGAGGGCCTTCAAGGTGCTCTTTTCAATCTCGCCCAGCACGCGGGAGGCAACTTTGCCCTCCTTGTCCAGGACCAGGGTTGTGGGAACAGCACCTGGCGGGACGATGCCGGACACGGACAGCAGTACCGACCCGTCCTTATCGTTGAAGCTCGGGTAGGTGAGGTTGAACGTCTTGTCGAAGGCTTCAGCTGTGGCTTTCTCGTCGCGGAGATTCACGCCGAAGAACTGGACGCCCTGGTCCTTGTACTCCTGGTGCAGGGCTTCGAGCTGCGGGGCTTCAATGCGGCAAGGGGCGCACGCGGCGAACCAGAAGTTCAGGACCGTGACTTTCCCTTTGAGGTCCTCGGGCTTTACTTCGGTGCCGTTGAACAGCGTGCCTTTGAGGGCGACTGGTGCTGCGCGGTCAGCTTTGGCAAATTCCGTCACTGAGCCGTCGCCGGCGACGTAGTTCTTGTTGTCTCCGGCTTTGGCCTGCTCGGCAAGGGAGTCCTTCTGCGCGCAGGCGGAAAGGCCCATGGTCAGTCCGGCGAGCAGGACACCGCCGGCAGTGAGAACGCCGCGGCGGGAGAGGTTGTTGTCCATGTCTTCCTAAGCCCCCGGGGTGCTGGCCGCGCCGGGAAGCAAGGCTGCAGCGGGTTCGCTGTACTCAACTCGGATGATCTTGCCGTCGTCGTCCAGGGTCAGGGAGGTAAGCGACGTCAAGGTGCATTCACGCTTGCGGGGATCGTGTGCCAGCCGCCGCCCCTCGGCGGTCAAGCGGGTGGTCCAGATGGGAAGCTGGTGGCTGACCAAGATCGCCTCGGCGCCATCCCCGCCCAGCTCAATGGCCTTCAGGCGGGCATCCTCCACCGCCGCCAGCACACGGGCTGCCTGCTGCTTGTACGGCTCTCCCCAGGACGGGCGCAGCGGGTTGCGGAAGTAGAACCAGTGTTTGGGCTTCAGGAACTCACTCTTGGTGGGGTGGAGTCCTTGGAAGTGGTTCTCAGCTTCGATGATCCGCGGTTCGATGGTGACCTCAAGGTTCAGCGCTTCCGCCGTCGGCAAGGCTGTTTCCTGGGCACGCGTCAAGGGCGAGGCGACCAAGTGCACGATCTTGGCGCCCTCGGCAACGCGGGCAACAAAGTGGTCGGCCAGCATCCGGGCCATCTCACGGCCGCGCTCAGAGAGGTGGAATTCCGGCAGTCGACCGTAGAGGACGCCGTCGGGATTGTGGACCTCGCCATGGCGAAGCAGATGGACAGTTGCTTGGGGCATGTTTACCAGTTTCTCAAAGAAGCGGGGCGATCCGAAATCTTCTACCGCAAGTAGAACTCAAAATTTTCCCGAAATGTTCCGCGGAGTTGGAATAAAAGATGCATATGCATGTTTATACTAGACACGAAGCTCGGTTGACGCTTCAAGCAATTGGTTTCAGCCAGGCAAGCACGCAGTACCTTCCACTACCTATAGGAGCAACAACCATGATGACCCTCCCCGCTTCCGTCACCACCGGCACCTGGACCCTCGACGCTTCCCACAGCGAGATCGGCTTCACCGTCCGCCACGCAGGCATCAGCAAGGTCCGCGGCCAGTTCAAGGACGCTGCAGCTACCCTCGAGGTCGGCGAAACCCTGACCGATTCCAAGGTCAACGCAACCATCCAGACCGCCAGCTTCGACTCCGGCGACGTCAACCGTGACGGCCACGTCAAGGGCGAAGACTTCTTCGACGTGGAGAAGTTCCCGGAGATCACCTTCGTCTCCCGCCACGTCAAGGCCAACGGCAACAGCTTCGACCTCGTGGGCGATCTCACAATCAAGGGCGTGACCAAGGAAGTTTCCATCGAGACCGAATTCAACGGTGTCGCAGTGGATCCGTTCGGCAACACCCGCGCCGGCGTCTCGGGTGAAACCACCATCAGCCGCAAGGACTTCGGCCTCACCTGGAACGCAGTCCTCGAAGCCGGTGGCGTGCTGGTCAGCGACAAGGTTGTCATCAACCTTGAGCTCGCTTTCATCGCTCCCGCAGCTGCCTGATTTCGCAACACCCCGGACGGCGTCCCTGTTCAGCCTCGTGCTGCAGGGGCGCCGTTTTTAATACGGCCGTTTCGCTTGCGGGCGGCCAGCCTGGGGCCGTCCCGCACGCAGCCGTTTCGCACACGCAAGGGTCACCCGCCCATTGTTCGGCAAACACCCTGTATTTAGCTGCGAGTTAGCTCCGAATTTCCTATGCAACCTTCAACCTGCGGTCTACAGTGATGCCATGAGTACCCCAGATGAAGCACCCCAGCCACAGCAGCCCGGCGCCCAGCCACCGCAGCAAGGCAATGTTCCTCCTGCGGGCTACCAACCCCCCGGCGGTTACCAGCCACCCCAGAGCGGAGCGGTTCCGCCGGGCGCATACCCGGGGCAGCAGGGTTATCAGCCTCCCCAGGGCGGAAGTGTTCCGCCGAACGGGTACCAGGCTCCGCCGTCCTACCAGCAGCCGGGACAACCCGCCTACGCAGCACCCGCCGGTCCCAACCCGGCTCCGCCTGCCGGCTTGGGCTACAACGCGCCGCCGCGCAACGTCTTCGGTTTGGACTTCAACAACATCGCACAACGGTTCCGCGACACCACGGGCGTCCCGAAGACCCTGGTCACTTCCTATTGGCTCTGGATCGCCGCCGCGGCCTTGGGCGTGATTGCCAGCTTTGCGAACATCTTCATCTACCGGGACTACTTCGGGGCGTTGGCCGTCGGGACGGGCATCTTCAACTTCGTCTTCAGCCTGGTGATAGGCGCCGTCTATGTATTCATCGCCATCCGACTCAAAGAGGGAGCACGTTGGGCCAGGCTGGTTCTGTCCATCCTGGGCGGATTCGCCGTCCTGTCTTTGCTCTTCCTGCTCATAACCCTCAATTTGTCACTACTCAGTTCTGCCGCCGCGGTTGCCGCGGCCATCATGATGTGGCTCCCGGAATCGCAAAAACACTTCGTTTAGGCGCCAACTGAGCCGCAGGCCGCGGGCGGTCCCTTGGGGATCCCCGCGGCCTTCATCATGAAGACGTACTCCAACATGATGATTTTCCCTGGCCCCTTGAATTTCCTGCGTGTGGTATGCAGCGTCGCAGGAAGCTGGGGGTACGGTGGAAGCAGAACCACGCTGGGGGCAGGGTCACTTTGCTGATCCCGGCGGCCGTACCTGCAGTCGAACAAGCAAAGGAATGCCATGAGCAACCCTCCATACCCGCCGTCGAACCCGGGCGACTCCAACCAGCCCGCGCAGCCGGGTGGCCAGCCGGCAGCACCGCAGTACGGCCAGCAGTCCCAGCCTCCGGCAGCGCCCCAGTACGGCCAGCCCGCAGCCCCGCAATACGGACAGCAGTCCCCGTACGGCCAGACAGGTACTTCGCCTTATGCCCAGGCACCGCAGTATGGGCAGGACACCAACTGGCCCAGCCAGCAGCCGGGTCCTTCGACGGTACCCCAGATGGTCACCATCGCCTTCTGGTTGATAGTAGGAGCAGCTGCGATCTGGCTGATCTCCATCTTCATTTCCATTGCAGCGATGAACGATCCGTCCTTCAGGAACATGTTCGAAGAGCAGATGTCGGCCGGTGGCGCGGCAGATGTCCGCTTTGAAGACGTCAAGGGCTTCATCGTCGGCGTCATGGTTGCACTCGGAGTCATCGGTGCCGGACTTTACGCTCTCGTGGCCATCAACGTCCGCAAGGGCAAGAACTGGGCACGCATCCTTGGAACTGTCCTCGCTGCGCTTTCTATCTTCGCCCTGGTTCCGCTGAGCCTGGCAACGCTGTCTGCGCTGCTCGGCATCGCAGCGATCGTCCTGCTGTACCTGCCGGCGTCGGCTCCGTATTTCCGGAAGACGCAGCAGTTCGGAAACCCGTACGCCCGCTAAGGGCCGGCTTCCACACATCACGTCGGGCGCAGACCCGGTTAAGGCTAAACAGCCTGGCCCGGTGTCTGCGCTCTTTGTGCGTGGTAAGCCAAAATCTGGAGTTCCGTTGCCATGTCCACTTTTCTGAGGTTCACATGCGGCGGGACCTGCAGGAGCACTGGCGCAAAGCTCAGGATGCTCCTGATGCCTGCTGCGATCACACGGTCACACACTTCCTGCGCCACGGTTGCCGGGAGTGCGAGCACCACCATGTTCGTGTGCGTTCGCTCCAGGACCCGCTCAAGTTCGGCCGAGTCGCTGACGCGCAGCCATCCGACCTCGTTGCCGATCACCATCGGATCGGCGTCGAAGATCGCTACAACGTCGAACCCGCGGGACTCGAACCCGCCGTACCGGGCCAGCGCCTTCCCGAGGTTACCGGCACCCACTATCGCCACTTTCCAGTCATGGGTCAGGCCAAGCGCTGCGGCGATGTGGCGGCTCAGGTACTGGACCTCGTAACCGACACCGCGGGTTCCGTAGGAGCCGACATAGGAAAGGTCTTTGCGGAGCGTTGAGGAACTGACGCCCGACGCTTCTGCCAGCGCTTCGGAGGATACCCGCTCCACCCCTTCGGCCAGGAGGGAGTTCAGCGCGCGCAAATAGAGGGTCATCCGGGCCACAGCCGCGGGCGGGATCTGCTTGGCGGCAGGTTCGTTATCCCCGGAAATTGCTTCCGTGGATGGTTCCAGCGCAGTCACGGTATTCTCCATTGCGTCGCTTTGTTGTTCCACTCTATGACCCCCGGCCGGACTCAACAAAAGCCACTACAACCGGGTGACTCCACCCTTATCCCGCCAAGGCCTTCTTCAAGGTGCGGGTCAGCCGATCTTCGTCGATCTTCCAGAAATCGCGCTGGATACCGTTCACCAGCACCACCGGAATCTCTTCCGCGTAACGCTCCTGAAGTTGGGGGTCGCCGTCGATTGACTGTTCAGTCCAGCCCAGGCCAAGGCCTGTTGTCACGCGTTCGACGGCGGCACGCGCCTCCGTGCAGAGGTGGCAGTCAGCTTTGGTGAGGAGAACGACGTCGGGATTAGCCATGTGCTTAACGGTAGCCGCCTCCCCCAACCCTCCATCACACCCCACCCCCTTCACACCAACCCTCCATCACACCCCACCCCCTTCACACCAACCCTCCATCACACCCCACCGCTAAGGGTTTGTTCGTGCGCCCTCAGCGCGGGCTACCGGCGATTGACTAGACTCAATGCATGCCCGAGGAGAAGAACGCCGCCGTTGCCGCATCTGCACAAGTGCAGAAGCACACCGGTGAAGCAGCTTTCTTCGACGTTGACAACACGTTGATGAAGGGCGCCAGCCTCTTCCATGTCGCGCGCAAAATGTATGAACGCAAGGCCTTTACATTGCCTCAGGCGGCTGGCTTCGCTTGGAAGCAGTTCAAATTCGTGATGCGTGGCGAGAACATGGAAGATGTCCATGCTGTTCGCGACTCTGCCCTGACTCTGGCCGCCGGAATCAGCGTTGAGGACATCAAGGCCCTGGGCGAAGAGGTCTACGACGAGATGATCGAGTCGCGGATCTGGCCCGGGACCAAAGCGTTGGCCGAACAGCACCTCAGGGTTGGCCGTAAAGTCTGGCTGGTGACGGCGACACCCATCGAGGTCGCGACCGTAATTTCCACACGTCTCGGCTTGACGGGAGCGCTGGGGACCGTGGGCGAGGTGCATGAAGGTATGTACACCGGGAAACTGGTCGGCGATATATTGCACGGCCCTGCCAAGGCCGTCGCCGTCCAGCTGGTTGCCGAACGGGAGGGCCTTGATCTGGACCACTGCTGGGCGTACAGCGACTCGGCCAACGACATTCCGCTTTTGACCATGGTGGGACACCCCGTTGTCATCAATCCCGATGCCAAGCTGCGGCGCCACGCCCGAGACAACAACTGGCCCGTGTACGACTTCCGTTCCGGTCGACGCGCTGCAACACTCGGGCTGAAGGCGGCCACAGTCGGCGGGGCGATCTACGGCCTATGGCGCGGCTTCTCGAGATTCCGCGGCCCCCGCGTCTAGCCCAGCCAAACCCTCGCTCACATCCCACCGGTTTAAACCCAACCCTCACTCACATCCCCCCGTCTTAAACCCACCCCTCTCTCACATCCCGGAGTCGGCCCGGCATACCTGTGGATAACTTCTGCACCCCCAACGCCATCTGGGTAACAATGCCGTATGCAGATACCGATTCCCGTCCCCTCCCAGCTGAGGTCCGCTCCGTTTACCCTTGCAGAGGCCAAGGAGGCTGGCATGACTCAACGACATCTTTGGGGACGGGTCAGCATAGAACCTGTCAGCAAGGGCATTTACCGACCGTCAACTTGGGACTTTGACCTTGAAGCAGCTGCACGATCACTTTCGTCTGCGAGCCCAGGGGCTTGGATATCGCATGTCACTGCCGCCAGACTTCATGGGTTTCCGCTCCCTCCGTGGCTATCCGACGCACATGAACTGCACCTGAGTAAGCCGCGGAATCTTCCGGCAGCTCGGCGGAAAGGGGTCACCGGGCACACTGTGGTGGTGGCCGAGGGCGAAGTTGAATTGGTTCGGGGGCTTTGGATCAGCACACGATCCAGGACCTGGCTTGATCTTGCCCGCACGCTGCCCTTGAAGGAACTCATTTGCGTCGGTGACCACCTCATTCGCGTGCCGCGTGCCGAGTTCGAACAACGGGACACGGCATACGCAACCATTGACAGCCTCCGTGCGATGGTGGACCGCCACAAGAACCTGCAAGGTGTCGTCCGCGCGAGGGACGCACTCCAACTGATGCGGGTAGGAGCGGATTCAGCGCCCGAATCCATCCTCCGCCTTGCCATGCTTGATGCCGGATTGCCGGAACCCGAATTGCAGGTACCCCTCCGGATTGGCGATCGGCTGTCGCCTTCAGCCGACCTTGGCTATCGCGAGCGTCGGCTCGCTATCCAGTACGACGGCGGCCATCACCTTGAGGAGGAACAGATCCACAGTGACCGGCGCAGGGACAAGGCGTTCCGCGCAGCAGGCTGGACTGTCCTTGTCTTTGGGAAAGACGACCTCGCTGACGGCTTCGCCGATGCCACAGGGGAGATCAAACGAGCCCTGCACAAGGCCTGGGTAGACCCTGCAATCCAGGCGGGCTTCGCAAGACCCCAAAGATGAGCGAGCGACCGCAACAAACCCAAGGGAACATGAGCGAGCGACCGCAACAAACCCAAGGGAACATGAGCGAGCGACCGCAACAAACCCAAGGGAACATGAGCGAGCGACCGCAACAAACCCGGGGAACATGAGCGAGGGTCACCAGGAAACCCGGGGAACGTGAGCGAGCGACTGTAGGAATGCAAAAATGCCCGCCACCTCGAGAGGCAACGGGCATTCACGCTTGGTGAAGTATCTCTACTTCTTATTGCGGCGCTGGTGGCGGGTCTTGCGAAGCAGCTTGCGGTGCTTCTTCTTGGCCATACGCTTGCGGCGCTTCTTAATAACTGAACCCACGAAAGTTCCTTACAAACTAGAAGGTCCTGTCTGTTGGAACGGATCCGCGGAAGCAGACAGTACAACTGACAGATTCTTACAATGACGTAAAACGTTCCTTAACAGAGTACCGCTTCAAAGAGGTACCCCATGACCACGGTCCGCTGAACGGACCCCGGCGGCCTCAGGCGGTCTCGGGTTGTCCGTCGACCACAGCACCTTTGAGGTACTGGGCTACGGCTTCCTCGGGAACCCGGAAGGAACGGCCAAACCTGACGGCTGGCATTTCCCCTGAGTGAACCAGGCGATACACGGTCATTTTGGAAACACGAAGGACGTCGGCCACTTCGGCCACCGTCATGAAACGCGCATTCGAGAAGTTAGTCTCCGCGGACATTTCCCATATTCCTTTGCTCTCAGCCGACAGGACACCCCCAGGAAACGGTGTGACGATGCTGAGCCATCCAACAACCATGTGCTAGATACTCTAGAGGCTGATGGGGCCTAAGTGAAAGCTTTTCGAGGAAGTGGGACACTACTCCCCCGAGACCTCCCTGCGCTTCCGGGCCGAGGCAGCAAGCTGGTTAAGCACCGACGCCGTGACATCCCACTCCATGCAGGCGTCCGTGACGCTCTGTCCGTACACCAGTTCCTGCTCACCGGACAGCTGCTTGGCGACATCCAGGTTCTGTGCGCCGCCCACCAGGAAGCTCTCCAGCATTACGCCGGCGATGGGAGAAGACGCACCAGCTTCGAGCTGGGCACCGATTTCCAGAGCAACTTCGGCCTGGCGGTGGTGGCTCTTGCCGCTGTTCGCGTGGCTGGCGTCAACGATCAGGCGCGGGTTAAGTCCCTTGTCAGCGAGCTTTGACGAAGCTGCGGCAACGTCGGCGGCGGAGTAGTTCGGTCCCTTGCGTCCACCGCGCAGGATCAGGTGCGTGTCCGGGTTTCCGGCCGTCGCCACCAAAGCCGCACGGCCGTCGTCGTCGATTCCCAGGAATGCCTGCTCAGCGGCAGAAGCGCCGCAAGCATCGATGGCTACCTGGAGGTCGCCGTCGGTGCCGTTCTTGAAGCCGATGGGCATGGACAGCCCGGAGGCGAGCTGGCGGTGGATCTGGCTTTCGGTGGTCCGCGCCCCGATGGCGCCCCAGGAAACGAGGTCGGCCATGTACTGCGGGCTGATGGGCTCGAGGAACTCGGTAGCAGTGGGCAGGCCGAGCGCGGTGACCTGCTTCAGGAATCCACGTGCTGCGCGCAGGCCGGCGGCGATGTCGTGGCTGCCGTCGAGGTGGGGATCGTTGATGAGGCCCTTCCACCCGACCGTGGTCCGCGGCTTCTCGAAGTAGGTCCGCATGACGATCAGAAGGTCTTCCTTGTGCTTCTCGGCCTGGCTGACCAACCGGCGTGCGTACTCGAGTCCGGCCTTGGGATCATGGATGGAGCACGGACCGACGATCACGAGCAGGCGGTCGTCGACGCCGTCCATGATGGCGCGGACCTGGTCGCGGCCACGGTCGACGACGGCAGCTGAGCGTGCATCCAGCGGCAGCTCTGCGATGAGGTCCTGCGGCGCCGGAAGCGGCTCGAAGCGGGCCACCCGAAGGTTGGAGGTGGCGGGCTGCGTGGATTCGTCCGAGGTCAAGGATTCGGGGGCGATGCTGGTCATTTCTGGGTCCTGTCCGGGATGCGGAGCGGGCCCCTTTTCAGAACCCGCCGGATATGGCGAAGGGCAGAGAATCATCTCTGCCCTGTTGGCTCTGAAGGAAAGTTGGATGCGTGTCAGTTAGACGCGGGCCCCTCCAGAGCCAACGAAAAATACGCATACCAACGCTTAGTCATAGCCACACCATAACCACCTCTGGTCAGACGCCGCAAATCGTGTCCGTCATGATGACAGGAGTTTGCGCAGGAACTGCAGCTGCTTGATCCAGTGGTGCTCCTGCCCGCCCTCGTGGTTGTTGAAGCGGTACACCTCGATGTCCTTCTGCGGTGACCCGCCAAGCGCACCATAGTTGTTGTAGCTGGCGAACACCGTTGACGGCGGGCAGATGTCGTCCATCTGGGCAGCCGAGAACAGCGCCGGAACAGTTGCCGCCCTGCCCAGGTGGACGCCGTCGAAGTAGTTCAACACAGCCAGCATTGCCTCGTAACGGTCCCGGTGCCTGCCCAGGAAAGACGCGATCTCGGGGTAGGGACCGCGCGGAGCGATGTCAATGGCACGGGGGAAGTCCTGCAGGAAGGGGACGTCGGGCAGCGCGGCGATAACGCCGTCGAGCCTTCCGGCCGTCAGCCCGGCGGCGGCGACAGTGACGCCCCCACCCTGACTCACGCCGGTAAGCACCACGGCGGAAGGGTCGACGGCGGGATGGCTCTGTGCCGCTTCGACGGCGCGGAACGCGTCCAGGTAGACCCGGCGGTAATAGTAGTTGTCCTGATGGTCCGCGCCCCGGGTCATCAGACCCGCGTAGTTGACCTCTCCCGCCGAAGGGTGCGGATCCGGAGTATCCCCGGAGACGCCGCCGTAGCCCTGGCCGCGGGTGTCCATGATGAAGTGGGCATACCCGGCCTGCGCCCAGCGGGTGTTTTGGTTGACTAGGCCGCGCCCGCCTGAGTAGCCGATGTACTCCACCACCACGGGAAGCTGCGTGCCGGGCTCGAGGTGCGCCGGAATGTGAAGCCAGCCCTTGATCCGGTGGCCGCCGAAGCCTGAAAACGTGACATCGAAGGTGTCAATGACGCTGAGGTAATTGTCCACTGGCTCGAACACCGCATCCAGGGGCAACGCCCGGGCTTCGGCGATGGTCCGGTCCCAGAACTGGTCCAGATCTGCGGGCTGCGTGGCAGGCGACGTGTAGTCGCGGAGTTGCTCAAGTGGAAGGTCAAAGAGAGGCATGAGGTCATCCTACGTCATGGCTTTGTGCGCCCCGTCACAGTGCGGGAGGGCGGATGTGCCGAGCCTGCAGAAGCAGCGAAACCGCGGTCCCGGCCAATCACTCATGACCAGCCGGAACCGCGGTTTCTGCTCGGAAGAAGCTAGCTGATGGCGGACTTCATTTCGTCCACAGCCTTCTTGCCTGCTTCCTCTGCGGAAAGCCTGTTGAACATGACCTCCGAGGTGTAGCGCTTGATGATTTCCTGGATGGCACCCGCACCCTTCGGCGGAGCAGCCGGCGCGTCGCCGAGCTCGTCCTTGATGGCGCTGATGAAGTCGACCACCTTGACGTCCGCCTTCGCCAGTTTGGGCGCGATCGCTTCACGGACATCGGAGTTCGGGTAGACGCCGCGGTCTGCAAGCAGGATTTCGCCGGCCTTGACGTTGTTCGTCAGGAAGTCGATGAACTTGGCGGTCTCCTCGGGGTGCTTGGTCCGCGATGAAGCCGACCAGAACTGCGAGGCCTTGTACCAAAGTCCGGCGTCGTCGGCCTTGCCGGTCTTGGACGGGAAGCGGAGGATCTGCAGTTCGCCACCGGCGGCCTTCTCCAAGGCAGGAAGCTGGTTGGACCACCAGAATGCCATGCCGTTTTTGCCTGTCGCCAGGCCACTCTGGTCAAGCGGCGCAGCTTCCGCCTCGACGATTTCCGACGCCGTCGGGACGGCCTTCTTGTCGCTCATGTCCTTCAGGAATTCCCAGTAGCCCTTGATGTCGGAGGGCTCGAAGCCCAGCTTGCCGTCCTGGGTGTAGAGCGACTTGCCGTTCTGGCGCAGCCATACGCCGAGGGAGGCTTCGTCCGTGCCATAGGCCGCGGCACCGTAGGTACCCTTGGGCGACTTGGCCGTCACTTCCGCGGCAATGCGTTCGAAATCGTCCCAAGTCCAGGTCTTGTCATCCGGAAGTGGAACGCCGGCGGCCTTGAAGACAGCTGGGTTGGCCAGGATGGTAGCGGCGTTGATACCTGCCGCGATGCCCGTCAGACCTTTCTCACCCTTGCCTGCATTCAGTGCGGCCTCGTCCAGCTTGGAGGTGTCGATCTTGTACTTGGAGAGGTCCAGCAATGCGCCGCGGCTCGAGTATTCGGTGATGTACTTCTCGTCCATCTGGATGATGTCCGGAGCGTCGTTGGCAGCCACCTGCGTTGCCAGCTTGTCCCAGTACCCGGACCAGTCGCCAAACTCCGCCTTGATCGTGATGTTCGGGTTTTCTGCCTCGAATGCCTTGATGGCTTCCTGCGTCAGCTGGGCCCGCTTGTCGCCGCCCCACCAGGAGAAGCGGAGCTCGACCTTGCCGTCGGCACTCTTGGCTTCGGAACCTCCACCGCAGGCGGTGACTGCAAGGACCGCGGCGGCCGTGGCTGCGATCAAAGCAGAGGCACGGAACCTGCGTTTGCTGCGTTTGGCCTTGGCAACCAAGGATCCTCCTGTGGATGGTGCTGCTGCGGGGGCGACTGCTTCACCCTCTGGTTGTGCGGGCACTGATGTCTCCGATCTTCGTTGATCCTGATGCGATGTGGTGTGGGAAAGCGTTTTCTTGAATTTATGGTACAAGTCACATTCTTGTATTACAAGATGCTGGCTTGTTCCTTTTGCCGGAATTTCGACGGCGGCGCCACGGGAGGGACAGCGACGTCAGGGAAGGGGCCGGCAGCCCCGCGACAGGCGGTCTTCCACGCACTGAAGCCCCGGGCTACTACTTGATACCCGTGGTTGCGATGCCCTTGATGAGGAACCTCTGCCCGAAGAGGAAGACCAGGAAGACGGGCAACAGGGACACTATGGACATCGCGAAGAGCGAGCCCCAGCTGGTGGCCGACTGCGAATCGACGAACGCCCGCAGGGCAACCGGCACCGTGAACATGTCCGGGTCCGTCAGGTAGATCAGCGCGCCGAAGAAGTCGTTCCAGGTCCAAATGAAAGTGAAGATGGTGGTGGTGGCGAGCGCCGGAACCATCAGTGGCAGGATGACCCTGAGGAAGATCCTGGGGTGGCCTGCACCGTCAATGCGGGCCGCCTCATCCAGGTCCTTGGGAATGCCGCGGATGAACTGGACCATCAGGAACACAAAGAATGCGTCCGTAGCCAGCAACTTGGGCACGATCAGCGGCCAGAAGGTATTCACCCAGCCGATCTGCGAGAAGAGGATGTACTGCGGAACGATCACAACGTGGAACGGCAGCATGATGGTCAGGAGCATGATGCCGAAGAACAGTTTCTTGCCGCTGAACTGGAGTCGGGCAAAAGCGTAGGCGGCCATGGAACACGAGACCAGGTTTCCAACGATCGAGCCAAGGACCACGATCGCCGAGTTGATCATGTAATGCCCGAACGGGTGGGTCAAAGCGGACCAGCCATCCGTGTAGTTGCTCATTTCGAGGTTGTTCAGCCACAGGCCGGGCTCGCGGAAAATGAGGTCGTTCGGGCGCAGGGACGAGATCACCATCCAGAGCAACGGGTAAATCATTACGCCGCCAACGATGATCAGGATGGCGTGCTTGACCAGCCCCTTGATGCGGGCGCTGCGGCTGAAAGCCAGGTTGCCGCGGGATTCACGACGGCGAGGGTTCTTGCCTGATGTGGCCGCGGAATCGCCGCTGGCCGCGGGGAGAGTCTGGAGTTTAGTCATCGTAGAACACCCAATACTTTGAAGCGATGAAGTTGATGGCAGTGAAGACACCGATGATGACCAGCAGGAACCAGGCCATCGCTGATGCGTAGCCCATATCAAACTGGCCGAAGCCCTTTTGGTAGAGATAAAGGGTGAAGAACATGGTGGAGTCGGACGGGCCGCCGTTTCCGCCAGAGACGATGAACGCCTGGGTGAACGACTGGAACGAGCCGATGATCTGCAGCACCAGGTTGAAGAAGATGATGGGACTCAGCATGGGAAGCGTGATGCGCCAAAACTGCTGGAGCGTCGTGGCGCCGTCAACCTTGGCTGCCTCGTAGTACATGTTCGGGATCTGACGCAGGCCGGCAAGAAAGATGATCATCGGGCTGCCGAAGGTCCACACGTGAAGCAAAATGATGGAGCCAAGAGCTGTGTTGGGATCCGAGATCCAACCGGGCCCTTCAATCCCGATCATCGCCAGGACCTGGTTTACCAGGCCAGTGGTGCCGAAGATCTGCTTCCACAAGATCGCAACGGCCACGGAACCGCCCAGGAGGGAGGGCAAGTAGAAGATGGAGCGGTAGAACGGCAACCCGCGCAGGCCCTTGTCCAGGACCAGCGCAATCACCAGGGCCACGGCCAGTTGGAGAGGAACGCCTACCAGCACGTAGGTGAACGTGACCCGCAGCGAGTTGTGGAGCCGGGCATCGCCGAACATCCGGACAAAGTTGTCCAGGCCCACCCATTCCGGCGGCTGCAGAAGGTTGTAGTCCGTGAAGGACAGATACAACGACATGAGCATGGGCCCCACCGTGATGACGCCCAGGCCCAGCAGCCAGGGAAGGAGGAAGACGTAGGCGGCTTTGTTATCGCGGCCGTTTGCCTTCTTCTCTTCCTTGGTCATGGGGCCCTTGCGGCGGGTCATGGATGAGAGTTCGCCAATAGCGCTCATTGCTTCCCCCTCGCCGTCCCGCGAGCGCCTTGCGGCGTCCCCGCGTGTTCATATGCGGCCATGTGGTCTCCTTTGGTCATCGTGGCCATCCACGGAGTACGAGTGTGGTTGGTGCTTGCCTGCAGGACGTCGCCTGTTCTCTGGCGCTACCCCTTCGAAGTGCCAGGATCCGGGTCCCGGTTTCAGCGGCTCCGTACCAAAGTAAACGTTTTCTTGACCCATGTACAGCCTTTTGCTAATTTTTGAGAAAGCGTTTTCTGATGAAACCGCTCCAGACATACTCCAGACTCCCTTGACCTCCGTCCCGGACCCAGTTAGGACACTTTCATGACGCAATCCCTGGCTGCCGTCCCACCCAAGGATCCCGCGCGTTTGCCACGGATAGCACTGGTGGGAGTGCACGGTTTCGGCGAACGCCACCTGGAAAACCTGGAGAGACTGTCCGCCGCCGGAGTCCTGGAACTGGTAGCAGTGGCCGATCCGCAGCCTCCCGCCCAGGGCGCACTCGCAACGGAAGTAGAGGTCTTTGCCTCCTTGGACGAGCTCCTGGCAACGGGCCCGGCGCCGGACGTCGTCATCATCTCCACCCCAATCCAAACCCATGCTCCCTTGGCCCTCGCGGCCATCAGGGCAGGGGCCAACGTGTACCTCGAGAAACCGCCGGTCGCCACCCTGGCCCTGTACCGGGACGTCATGGCAGCAGCAGCCAACGCCGGTTGTCTCGTCCAGGTTGGCTTCCAGAGCCTGGGTTCGGACGCCCTCCCGACCATCGACGCCCTGGTGGCTGCCAAGGCCATCGGTGAAGTCCGCGGCATCAGCGCCACCGGCATGTGGCTGCGCGACAAGGCGTACTTCAAACGCTCCCGCTGGGCAGGCAAGCGCAGCCTCGACGGAACCGATGTGGTGGACGGGGTGGCCACCAACGCCTTGGCGCATGCCGTGGCTACCGGGCTTCGGCTGGCCGGCGCCCGGACCCTGGACGACGTTCAGTCCGTCGACACAGACCTCTACCGGGCCAACGACACTGAAAGTGACGACACCTCCGTTGTGCGGGTACGGACGACGCGAGGGACCGTGCTCACCTGCGCCCTGACGCTCAGCGCCCCCGAGCAGTCCGCACCCGTCGTCACCGTGTACGGCACCCTGGGCCAACTCACCCTCTACTACACGGAAGACCGCGTGGAGATCACCACCACGGAAGGAAGCAGGGAAGAGACGTTCGGACGGACCGATCTACTGGAAAACCTCCTGGCAGCGCGCAGCGAAGCCGATTTGCTCAGCCCCTTGAGCGGTTCCGGCGCCTACATGGCGGTACTGGAAGCCATCCGGACAGCCGACGCCCCACGCCCGATCCCTCAGGAGTTCATTGCATGGGAAGGCCAGGGGGACCAGTCCCATGCGGTGGTGCAGGGCATCGGGTCCTTGATCCGACGAGCGGCCTTGGGCCAGGCCACGTTCGCCGAACTCGGTGTACCGTGGACGTCCTCGATTACGCCTGAGCTCACCATCAACGGTGCCGCGGTCGCCAACGTCCAGGACGGCACGCACATCCGGCCCACGTCATCGCCACGGCCCTACCTCCATCCTGTGCGGACTCTCGGCGGCACAGTGGTCACGGACCACGTGCCGGAAGACCATGTGTGGCATTTGGGGGCCGGCGTCGCCCTGCAGGATGTGGACCGGATCAACTTCTGGGGCGGCCGGACCTACACCCGCGAGGCCGGGATGTACGTTTGGCGCAACGACCACGGCAGGATCGTCACTGACACCGCAGAACACGGCGACGGGTTCCGGCGGGAGCAGCTGAGCTGGCTCGCTCCGGACCAATCGCCCATACTCCGCGAACAGCGTGAGTGGAAGTGGGCCGCCGTCGGACATTCAGCCTGGCAGTTGAGGCTCGACTTCACGCTGGAATCGGCCACGGGACGTCCGGTGATGCTGGGCAGTCCGGGGTCCAACGGGCGGCCGCAAGGCGGCTACGGTGGCTTCTTCTGGCGGATGCCCGCAGTTGCCGATGCCACTATCTGGACGCCGGAGGCGCGCGGCGAGGACGCGGTCCACGGGAGCGTCGCGCCGTGGCTGGCCTGGTCAGGAACGTTCGACGCCGGTACCGCCGGCTCCGCGCACGTCACCGATGATCCCGGGCTGGGCCACCCCGCAACACTCGTGTTCCTTGCCTCGCCGCAGGCACCGGACCCGTGGTTCGTGCGGCACGAGGGCTACCCCGGCGTCGGGCTCTCCCTGGCATGGGACCGCCCCGTGGCCACCGAACCCGGCCGGCCGGTCCAGCGGACAGTGAGGGTCCTCATCGTGGACGGGTTCCTGGCAACGCATGACATTGAACAGCTCATCACCACTTTGGGGGAACCGGCATGACCACACCTACTCAATCCACGACGACTCACTCCACGCCGGCTCCGGCGGGCACAGCCCCAGGCAACGTCGCCGACCGTGCCGTTAAACGCCGTCGTGTCCTGGACATCCTGGACGCCGCCGGCCGCGACTCGCTCCTTCTGACCTCCAATACGGCCCTCACCTGGTATCTGGACGGCAGCCGGGTCCACATCAGCTTGGCCGGAGATCCGATCGCCGCGCTCCTGGTGGACCGGGAAGGCGACCATTTGGTGACGTTCAACAACGAGGCCGGACGGATCGCCGCTGAAGAGCTCCCGGAGGGGGTCAGCCTGGACACGGTGCCGTGGAACGGCCATCTGCACGCCGCGGCGGCGAAGCTCGCGCTCGACGGCGATCCGCTGGTGGAAGGCGCAGTGACTGCCGAATTGCGCGCCGCCCGCCAGCAGCTCTTGCCCGGCGAGGCCTCACGATATGCCCGGCTCTCTGCTGAAGTAGCGCATGCCATGACAGATGTCCTCCAGACCGTGACGCCGAAAACCACCGAATTCCACTTGGTCTCGGAAATCGCTGCCCGCATCGTGGCGATGGGCGCCGAACCGCTCGTGCTGCTCTGCAACGGTGAGGCCCGCAGCAGCTTCCGTCATCCGCTGGCCACGCATACCGCCATCGGGCGCCGCGCCATGGCCGTTGTGTGTGCCCGTCGCAACGGCTTGGTTGCCAACGTGACCCGCTGGGTGGCATTCGACGCCGGCACCCCCGCGGAGCTCGACGCCGAGGCACGCATCGCCGCAGTGGAGGCCGACATTTTCCGGGCCACGCTTCCGGGAGTCCGGCTCAACCAGGTCTTCAGCGAAATCCAGAAGGCCTACACCCGCCACGGCTTCGGCGAAGACCAGTGGAAACTCCATCACCAGGGCGGTCCGGCCGGATACGCGGGCCGCGACCCCCGTGTCACAGCCGACGTCACGGACCTGATCGTCCTCAACCAGCCGTTCACGTGGAACCCCTCGGGACCCGGCGTGAAGATCGAAGACACCGTTCTGCTCACGGACTCCGGCGTGCGGGTCCTGACCGTAGACGAACGCTGGCCGACCACGGAAGTGGACGGCCGCCGTCGTCCCTTGACGCTTCGCCCCTGACCGGGGCCGCCACGCACAAAAGGGCGGGTCACCATTACGGTGGCCCGCCCCTTTTGCCCGTGGTGGCCCAACTAGGGGACAGCAACTGTCGCAATGACGGCTCAATGCGACGTTTGCTGTCCCCTAGTTGGGTTAGCCGAGCGTCAGGATGCCATCCACCCGACGCGGGATGCCCAGGGGGTTCGCGTCGCGAAGGGCCGGGTGGAGCACACTTTCCGGCGCGTCCTGATACGCAACGGGACGCTGGAAGCGACGCACCGCTGTCGCACCAACTGAGGTGAACAGGGAGGTCGTGGCCGGGTACGGCCCGCCATGCTGCTGGGCCCAGTTCACGGCCACTCCCGTGGGCCAGCCATCGAACAACACCCGCCCCGCCAAGCCGCTCAGCTGCTCCACGAGTGCCGAGACATCCTCATCCGGCTCTGCGTGGACAGTGCCCGTCAGGCTCCCGGGAACCTTCGCCAGGGCGGCAGACAGTTCCTCATGGTTGGCGTACTCGATGAGCAACGTCGTGGGGCCGAAGCATTCCTCCAGCAGCTCCTCCGGGCGTTCCAGGACGTTGGCCGCCGTCGTGGAGAAGACCACCGGCGCGGCACCGTCCGAAAGGCTGTCCTGCTCCACCGAGCCACTGACGACGGCGACTCCCGGCTGGTCCGCGACGCTCCGCAGCCCGTCCGGGTAGGCTTCCGCGATGCGCTCCGTCAGCATGGCAGCGGTCGGCTTGTCCTTGCTTGCCTTCGCAAGCTGCGAAGCAAAGTCCGTCCCGGCAGGGATGAACACGAGCCCGGGCTTGGTGCAGAACTGGCCGGCGCCCATGGTGAAGGAGCCCGCCAGGCCCGCAGCAAGCTGTTGCCCACGTTCGGCCAAAGCTTCGGCTGTGATGACCACGGGATTCAGGCTGCCCAACTCGCCATAGAACGGAATGGGTTCGGGCCGTGAAGCCGCGAGATCGAACAGCGCCCGGCCGCCGGGGATGGACCCAGTGAAGCCCACAGCCTTGATGGCAGGATCCTGGACCAGCGCGGTCCCGGCCTCCCTGCCACTGACCAAAGCGAAAATACCGTCCGGAGCTCCGGCCTTGGACAAGGCTTCGGTGACGATCTCCGCCGTCCGCTCCGAGAGCCGCAGGTGTCCCGAGTGCGCTTTGACGATCACTGGGCAGCCGACGGCGAGCGCGGACGCGGTATCGCCCCCGGCTACCGAGAAAGCGAACGGAAAGTTCGACGCCGAGAACACCGCCACCGGGCCGATCGGACGCAGGATGCGGCGCAGGTCGGGCTTGGGCGGGGTGGTTGAGGGATCAGCGTGGTCGATGACCGCTTCAAGGTAGGAACCCTCGGTGATGACCTGGGCGAACAACCGGAGCTGGCCGCTGGTCCTTGCCACTTCACCGGTCAGCCGCACCGTGCCAAGGCTCGTCTCGGAGTCGGCGATGGCCACAAGCTCTGTCACGTTCGCGTCCAACGCGTCGGCGACGGCGGTCAACCAGGCCGCGCGCTCGGCGTCGGAAGCTGCTGCGGTCACCTTCGCCGCTGCCGTGGCTGCTGCGGTGATGGAGGTCAGATCAAGAGTTGCTGTACTCACTGCGGTTTCCTTTGCTGTCAAGGGCTGAAGTGTCATAGGCCTGCTGCGGTTCCCCGGAAAATTGGAAGCCGAGTCCGGGAAGGCCCGCTGAGCTGAGCTTGGTGGTTCCCGTCATGTTGCTGATCCGAACTGGCGAAGGGCCGGCCAGGATTCCGAGTTGTCCGAACGAGGCATCCTCCACGTCTTCGACGCTGACCGGTTCAGCCAAGGTGAGCGCGAGCTGGCCCGAAAGTTCAGGGAGCAAATGCGGGGCCACCCGGATGCTGTGGGTACGGGCCAATTCAACGATCCTGCGGAACGGTGTGATGCCACCAACCCGGACGATGTTGGGCTGGATGATGTCCACAGCTTCGGCCTCGATGAAGTCGCGGAAGCGGTACACGGTGTGGACGTTTTCACCCAACGCGATGGGCACCGGCGAGTGTTTCCGCAAGCGGCGGTAGGCCCAGAGGTCGTCTGCACGGATGGGTTCTTCCAGCCATTCCAGTCCGTACTCCCCCAACACCTCCAAGGCGCGGAACGTGTGGGCCAGGTCCCAGCGCTGGTTCGCATCGACCATGAGGAGCCGATCCGGACCAATGACCTGCCGGACAGCGGCTACCCGCTCGGCGTCTTCGGTGAGTTCGGGCTTCCCCACCTTGATCTTCACGGCCCTGTGCCCGGCCGCCACCCAGCGCTGGGCCTGTTCAACGAGCTGCTCCAGTGAATAGTGCAGGTTCACGCCCGAGCCGTAGACCTCCACGGACTCCTGGCGTTGCCCCAAAAGCCCGGTGACCGACGTCCCCGACCGCCGCGCCTTCATGTCCCACAGCGCGAGGTCGACGCCTGCCATCGCAATGGTGGTCAGGCCTCCCCCACCGGCTTCATGGAGCCGCTTCCACAGTTGGTCCCACACCGTCTCCGCATTCGCCTCGAGCCCGATGATGAACGGGGCGATGTCGTGGTCCAGGAGCGCTTTGACTGCTTGGGGACCAATGGTGGGTGTCCAGGAGAAACCGTGGCCCGTGCCGCCGTCGTCCGTTGTCAGGCTGGTGACAATCACATGGTTCTCCGGTGCCTCCGCACCCCAGCTGCGCAGCAGCGGAACCGTGATCAACCGGGTAGACAGGCCAGTGATGCGGGCTGGCATCAGCGCTCCGCCAATTCGTGGCCCTTGGCCAGGATGGCCTTGAGCTCAAGGAGCTGCTCTTCGGTGGGATCAACCAGCGGCGGGCGGACCGGACCAACCGGCAAACCTGCCAGCCGGAGACCGGCCTTGATGAGCGAGACCCCAAAGCCCGGAGTCTGGTCCCGGAGGCGGACCAGCGGCGCGTAGAACCCTTCGAGGAGGGCATGGCGTCGTTCCTCATCACCGGCCATGTAGGCGTCGTAATAGGCCTTGGCGATCTCCGGTGCCATGGCGAAAGCTGCCGAGGAGTACAGGGGGATGCCCAGTCCACGGTAGGCGCCCTGGGTCAGTTCGGCGGTCAACAGCCCGTTGAACAAGGCAAAGTCCGTGCGGCCGCTCGCGTTGATCGCAGACACAATTTCCTGAGCCAGGCCCACGTCGCCGATCCCGTCCTTGAAGCCAACTACTTTCGGGTTCGCGGTGAGGCTGGTGATGGCTTCGGCGGTGAACTTGGCGGTGCCCCGGTGGTACACGATGACCGGCAGGCTGCTGGCGGCCGCTACGGCCTCAACGTACGCCACCACACCGTCGGTGGGGCCGGTGACCAGGTAAGGCGGAAGAACCAGGAGTGCCTCCGCGCCGGCTTCTTCGGCCACCTTGGCAGCGGCAAGGGCGTGCCCCAGTGGTCCGCCGGCACCGGAGACCACCGGAACGGTTCCGGCGACGGCCTCGACGGCGGCAGTCACCACGGTTCGGATCTCATCAAGGGAGAGCGCGTGGAATTCACCCGTGCCGCACGCGGGGAAAACGCCACCGGGGCCGAACGGAAGCCGTGAGGTGATGTGCTCCTTGAGCAGGGCAACATCGACGCTGCCGTCCTCGGCGAAGGGCGTGACGGGGAAGAACAGTACGCCGTCGAAATTCATGGTGTCTCCTTGGTTGCTCCCGCCGGTACCAGGCCGGCATGGATCTCGTCATTGAGTGGTGCTCGGTGTGCTGCAGTGTCGGGGCCGGCATACGGCGGGGTAAGTTCGGTCCGCCAGGTGCGCTTCGGCTCCCACCCCAGAAGCTCGCGGGCCTTGTCGATGGAAAACGCCGGGCTGGTTCCGGTCAAGTGCGCGGTGAGGGGCCCGCTGCCGGGGAGGAAGCGCGGGAAGAGTTCAGCCAGGGGTGCTGTGGCCAGGGCATCCTTCGCGCCAACGAAGAACACTTCTCCGTTGGGAATGGTGTCCATTTTCGCCAGCAGAACATCCAGGAATTCGGCAACATCCCGGGCATCCACGTAGTTGAACAGGGCCGGCGCGGACAAGGCGGGATCGTCCAGGCGTTCGCGGACCGTGTGGCCTTGCTGCGTGGGCGCTCCTTCCCACTCCTCCGGGGAGATCACGAAGCAGGGACGGAACGCCGCATAGCGGATGTTGTTGCCCTGGGCCGCGGCGAACATCTGTACCGTCTGTTCGGCGATCAGCTTGGATAACGCATAGGCGTTCCACGGCTTGGGCGGCGTCTGCTCGTTCAAGGGAAACGACGGCGGCAACCATCCGGCCGGCGAACCATAACCAAGGGCGGTGGGGCTGCTGGCCGTGATGATCTTCGGTACGCAGGCGTCGGTCGCTGCACTGATCACCGCGTAGGCGAGCCGGGTGTTCGTGCTGAATATGACGTCCTCAGGCGCGCTGAAAGGTACGGCGATAGCAGCGAGGTGGATGACGGCGTCGGGCGCTGTTTCGCGAATGAGCCGCTCCGCTTCCCCGGGCGCCAGCAGGTCTGCGCTGTATTGCTCGACGCCGGCCGGCAGCTGGGTGGCCGGGATGGCGTCGCGGTCGACCGAAATCACCTGGTGACCGGCCTCGGCGAGGCCGGAGACCACGCTGCGGCCGAGCCTGCCCGAACCGCCGGTAACAAAAATCCTGCTCATGGTCTGTCTCCTTGTGTGAGGGAAAAGCGGTCAGGCCTGGTTGCGGCTGAGATCGACGCCGAGGCCGAGTTCGCTGATCCGGACGGGGAGATCAGTCTCCAGGGATTGGTTGCCTGCAATGCCGACAGATACCGAGCGAAGTCCGTCGATGTAGCCGGACGGACGGCCCAGCGGGTCGATGCCGGGGCCGTTGAAGAGGTCCGAGAGCAGCAGGTTGTCGCCGCCGCCGTGGCCACCCTCGCCGTTGATGATGGGCACCTCGTAGGCAGCTTCCCAGTGGCGCTGGACCACGAGTCGCTCACCGTTCCGGCGCACGGCGTCGTCTTCCTCGATGGGGGTGGCGCTCGGGTCCACTACCGTCTTCTTGTCGGTGCTGGACTCGACGGCGGCCCGCTCCACCACTTCGAGTTCCGCACGGCCCTCGGTGCCGTTGACCGTGACCCGGTAGCCCTCCCAGGGGCTGTGCGCGTTGAGCGAGTAGCTCAGGGTAGGCCCGCCCTGGTAATCCACCACCAGGGCGAGGTTGTCCTCGATGGTGATGCCTTCCGTGAAGACGTCCTGGTCGCGGAGGTAACCGTCGAATTTTTCGTTGTCGTAGTACAGGGCCTTCAGGCGCTCGTCCTCGCGCATGTCCAGGCGGAAGGGGTCGTGTTCCAGGCCATCGACTGTGCCGCGCTCCGGGCGGGCCCCCAGGCCACGTTCCGCGGCGTTCTTGTCGCCGTAGAAGCGAAGGCCGCCGGAGGCGAACACGCGCTCCGGGACATCATTGATCCACCAGTTGACCAGGTCGAAGTGGTGCGAGGCCTTATGGATGAGCAGGCCGCCGGAGTTCTTCTTGTCACGGTGCCAGCGGCGGAAATAGTCCGCACCGTGCACCGTGTCCAGCACCCAACTGAAGTCGATGGAGGTGACCTTGCCGATCACGCCGTTCTGGATGACTTCCTTCAGTGCGCTGTTGCGCGGCGAGTAGCGGTAGTTGAAGGTGACCACCACGTTGCGTCCGGTCTTGGCGACTGCTTCGGTGATGCGGCGGCAACCCTCGACGTCGATGGTCAGCGGCTTTTCAACCACGACGTCGGCACCCGCCTCGAGTGCCTCGACGATGTAGTCCGCGTGGGTGTAGTCGGGCGTCGTGACGATGACGCGCTCAATGTTGTTGGACTGGATGAAGTTGGTGAGTTCGCCGGGCTCGAAGGAAGACACGGGTTCCGTTCCGCCAAGTTCCTTGATGAGCTCCCGGTAGAAGTCCACGCGTCCCTGGTTGACGTCGGACAGTGCAACAAGCTGGGCTACGTCTGCGTGCTGTCCGTAGATGGCCCGGATGTACATCTCCGAGCGCCCGCCCGTTCCGATCAGGGCTATTCGGGTCCGCTGGGTATCTTCGGCGCGGGTCGCCGCTTCTGCTGGCGGGGTGCGGGTCTCGGCTGAGTCGACGTTGACCATGTGTGTGCCCCTTTCAAAAGGCAGGAGTGAACCGCTTGACGGCCCGGATTCGTGTGGAAGAATATGTGAGAAAGCGTTTTCTCGGAGGGTTATAAGCTTTCTATCAAGACTCTGGTGGTCGCGTCAACCAGCGCTCCAACGACGGAGCACTCGGAGGACGAACAAAGGGAAGGGACCGTATGGCACGCAGGAACACCAACAGGCGCGTTGGGATTGCCGACGTCGCGGAGAAGGCCGGCGTCTCGCACGCCACCGTCTCACGCGTCATGAACGGTAACGCCGCAGTTGATCCCGGCATCGCCGAACGGGTGCGCGCCGCCGCGGCTGAACTCAAGTACCAGCCCAACCCGGTTGGGCGCAGCCTGGCCCTGGGAAAAACAGACACCATCGGGATCGTGGTCCCGGATTTGGCCAACCCCACATTCCAAGCAATCCTGCGGGGACTCAGCATCGCGGCGGCCCAGGACGGGTACCGCGTCCTCATCGCGGATTCATCGGAAGTCACCAGCGAGGAAGCGATCCTGGCCGGGGAAGCCCGGCGGCGCTGTGATGGCGTCGTGCTCTGTGCGCCCCGCATGGGCGATGCCGAGCTCGAGGAACTGGCACCAACCTTGCATCCGCTGGTCCTCATCAACCGCACCACGGTAGCCACCAACACACCGAGCCTTAGTGTGGACTATGGGCAGGGCATCCAGGAGCTGGCGCAGCACCTGGTATCCCTGGGCCATCGCCGCTTGGCCTTCCTCTCCGGCCCCGAGCACAGTGCCTCCAACCGGCAACGCCTGGTTGGCTTGGACCAGTTCCGGACAGAGCACCCGGAGATCGAGCTGCAGATGCTTCCGGGCGGCTCCAACTTCGATTCGGGCCACGAATGCACCGACGCCATCATCGCAAGCGGCGCCACGGGAATCCTGGCCTTCAACGACCTCGTGGCCATGGGGCTGCTCAGCGGCCTGCACGAGCGCGGAATCCGGGTGCCGGAGGACATTTCCGTGACGGGCTTCGACGACATCCCCTTCGCCAAATACACCACTCCGCCCCTGACCACAGCCGCAGTGCCCATCAATGAGCTCGGCAGCCTGGCGTGGCGGCGGATGCGGGAGCAGATCCAACAGTCAGACACGGCCCCCATCCAGGCACAGGACGAGTTCTCACCGCGTATGGAAATCCGCAAGAGCACCGCAGCCCCAGCCCTTAAGCCCGCCTAGAGAAGCAACGCGGGGTCACTTATGACCCCTTGGGAGGGCTTCCATGGGCCATAAGTGACCCCGCGTTGCTCTAGGACCCATGGGACGAGCCCAGTCCGGCCTCATTGTAGAAGCCTTGGATGTGGGCTGCCACCAGCTCAGCGGCTTTGCCGCCGTCGTTGTTGTTCACGGCGGTGAGGATGGCGCGGTGCTCCATCCGCAGCCTGCTGCAGGTCGCGTTCCAATCAGGCAGGTTTTCCGTCAGTTCGCCCGCGTAGTTCTCGATCGCGCCACGCAGCGAGGCCATCATGGCGCTGACCACCGCGTTGCCTGCCGCCTCCGCCAGGGCAACATGGAAGCGGGCATCCAGGGCCAGGAAGGTCGCAATGTCCTGCGTCGTCTCCATCCGGTCCAGCAGTTCCGCGGCCTCCCCCAGCGCGGGTACGCCCACTCTGGCGCGCGCCGCAGCCCAGGATTCCAGCAGGACGCGGGTCTCCACGATGTCGGCCACGGGAAGATGGCGGGTTGCCACATGCAGCCGAAGGGTTGAACCCAACGCCGATCCCGGCTCAGCGATGACAATGGTCCCGGCATCCTTGCCGGAACCCACGCCGGCGCGCACCACACCCATGGCTTCGAGGATCCTTACTGCCTCGCGCACGGAGGTCCGCGAGACCTGGAGTTGCTCGGCCATCGTCCGCTCCCCAGGCAGGCGGCCACCCAGGACGAGCTCGCCATCGGAGAGCTGCTTCTCGATCCACTGCAGGACAAGTTCGTGCGTTCGCATACCGGAATACTAGTTGATGTGGTCCGACCACATGGATTACAGTGTGGTTAGACCACACAGCATTCAAGGGAGAACAGCATGACCGACACCCTCGATCCCAAGATCACGGCCGCGCCCGCCAACGCCGGGAGCGACGAAAACGTGACCCGGCCGCCCCAGCCGCGACCCGCCGTCGTGCAGCCTCCGGCCCTGAAGCGCCGGGTTCCCAAAGTCTCCGACCTCGCGCCGCTCATGCAGTTCAAGAAGCCCGAGTTCAGCAAAGCCGCACGGCTCAGGCGCGCCAGCACCATCTGGGAATTGCGCGACATCGCCAAGCGCCGCACACCGAAAGCGCCGTTTGACTACACCGACGGTGCCGCGGAAGAAGAAATCACCCTGCGCCGGGCACGCCAGGCCTTCCAGGACATCGAATTCCGCCCGGGCATCCTGCGGGACGTGTCCAGGATCGACCTCCGCACGGACATTCTCGGCAAGGAATCCCGCCTCCCGTTCGGCATTGCACCCACCGGCTTCACCCGCATGATGCAGTCCGAGGGCGAATACGCCGGCTCGCAGGCCGCTGAAGCCGCCGGGATCCCGTACACGCTGTCCACGATGGGCACCGCCTCCATCGAGGACGTTGCAACGGCCGCCCCGAACGGCCGCAACTGGTTCCAGCTGTACCTGTGGACCGACCGCGACCGCTCGCTGGAATTGATCGAACGCGCCGCAAAGGCCGGCAACGACACCCTCATGGTCACCGTGGACACCGCCGTAGCCGGTGCACGCCTCCGGGACGTCCGCAACGGCATGACCATCCCGCCTGCCCTTACCGTGAAGACTGTCCTGGATGCTTCCTACCGCCCGGCGTGGTGGTTCAACTTCCTGACGCACGAACCCCTGACGTTCGCTTCCCTCTCGCGTTACACCGGGACCGTGGCCGACCTGATCAACTCCATGTTCGACCCCACCTTGACCTACGAGGACCTGGACTGGCTGCGCGAAACGTGGAAGGGCAAGCTGGTGGTCAAGGGCATCCAGACCGTGGAGGACGCCCGGCGCGTTGTTGACCACGGCGCCGACGGCATCATCCTGTCCAACCATGGTGGCCGCCAGCTGGACCGCGCGCCCATCCCCTTCCACCTGCTGCCCGAGGTCACCGCGGCGCTGAAGGCGGACAACAGCAACGCCGCCGTCATCCTGGACACTGGCATCATGAGCGGCGCGGACATCGTGGCGGCTCTGGCATTGGGCGCAGATTTCGCCCTGATCGGCCGCGCCTATCTCTATGGCCTGATGGCAGGCGGACGCGAGGGCGTGGACCGGACCATCCAGATCCTGGAAAAGGACATGACCCGGACCATGGCGCTCCTGGGCGTCAGCAAGGTCTCGGACCTGAACCCGGACCACGTGCGGTTGCTCCAGCGCTAACCCAAGTAGGGGACAGCTCCTGTCGCTATGACTGCTCATTGCGACAGGAGCTGTCCCCTAGTTGGGTGCCACGGGCGCTAGATGAGGCCTTGGGCGAGCATCGCGTCGGCTACCTTGACGAAGCCGCCGATGTTCGCGCCAACAACATAGTTCCCCGGCGCACCGTATTCTTCTGCCGTCTCGGCGCAGCGATCGTGGATGCCCACCATGATCTCTGTGAGCCGCTGCTCGGTGTGCTCGAAGGACCAGGAATCGCGGCTGGCGTTCTGCTGCATTTCGAGCGCGGACGTAGCAACACCACCGGCGTTGGCAGCCTTGCCCGGTCCGAACAGGATGCCGGCCTCCTGGAAGACGGACACCGCCGAACGGGTCGACGGCATGTTC
Source organism: Paenarthrobacter sp. NPDC057981 (assembly GCF_042886835.1). Lineage (NCBI taxonomy): Bacteria > Bacillati > Actinomycetota > Actinomycetes > Micrococcales > Micrococcaceae > Paenarthrobacter > Paenarthrobacter sp. NPDC057981. The sequence continues at coordinate 58,940 of NZ_JBHVQI010000014.1, forward strand.
GCGCCTTCTGCCACCGCGATCAATCCGTTGCTGACCAGCTTGGCGGCAGCCTCGCCGTCGAGCTCGTTTTGCGTGGCGCAGGGCAGTGCAACCGTCCCGTTCACGTCCCAGACGGAGCCACCGGCAACATGGCTGGCACCGGCGCGGCGGGCGGCGTATTCGGTGAGGCGGCCGCGCTCCACTTCCTTGATCTGGCTCAGAAGTTCGACGTCGATCCCCGCCTCGTCCACGACGTAACCGGCGGAGTCCGAACAGGCCACCACCGTGGCGCCGAGGGACTGGGCCTTGGCAATCGCATGGATGGCTACGTTTCCTGAACCGGAGACCACAACGCGCTGCCCATCGAAGGAGGCACCCCGCGTCTTGAGCATCTCCTGCGCGAAGATCACCGTGCCATACCCTGTAGCCTCCGGGCGGACCAGCGAACCGCCCCAGGAAATTCCCTTGCCGGTCAGGACGCCGGACTCATAGCGGTTGGTGATTCGCTTGTACTGGCCGAAAAGGTAGCCGATCTCCCGGCCACCCACTCCGATGTCACCGGCGGGAACGTCGGTGTACTCGCCGATGTGGCGGTACAGCTCGGTCATGAAGGACTGGCAGAACCGCATGATCTCGGCATCCGAGCGGCCACGCGGGTCAAAGTCGGATCCACCCTTGCCGCCGCCGATGGGCATGCCGGTCAACGCGTTCTTGAAGATCTGCTCGAAGCCCAGGAACTTCACGATTCCCAGATACACGGAAGGATGGAAGCGCAGTCCTCCCTTGTACGGGCCGAGCGCTGAGTTGAATTCCACCCGGAAGCCGCGGTTCACGTGCACGCGTCCGGCGTCGTCGGTCCACGGGACGCGGAAGATGATTTGGCGCTCGGGTTCGCACAGTCGTTCCAGGACGGCACCTTCAAGGAACTCCGGATGACGATCGTGGACCGGCCCAAGGCTTTCAAAGACCTCGGTCACGGCCTGGTGGAATTCTTTCTCCCCCGGGTTCCGCGCCAGAACGGTGTCGCGGACGGTCTCGAGCCTTGAATCCATGGGTCTTCCTATCCTCGGTGGGCCGCCCAGCGGCGGGACAATCAGTCCCGCCCATGGTTGCACCGAAGGACGTAGGATCTCCATCCGAGGACATTGTGACCCAGGCTACGGAGTTAACACAACCGTAGAAAATCAGCGGTATCTCAAGGAACGGGAGGTTAACAAAAACTCACAATGTGACAATCGTCACGTTAAATACGGCTTACCGCTTACGCCCGAACTTGGGGAGATTAGGGAGGTTGGGAAGGTTCGCCAACAGGTCGGCAGCCTTGGTCGCCGCCCGGCCGACCGTGCGGCCGATCTGCTGCGGAACGGTGTCGTCCGACGCCGGATCCAGTACGACGGCGGTATCGCTTGCGTGGACCTTCGCGGCCTGGTTGATGGCGTCGGGAAGCGTTGGCGATTCAGCGACCGGTTCCACAACCTGCGACGGCACTGCGGGTGCGACGGCGGCGGGAGCTGCCGGTCCGACGTCGAACGTCTCAAGCCAGTTCGCGACGCCGGCGAGCGGCTTGGGATTGAGCGCATAGAAGCGCTTTTGGCCCTGCGCCCGCATGCTGACGAGGTCGGCCTCGCGCAGCACCTTCAGATGCTTGGAGATGGTGGGTTGGCTCGCAGCCAGTTCTTCCACCAGTTCCCCTACAGCTTTATCCCCAGAGCGGAGGGAGACCAGGATGTCGCGCCTGGTTGCCTCAGCTATGACGGCAAATACGTCGTCAGTCACCATGCCTTACACCCTAGCGACATATACGCCACTTGGCATCCCTTGTTTCCTTGTGCATTCCCCCGGGGGTCAGTCGAACCAAGGATCCAGGCCGTACAGCGGGAAGATCTCCTTGCGGGTCGCGATGACGGTCCGGTCCACTTCGTCCGCGGGATCGTAGCCCACCTCCCAGGAGCGCCACCAGACGTCGACGTCGTCGCCCATCTTTTCGGGAGCCCACACGCCGTACGTTTCCTTGACGTACGTCCGCCATGCTTCCGGCACGGGAAGGCCAAGTGCCACCGGCCGCTGGGTCACCATCCCGATCAGATGGCTCCAGGCCCTTGGCACCACGCCCGTGACGTCATAGCCGCCGCCGCCTGTGGCGATCCAGCGGTTGTCGCAGTAGCGGGCGGCCAAGCTGGCGACGGCGGAGGCGGCCTCGCGCTGCCCGTCGACACTGAGGTTCAGGTGCGTCAGGGGGTCGTCCCTATGTGAATCGCAACCGTGCTGGCTGACGATCACTTCAGGCTTGAAGGCGCCGACAAGCTGGGGCACCACGGCATGGAATGCGCGCAACCATGCGGCGTCCCCCGTAAACGTGGGAAGCGCAACGTTCACTGCGGTCCCCGGTGCGTCAGGACCACCGGTTTCGTTGGCAAAGCCCGTGCCAGGAAACAGGGTCAGGCCGGTTTCGTGGAGGCTGATGGTCATGACGCGGGGATCGTTCCAGAAAATGCCCTGCGTCCCGTCACCGTGATGGGCGTCGACGTCGATGCTCACCACGCGCTGCACACCGCCGTCGAGCAGTCTCTGGATGGCCATCGCGACGTCGTTGTAGACGCAGAATCCGCTCGCCCGGTCACGTGCCGCGTGGTGCATGCCACCGCTGAAATTGACCGCACGCACCGCCCGGCCGGACAGGACGGTGTCCGCCGCCAGCAGGGAACCGCCGGCCAGCCTGGCGCTGGCCTCGTGCATCCCCGCGAATGCCGGATCGTCCTCGGTCCCCAGCCCGCGGTCTTCCTCGGGGCGGCTTGGGTCGTTACTGACCCGCCGGACCGCCTCAACGTACTCGCTGCTGTGGACGGTAGAAAGTTCGACGTCGGTTGCCAGGCCGGGTGCCTCCACCGCCACATGCCGGTGATCGAAGAGGCCCAGGGATTGGGCAAGGCGGGCTGTCAGTTCAAGCCTCTGCGGTGCCATGGGGTGGCCCGGACCGAAATTGTAGGCAGTCATGGCTGGATCCCACACCACCGTCGTTGGCAGTGCGGAGCGCGTAATGCTGGAAGCAGTTGTTCCAAGCGTGGAGTTCATCCAGAACAGGCTACCTGAGGCTGGAACGGCCCGACGCCCGGGTTACGCGCGCGAATAGTGGTTTACTACTCAGGAAAGCTTGTTTCAACCAAGGAAGAGCGCCATGTCCCAGAGCCAGTCGCGGTCCACCAGCCCGACCAACTGGCAACCCAACCAGCAGGAGCGTGAAGGTCTCTGGATCTTCACCCGTGTGCGCGACTTCATCGACAACATTGCCAACACCTCACCGGCGCGTTTGGCGTTGACAGTGTTCGCCGTGGTCATCCTGTTCTTCACTGGATTGCTTTCCCTGCCAGCAGCGTCAACGGAAGGGACCGTGACGCCGCTGCACCAGGCCATGTTCACGGCCGTATCGAGTGTCTGCGTCACCGGCCTGACCGTGGTCTCCACGGCAACCCACTGGACGTTCTTCGGCCAGCTCGTCATCCTGGTGGGCATCTTCGTGGGAGGTTTGGGGACCCTGACCCTCGCCTCGCTCCTGGCACTCATGGTCAGCAAGCGCCTCGGCGTTCGCGGCAAGCTCATCGCCCAGGAAGCCATGAACAACGCCGGCCGCCTGGGTGAAGTCGGTACCCTGCTCCGGATCGTCATCACGACGTCGGTGGTCATTGAAGGAGCCCTTGCGCTGGCACTGATTCCGCGCTTCATTGTGCTGGGCGAAGATTTCTGGCAGGCAGTATGGCACGGCGTGTTCTACTCCATCTCAGCCTTTAACAACGCCGGATTCACGCCCCACTCCGATGGCATCGTTCCCTACGAAACCGACCTCTGGATCCTGGTGCCCCTCATGCTGGGTGTATTCCTCGGCAGCCTGGGCTTCCCCGTGGTGATGGTCCTGCAGCAGAACGGGCTCAACTGGAAAAAGTGGAACCTCCACACCAAGCTCACCATCCAGGTTTCCTTCATCCTGCTGGCAGCCGGTACCGTCCTGTGGGCCCTGATGGAGTGGGACAACGTGCGGACCATTGCCAATATGAACCTTGGCGACAAGATCACGCATTCGCTCTTCGCCTCCGTCATGACGCGTTCGGGCGGTTTCAACCTGGTGGACCAGAACCACATGGAGTCCACCACCATGCTCCTCACCGATGCCCTGATGTTTGCCGGCGGCGGCTCTGCCTCCACTGCCGGCGGCATCAAGGTGACAACCATCGCCGTCATGTTCCTCGCAATCATGGCAGAGGCCCGCGGTGACGCCGATGTGAAGGTGTACGGACGCACCATTCCCCAGGGCACGATGCGCGTGGCCATCTCCGTGATTGTCGCCGGCGCCACGTTGGTGTCTGTGGCAGCGTTCCTGTTGCTCTCCATCAGCGGAGCCTCGCTGGACCGGGTGCTCTTTGAATCCATTTCCGCCTTCGCCACTGTAGGACTGAGCACCAACCTCAGCGCCGAGCTGCCGCCGTCGGGCGTTTATGTCCTGACAGCGCTGATGTTCGCCGGACGCGTCGGCACCGTAACCCTTGCAGCAGGTCTTGCACTGCGCCAGCGCAGCCAGCTGTTCCACTACCCGGAAGAGAGGCCAATCATTGGCTAGTACCACGGGGGCCGCCAACCGCCCCGCACACAATGCCCCGGTGTTGGTCATCGGCCTGGGCCGGTTCGGCTCCGCAACGGCCGAGCAATTGGTCAAGCAGGGCCGCGAAGTCCTGGCCATCGAGCGCGACCGTACCCTGGTCCAGAAATGGGCTCCGGTGCTGACCCATGTTGTTGAGGCCGATGCCACCAATATCGATGCCCTCCGCCAGCTTGGCGCTCAGGAGTTTAGTTCCGCCGTCGTCGGTGTCGGCACGTCCATTGAGTCTTCCGTGCTCATCACCGTGAACCTGGTGGATCTTGGCATCCAGCACCTCTGGGTCAAGGCGATCACCCCGTCGCACGGCAAGATCCTCACCAGGATCGGCGCCAACCACGTGATCTACCCTGAGGCCGATGCAGGTGTCCGTGCCGCCCACCTCGTCTCCGGGCGCATGCTGGACTTCATCGAGTTCGACGACGACTACGCGATCGTCAAGATGTACCCGCCCAAGGAGACCGTTGGCTTCACGCTGGAAGAATCCAAGGTCCGCTCCAAGTACGGCGTGACCATTGTGGGCGTGAAGACCCCTGGCGAGGACTTCACCTATGCCCGGCCGGAAACCAAAGTGTCCGGCCACGACATGTTGATCGTCTCCGGACACGTGGACCTGCTGGAGCGGTTCGCCGCACGCCCCTAACCCCCTGCGGAGTTTTTGTACAGCCAACGCCCCTAAGACACCCTTTTGAGGGCGTTGGCTGTACAAAAACTAGCCGAGCTGCTTGGTGATTTCGGCCGCGCGGGCCGCTGCGGCCCTGGCGCCGTCGGCAATGATCCCGGGGATCCCGCCGTCGTCGAACGCAGCGATGGCGCGTTCGGTGGTGCCGTTGGGGCTGGTGACGGCGACGCGGAGGGCATGCGGATCCGCGCCCGGTTCGGCCAGCATGAACCCAGCGCCCGCGACCGTCTCGCGGGCAAGCATGACAGACAGTTCCTCGTCCAAACCGAGCTCCACGCCGGCTGCCGCCATGGCCTCGGCGAGGTAGAACGCGTAGGCCGGGCCCGAACCGCTGATGGCAGACAACGCGTCCACCTGCTCCTCCGGGATCTCCACGACCTTGCCGGCGCCTGCCAGCGCGGCTTTGGCACTCTCAAGCTGCTCCGGAGTGCAATGCGTTCCCGGCGAAACAGATACGACGCCGCGTCCAAGCCGGGCGGGTGTGTTCGGCATGGTGCGGATCACCGGCTGGCCTTCCGGCAACGCCGCTTCCAGCTGCGCGATGGAAACCGCCGCCGCGACGCTCACCACGATGGTGTCCTTCGCCAAGGCAGGGCTGATCTCCCGGGCCAGGTCCAGGATGCCCACCGGCTTGACGCCCAGAATGACCATACTGGAGCCCTTGGTGGCCAACTTGTTGTTGTCGGGCTCTTCCTCACCGGCGATCGCCGTCACGCCGTGGCGCTGTGCGAGTTCTTCGGCACGCTCCGCCCTGCGGACCGTTGCGACGATGTCCGAGGGGTCCGTGCCCGCAGCGAGCAGGCCTCCCATGATGGCCTCGTTCATGGATCCACAGCCAAGGAATGCGATTCGGTTGCTCATGGCTCCATCATTGCAGTTGAGCTCGGACGGGGTCGAATGGGCTCCGGATTCACAGCTTGTTCCCAAGGTTATTGCAGGCGGCACTCATGGTTGGTCCGTAACTTAGTAGTTACCTCATTGAGGGTGCGGGTGATGAGGCGGGCATGGGGATGTCCGCCAGCAGCACCGGTGGCCGGACGGGTTTTCCCCCATTTCCCGATTCGGCCACCGGTGCTTTCGCTTTTAAGCCGGGCTTAAACCGGCGCTTTTAGCCCGCGGTTTCGGGTTACTGGTCCGTGCTGCGAACCAGCGGAACCGTAAGGTGTTGCCGTGCGAAACGCAGGGTTTCGGCCAGCATTTCCTCCCGCTCCCCCGCCACTTTTGCCTTGCGCGTTGAAATCTCGGCCACCACCACGCCGTCGAAGCCCGAAGCCGCCAGATGCTGCAAGGCATCCGCGCATTGCTGGGTTCCCGTACCCGGAACCAAGTGCTCGTCCTTGCCCGAACCCGAGCCGTCCGTCAGGTGGACGTGCCGGAGTTTGCTGCCCAAGGCTTTGATGGCTTCCAAACTGTTGGCCCCGGCAGTGGCGGCGTGCGAGAAGTCCCACGTGACGTCGTCGTAATCCTGCCCCAGCGGGTCCCAGTGCGGCAGGTAGGCAACCGCTTCGCGTCCCCGCACGCGCCACGGGTACATGTTCTCCACCGCGATGCGGACCTTATACATTGTGGCGATTTCACGCACGCCCTCAACGAAGTTCTCCGCATAGTTGGACTGCCAGCGGAAAGGAGGGTGGACCACCACAGTGTCGCAGCCCACCTCGGTGGCCATCTGGCAGGACCGCTCGATCTTGTTCCACGCAGTACCCCACACCTGCTGGGTCAACAGCAAAGTCGGGGCGTGGATCGAAACGATCTCCTGGTTATAGCGGTGGCTGAGCTGGATCAGGGCCGCGGGGTCCTGGCTCACAGCGTTGTTGGTCACCATCACCTCAACGCCCTCGTAACCCAGGTCCTGGGCCACGGCGAAAGCGTCATGGACACTCAAGGGATAGACGGAGGCGCTGGACAGCGCTACGGGGATCTGGCGGTCATTCACTTCAGGTTCGACGTCGTTGCTCATCTCAGGAGGCCAGCCCGCCTGCCGCGGGGGCTGGAATTGGGGAAGGGGCAGGGGAATTTACCGGCACCGGAAACTCTTTCACATCGGGCTGGGATTCATCACTATCGGGGGTTGGGCCGCTTTCCTTGGCGGCTTTCTTCTTGGACTTGTCCTTCTTCTTCCTCTTTCCCACATGGGGTGCGGGATCCAAGGCTTCTTCGAAGACCAGCTGATCCAGGCGCCGCAGGATCAGGCCTTCCCGGAGGGCCCACGGACAGATCTCCATGGTGGGGAATTCGAACAGTTCAAGCGCCGCCTCAGCAACCAGCGCGCCTGCCAGCAACTGGCGCGCCCGGGCATCCGAAACACCTGGCAAGTACAGCCTGTCCTCGACTGTCATGGCAGAGATACGCTGCGCCCACAAACCGAGGTCAGCCGCGTGGAGCTCGCGCTTCACGTAGGGGCCGGCCGCACTCGGTGCAGCGCCGGCAATACGGGCCAGTGAGCGGAACGTCTTGGACGTTCCGGCCACAAGGTTGGCGCGGCCAAGGTCGTGGAAATTGCGGACCACCGGTTTCAGCGTGGACCGGATGTAGCGGCGGAGTTCCTTGACGCTCTTGGCGGTGGGAGGGTCATCGTGGAGCCAGTCACGCGTCAAGCGGCTGGCGCCCAGCGGGACCGACGTGGCGAACTCAGGGAGCTCGTCGGTTCCATACGCCATTTCGAAGGAGCCGCCTCCGATGTCCAGGTCCAGGATCGGCCCCGCACCCCAGCCATACCAACGCCGGACCGCGAAGAAGGTCATGGATGCTTCTTCGCTGCCGGTGAGTTCCTGGAGGGTCACCGTCGTTTCATGCTTGACCCTGGCCAGGACCTCCGGGCCGTTGGTTGCCTCGCGAATGGCAGAGGTACAAAAGGCCAGGAGATCCTCCGCCTTGTGGCTGGCAGCGAACTCCCAGGCCTCCAGGACGAATTCGATGAGTTCGTGCTGGCCGGCGTCGTTGATGTTGCCGTCACCGTCGAGGTATTGCACCAGGGAAAGCGGGCGCTTGTGGGAAGCGAAAGCTACCGGGCGCGCGCCAGGGTGGGCATCCACCAGAAGCAGGTGGACGGTGTTGGACCCGATATCGAGAACGCCAAGACGCATTCTGCCATTATTCACCGATTCGAAGCCCGGTAAGCAACTTGGCAATGACGTTTCGCCGACAGGAAGGAAGCCGGTGGGGTGTTATTCCGCCTGATCTGCCACCTCATCGGCGCGCTTGAAGTCGCGCCGGATGTTCGCGATACCCTCAGGATCGATTTCGAAGCCGAATTCGCTCCCCGGGTTGATGACCATGCCGAGCTCGTCACCGATATTGCCGAGGATCGCTGAACCCAGCGTGCCCAGGACGTGCGGCGCGGCCTCGAGGAAACGCTCGTCAACGCGGCTGGGGTGGCTGAAGACAGCCAAAACGGGCTGTCCGTCAGCATTCGAGAGCACCAAGGGCTCGACTGAGGAGTCCGGACCGTCTACAGCTTCCGAGCTCACCAGGTAGACCTCATTGTTCAGGAACGCGAGGATGACATCCACGGGGTTCGCGTCCGGCTGGTCGGCCAGTGCGAGCTTCGCCTCGAGGTCGTTCAAGGGTTCGTTGTCCGGTGAAACCGTCTGTTCAGTCATGGTTCTACTCGACCACGATGCCGGCCAGGACGCAATTCGCGATTGCTTCCCGGCCGGCCCCAAAGAGGCTACTTCTTGGCTGCTGCCTTCTTGGCAGGCGCCTTGCGCGTAGTGGTTCGCTTGACCGGTCCCTTGGCCCGCTTTTCGGCCAAAAGCTCGACGGCGCGTTCCCGGGTCAGTTCCTCAAGCGAGGTTGAGCGCGGCACAGTAATGTTCGTGACGCCGTCGGTGATGTAGGGCCCGAACCGGCCTTCCTTCACCACAATGTTCTTCTCCGAAACCGGGTCCGGGCCGAACTCAGCCAGCGGCGGGACGGCTGCCCGTGCTCCACGCTGCTTCGGCTGCGAGTAGATCTCCAGCGCCTGGTCCAGGGTGATCGTGAAGATTTCCTCTTCGGATCCGATGGACCGGGAGTCCGTACCCTTCTTCAAGTACGGGCCAAACCGCCCATTCTGGACAGTGATGGGGTTGCCCTCAGCGTCCTCGCCCAGGACCCGCGGAAGGCTCATGAGCTGCAGGGCCTCATCGAGGGTCACGCTGTCCACCGTCATGGACTTGAACAACGAACCCGTGCGGGGCTTGGCCTTGACCGGCTTCTTGGGGGGCTTGGGCTTGCCGTTCTTGTAGTACTCCACCGGCTGATTGGCCAGTTGCTCTTCGGTCATCTCGGGGATGATCTCGGTGACGTAGGCACCGTAACGGCCGTTCTTGGCCACCACCGTGTGACCGGTGTGGGGGTCCGTTCCCAGAACACGTTCTTCGGGGGCGGCCGTCTCCATCAGCTCTTTGGCTTTTTCCGCCGTGAGCTCGTCGGGGGCAAGCTCTTCCGGGACGTTGGCGCGGGCGGACTCAACCACTTCGCCTGTCTTCTCATCGACGGTGGGGATGGAGCTTTCCAGGTACGGCCCGAACTTGCCCACTCGGAGGGTTATGCCCTCGGCGATGGGAACGGAGTTGATCTCGCGCGCGTCGATCTCGCCGAGGTTGTTGACGATGCTGAGCAGGCCGGGATCGGCGTCCTCACCGTAGTAGAAGTGCTTGAGCCACTCGGTCCCGGCGGCCTGGCCGTTGGCGATCTTGTCCAGGTCGCCTTCCATGTCCGCCGTGAACTCGTAATCCACGTAGTCCGTGAAGTGCTGTTCCAGCAAGCGGATGACCGAGAACGCAATCCAGCTGGGAACCAAGGCGGAGCCCTGCTTACGGACGTAACCGCGGTCCTGGATAGTGGAAATCGTGGACGCGTACGTTGACGGACGGCCAATGCCGCGCTTTTCCAGCTCCGCGGTGAGGGAAGCTTCGGTGTAACGCGGGGGCGGGGACGTTTCGTGACCAACAGCCACGATGTCCGACGCCGTCAGGGAATCATCCTTGGCAACGTTCGGCAGGCGGCGGGCTTCCTCAGAATCGTCGTCGCCGCGGCTTTCGTCCTTGCCCTCTTCGTAGGCGGCCAGGAAGCCGGGGAAGGTAATGACAGTACCGGAGGCAGAGAACTCCGCGTCCCGCCCATCGGAGGCAATTGCACCCAGGCGGATCGTAGCCGTGGAACCCTTGGCGTCGGCCATCTGCGAGGCCACCGTGCGCTTCCAGATGAGCTCGTACAGGCGGAACTCGTCACCGCTGAGCTGTTTGGCAACCTGGGCCGGCGTACGGAAGGAGTCACCGGCGGGACGGATGGCCTCGTGTGCTTCCTGGGCGTTGGCGGCCTTGTTCGCATAGACGCGCGGGCTTTGCGGCACATACTCGGGCCCATAGAGTTCGGCAGCCTGGCGGCGGGACGCGGTCAGTGCTTCATCACTCAGCGCCGAGGAGTCCGTACGCATATAGGTGATGTAGCCGTTTTCGTACAGGCGCTGCGCAATCTGCATGGTGCTCTTGGAAGAGAACCGGAGCTTGCGGCCAGCTTCCTGCTGCAACGTCGAGGTGGTGAACGGAGCTGCCGGCCTGCGGGTGTACGGCTTGGTATCGACGGAGCGGACACGGAAATCTGCGTTTTCCAGCCCGGCGGCCAAGGACGTGGCACGTTCCTCGTTCAGGTGGACCACGTTGGAGGACGTCAATTGGCCGTTGTCGTTGAAGTCGCGGCCGCTGGCAACCTTTGCGCCGTCAACCGCAGCAAGCTTTGCCTTGAACGAGCCCGATCCCGCACCGAACTGACCGGTCAGGTCCCAGTAGGAAGCCGCGCGGAACGCCATGCGTTCGCGTTCACGGTCCACCACCATGCGGGTCACCACGGACTGCACTCGACCAGCCGAGAGGCCCCGGGCAACCTTGCGCCACAGGACCGGGGAAATCTCATAACCATAGAGCCGGTCAAGAATACGACGCGTCTCCTGGGCATCAACGAGCGCACCGTCGACATCGCGCAGGTTGTCCATGGCCCTGTGGATTGCTTCCTTGGTAATTTCACCAAAGGTCATGCGGTAAACGGGAACCTTGGGCTTCAGGACCTCCAGGAGGTGCCACGCGATGGCTTCGCCTTCGCGGTCCCCATCGGTTGCGAGGTAGAGAGCGTCAGCGTCTTTCAGCTGGGCCTTGAGTTCGGCAACCTTTTTCTTCTTGTCCGGGGAAACGACGTAGTACGGCTTGAAGTCGTTTTCGATATCGACGGCGAACTTGCCCAGCGAGGTCTTCTTCAGTTCTGCAGGGAGGTCGGAGGGCTGTGGAAGGTCCCGGATGTGGCCGATGGAGGCCTCGACGATGAAGCCCTCGCCAAGGTACTTGGCGATGGTCTTGCTCTTGGCCGGAGACTCCACGATCACGAGTTTCTTGCCGGTTTTTGCCTTGCTGGGCACGGTGCTCCTACAGAAAAAATGTGTAATTGGGCTGCTGCCCATATTGGCCTAGTTCACCATAGTTTGCAGAATCCTGCGCTTTGGGCAGGAAAACCAGGCGGTCCTTCGGGGACCTGGGATGGCGCTATTGCCCCGGCGCCACGCGGTCGTCCGGGATCATCGACCACAACGTTGCCATCCGTACTGCGCCCTCGGGAATCCGGGTGGGATCCTCAAGTTCGTACTCGCGCACCACCTCCCGGATTCTGTCCGCGAGCTCTTTCCTTTGCGGGTTTGTCAAGTAGAGCAGGTTGCTGGAAAGAACCACGGCCGCCGGTTCCTCCGCCGTCTCTCCCCTTTGCCGACGCTCACCCCTGGCCTTGGCAAACGCCGAAGCACGGCGCCGGAAGGCATCGAGTTCGAGGTCCACCACTGCGATCTCCGGGCTGGCCACGCTGCCCCCCGAGATGGTGAAGTCCGTACCGGCCGCTTTCCATCGCCTTTCGCGTGCATCGCCGGAGTTCTCTGCAGGAGCCACGATGCCCCATTTCTGGAGTGCCCGGAGATGGTAGCTCATGGCGCTTGGGGTGAGGCCGGTCCTTGCGGCCAGTTCGGTGGCCGTATGGCTGACCTGTGTGGCGTAGAGCTCTGAGATGACCTCAATACGGGCAGCATGCGCCAGGGCGCGGATGGCCTTGGGGTCTGTGATCTCAACCGTCTTCTCTGCGCGCTTCCGCCGAGGGAGGTCGCCTGACGTTGAGGATGTCTCGTTGTTCGCAATCACTTCATCAGTGTAGTCAGCGTCACTAACAGGAAGGCCGGTCTTCGACGAACGACGCACGTCCGGCCCATTCATGCGCTTGGTCCGTCGGAGTCGGGGAGCAGGAAACCGTCCAGAACAAGGTTGGTGACTTCGTTGAAGAGACCCTCACGGAAAGCGGTCTCGTCAAAGGACTCGTCACCGCCCAGAAGAGCCACCAACGCGGAAACAATTTGGCGGACCGACAGTTGTCCATCGCATGCCGAGACGAAACCCGCCAGTTCAGTGCTCAGCAGATTGGTTCTCCGCAGGCCGGCACCCTGTCGCAGGAGAATGACTCCCGGGTGCTGGGCTCCCGGACGCTGGTGCCGTTCTTCGGTAACGTCCTCGGCCACTACCAGGTGTGCCTCTTGGATGGAGTTGGCGGTCACCCAATCGACCCGCCCTACCGCGGCGCCCAGATGTGGACCGACCGGCTGTTCGATGGGGTAGGTGATTTCTTCGAAGCGGCTGATGACTGCACTCTGCCCAAGCGCGGGGCGGCGCAGCCAGATCATGCCAAAGCCGATTCCCTCGACATTCCTGGAGGCAAAGTCGTTGAGGTACGCGGCGTAGGCGTCTTTGTAGTGGTCGCCGTCACGGTTCTGCGAGGCATCCTGCAACCAGGTTTCCGCATATTGTTCAGGACCAACCTGCTCGCGCTGGATGAACCACGCATCCAGACCGGAATCCTTGAGCCAGGCCTGGGGACGATCCTTCCAGTCAGTTCCCTCTGCAACCTCCCAGTTGCCCAGCATCTGCGCAGTGCCGCCGGGCTCCAGCACCGAGGCGAGGGTCTGCACCAGGGATGCCACGATCTCGTCACCCGGCAGTCCGCCGTCCCGGTAAGTGAACTGGTCAGCGGAGGATTCCCCACCCGTCCGGGGCGTGATCACGAACGGCGGGTTGGACACCACCAGGCCGAAAGATTCCCCGGTCACGGGCTCCAGCAAGGAGCCCAGTTTCAGGCTCACGCGGCTCTCAAGGTTGTTCGGGTCCAGATCCAGCTCCGCTGCGTTGAGCAACAGGTTGAAGCGGGCGAATGCCAATGCCCGCTCGGAGATGTCAGTCGCGGTGACGTGCTCGCAGTGATGCAGGAGGTGGAAGGTCTGGATTCCGCAGCCGGTCCCCACATCCAGCGCCCGTCCCGTGTGCTTCCTGACGGTGGTCTGGACAAGCGTTGTGGACGCACGTCCGATCCCCAGGACGTGATCGTGCCTCAGGACCCCCGGTTGCTGATGGGCAGCGAGATCACTGGCTACCCAGAGTTCGGCCCCGCCAGTGCCGTCAGCATTGGCGTCCCAGCCATAGGGGCGGAGGTCCACTTTGGCGCGGACCATCCCTGCATCGAGTACCACAAGCCCCAGAGCATCAAGGCCGCGGGAACCGGTTCCGGGCAGTGCGGCGTCGACGTCGGCGACAGTCTGCGGAACCGCCAACAGCCACAGCCGGACAATGGTCGACAGCGAGCGGACGCCGTGGTCCTCAGAGAAAGCCAGACGTTCACTGGCCAACAGCGCGGGAACCAGCTGGTCCCGGGACAAAGCTTCCGACGCGGACTCTCCCAGGAATCCCGCCACCCCATCCACGGTGTAGGAGATCGCACGAAGATCAGCGGCGAGGGCCAGGAGGAGGTCCGGCCGGTCACTGCGGGGAGCATCGTCGATGGAGCCGGCGGTAAACAAGGAAGCTGTGTCAGTCACCTTGCCAGTGTAGGGGTGGCACAACTGGCCCGCGGGTTCCTTGGACGCGCTATGTGGACAAACAGGACCTCCCGAACCCGGTAGCGTTGGATTCATGCTCAACTTCTCCTCCGCAGGGCGCGCTGTCGGCCTTGTTGCCATCTCCTCGGCGGCTCTTTTCGGGGTCTCGGCCTGCCAGGCTCCGGTCAACATCCAGGACGCGGACGTCCCAGCATGGAAGGGCAAAGTCCTCCCGGCAGCCAGCACCGCCGTGCTGGAGGATTCGGGCAAAATTCTCAACAGGGATCCCCTGGTCAAGGAGTCCGCCAACGTCCCGGCAGGCAACTACACGCTCACCATGGCGTGCGACGGCGGCGGCAAGGCCTACTTTGCGGTATCCTCGGGCGGATCAAAGATCACCGACGCAGCTGCAGCCTGCAACGGAAGCCTCGACGTCGTCAAAATCAAGGTGCCTGCGACAGGCTCAGTGAGCATCTCAACGAGCAGCGTGGACGCCCCCCTGATCTTCGCCTACCACCTGGTACCAGCTGCCGGTTAGACCGAAGCCCAGCGCTGCGAAACGCGGCCTTCAGCCCAGGCCCGCACCGGCGTAAAGTCAGCTCATGGGCAGCAAGGCAGCTCCCTCCGAAACGGTACAGCGGCTGGCGAGGACCGCCGTCGTACTCTTGATGCTCTGCGGAAGCGCGACTGCTTGCGAATATACCTATGAGGACGGCGGCCGCGGCGAGCCCAGCGCCACGTCGACAGCCGCGAACGTGGTCCTCCCGCCGGATCCTGCCCTGCAGGAAACCGTCACCGGCAAAGCGTTGGATGAGTGGGCGGCCGCGTCCTTGCCCGAATCGCAGGGTCAGTCGTTTTATTCAAGCAACGGCTATCTTGCCGCCGGCGAATCAAAGACCGAGCAAACAGTGGTGCTGCCGGGTGGCACCTACGCGGTGACCTTGGCGTGCCGGGGTACACGCCGGGTGAAGTTCGCGGTGAAACTGGGAGAGGCAGAACTCATCGACCTCACCCTCGGATGCGCAAATGCCCGGGTCAGCGTAGTCCAGCTGGACAAGGACGCAGTGCTTTCCATCACCGTGGGGGCGGGGTCGGATGCCAACTTTGCCTACCGCGTCAGCAGGCTTTGAACCCTGTCTTAGGCAGCTTCGCAGCCACCGGGGCAGCGGAGGGTCTCCGGGCTTGACGCGCATTCGGCGCAGTAAAGGGTCAGCGTGCGGCAGCTGGGATTGGAGCAGTTCTCAAATTTACTGGTGGGGGCAGCGCACCTCACGCACTCGCCGACGGTCTTGGCTTCGTCGCTGAATTCAACGTGCATGCGCTTGTCGAACACGTAGAGGGAGCCTTCCCATAGGCCTTGGTCCTTGAAGGTTTCTCCGTAGCGGACAATGCCGCCATCCAGCTGGTAGACCTCTTTGAAACCACGATTGACCATCAGGCTGGAGAGCACTTCACAACGGATTCCGCCCGTGCAGTACGTAACCACAGGTTTGTCCTTGAGGTCGTCGTATTTGCCGGAGTCGAGTTCCTTGATGAAGTCATGGGTGGTGTCCACGTCCGGGACGATGGCATCTTTGAACTTGCCGATCTGTGCCTCGAACGCGTTGCGGCCGTCGAAGAACACGATGTCTTCGCCTTTGGACTTCTTGGCATCCACCAAGGCGTGAAGTTCCTCAGGCTGGAGGTGCTTGCCGCCGCCGACCACGCCATTCGCGTCAACCTTCAACTCGCCCGGGGCGCCGAAGGACACTATCTCGTCGCGTACCTTGACGCTGAGCCGCGGGAAATCGTCTGCTCCGCCTTCGGACCATTTGAAGTCAATGCCGTGGAACCCCTTGTATTCCCTGGTGGTTTTCACGTACTGCTTCATGTTGTTCAGCTCGCCGCCCACAGTGGCGTTGATGCCGTCCTTGGAAATGAGGATCCTGCCCTTAAGGCCAAGCTTTTCGCAGAGGGCACGCTGCCACAGACGCACGGCGTCGGGGTCGGCGATCGGGGTAAAGCCATAGAAGAGCACAATTCGGTTCAAAGCCACTGTTAAAGGGTACTTGGTGCAGTAAAACGCAGGTGCGGCCGATAGCCCACGTCACAATTTCATAAGCAACGATTCTTCCGTTGACATCGCTCTGTTCCTTCAGGGAGCGCTGGCATAGTCTCTCTACATGAGTCCAGACGCCTTGGTTGAAGACATTGCGCACCTTTTGGAAGTCTGGGTGGCTGGTTGGTCCGGCTGCCGGGGCTACGAGTCACGCCAGGAGGGCCGCTTCCCTGCCGCTTTTCGCGCCGACAAAACCGGTGACTGGGAGTATTTCGCCCATGACCCCTCCGACGACGAGTTCGCCGCCCTGGCAGGCAAGACCGCAGAATCCTCCAGCCGGATCCTGACCATCCTCACCAACGACGTCCAACGGTACAAATACCTTGCCGAGCAACATGGACTGACTGTGACCTCCGCTTCGCAAACCATGATGATCGTGGACATGGAAACCCAGGACGCCGAGGACCCATGGCTCCCCGACGACGACCTGGAACTGGCCACCTCCGAATCCAACGGCGTCCATCACGCAGTAGTGCACGCCGGCGAGCAGGTGGCCGCCAGCGGCAGGGTCTACGTGGTGAACGGCACCGCCGTCTTTGACAAGATTGTCACCGAGCCCGGGTTCCAGCGCCGCGGGCTGGGCAGCTTCATCATGAAGGCCCTGGCTGCGCAGGCTTTCTCGCACGACGTCGAAAACGGCCTCCTTCTTGCATCCCTTGACGGCCAAAAGCTGTATTCGCACCTGGGCTGGGACGTTGTGTGCCACGTGCTCATGATGTCGGTCAGCGGAGCAGAAGGTTCGGACCTTTCCGGGAAGTAGGGCTCGCGCTTTGCGGCCCTGGTCGACGGCGGTTCCATGGGGCCGCCGCCGGCAGCGTCTCTTCGGAGTGACAGAATGATTTGGTGGCTGCACCTCATTCGTTGATCTCCCTGCTGGGCCGGACCCCCGATCCTGAGCAGCTGCGCCATGTCCACACCATCCCGGCCCGGAAAGCGGTCAGCGAGCCCTGGCCGGCTTGGGTACACGCGGATGTCGTGGCCAGTTACGAGACACTGGGCATCCACGAACCGTACCGGCACCAGATCCAGGCCGCCGATATTGCCCATGACGGCCAGCACGTTGTCATTGCCACCGGAACAGCGTCCGGAAAGTCCCTGGCCTATCAATTGCCGGCATTGGATGCGATCCATCGTTCCGAATTGCGGGTCTTGTCCGACCCCGGAAAAATCCACGACGACGGCGCCGTCACCCTTTATCTCTCGCCCACCAAAGCATTGGCTGCTGACCAGCTGGCAGCCATCAGGGCGCTGAACCTCCCAACTGTCCGTGCCGAAACCTACGACGGCGATACTGATCCCGCCTCCCGGCGCTGGATCCGGGACCATGCCAATTTCATCCTGGCAAACCCGGACATGCTGCACTTTGGAATCCTTCCAAACCACACGTGGTGGGCAAGGTTCTTCCGCAGGTTGCGTTACGTGATCGTGGACGAAGCACACAGCTACCGCGGGGTCTTTGGCTCCCATGTAGCAAACCTCATGCGACGCTTGCGCCGGATTTGTGCCTACTACGGTGCAGGGACATCCTTCCCCGAGCCGGTGTTCATCGCGGCCTCGGCCACCGCATCCGATCCCGCGGTTTCCTTTGGACGCCTCATTGGTGCGCCCGTCCGTGAAGTGTCCGAGGATTGTTCCCCGCACGGGTCCACCACAGTAGCGTTCTGGGAGCCCGCTTTGACCGACGTCAAGGGCGAGAACGGCGCTAAACAGCGCCGGACAGCAGTCGCAGAAACGGCCGACATCCTGGCCAACCTTGTGTCTTCGCGGATCCGCACCATCGCCTTCATCAAGTCCCGGCGCGGGGCGGAGTCCATCGCTTCCATCACCAAAAGACTCCTGGACGAGGTGGACCACAGCCTCCCTGGACGGGTGGCAGCCTACAGATCCGGCTATCTGCCCGAAGAACGGCGAGCCTTGGAGCAGGCTCTCAGGTCCGGCCAGCTGCTTGGAGTTTCGAGCACCTCTGCCCTGGAACTCGGAATCGATATCTCCGGGCTGGATGCTGTATTGGTGGCAGGGTGGCCCGGTACCCGCGCTTCCCTGTTCCAACAGATTGGCCGGGCAGGACGGGCCGGGCAGGACGCAATCGCGGCTTTTGTTGCCAGCGATGATCCCTTGGACACCTACCTGGTGAACCATCCGGAGGCCATCTTCGACGTGTCCGTGGAAGCCACCGTCTTCGATCCCGGCAACCCTTACGTCCTGGGACCACACTTGTGCGCAGCGGCCGCCGAACTGCCCATTGGCCCGGCCGAGCTCGATCTGTTCGGCCCTGCTGCGGAGGGTTTGCTGGATCGCTTGGTGGCGCAGGGGTACCTGCGCAAGCGGCCCGCCGGATGGTTCTGGACCCACCCGGAAAGTGCCGCGGGAATGGTGAACCTGCGGGCTGACGGCGGTGGGCCCGTCAGCATTGTGGACGCCGAGACCGGTTCCCTCTTGGGAACGATGGACTCGCCGCAAACGCATTACCAAGCCCACACGGGCGCCATTTATGTACATCAGGGCGACAGCTACCTGGTGGAAGATCTGAACGAGACCGACCACTGCGTCATGGTGCGGCGGGTGAACCCCGACTTTTACACCACCGCGCGTGATGTAACGCAGATCGAGGTTCTTGACACGACGCGCTCGGTTCAATGGGGAGACATTACGGTTCACTTTGGCGATGTCAAAGTAACCACCCAAGTTGTGTCCTTCCAGCGAAAAGCGTTGATTTCAAATGAGATCCTTGGCGAAGAGCCCTTGGATCTGGGTGCCCGTGATCTGTTCACCAAGGCCGTGTGGTTCGTGGTGGACAACAGATCACTGCATGGAGCCGGTCTGGTGGAAGCCGAGTTCCCCGGTTCCCTCCATGCCGCAGAGCACGCCGCCATCGGGCTCCTGCCCTTGGTGGCATCAAGCGACCGCTGGGACATCGGTGGTGTTTCCACGGCACTCCATGCCGACACCGGGGTCCCGACGATCTTTGTCTACGATGGACATCCTGGCGGCGCCGGCTTCGCGGAGCGTGGCTTCGAAAAAGCAAAAACCTGGTTGACCGCCACCCGGGACGCCATCAAGGCCTGTGAGTGTGAAGCCGGCTGCCCTTCCTGTGTCCAGTCCCCCAAATGCGGCAACAAGAACAACCCCCTGGACAAGGCAGCCGCCATCACCCTCCTTGGCGTCCTGCTCAAGGATGCTGTCTAAGCACCCGGTGGTGACGGCGGTGGCCCCGCCTTGGCATGGCCTGAAGCGACGCCCCAGCTGAACGGATAGGCCAGTTCCGTGACGACCTCCACCACCTCACCGCCGGTCACCACGCAGGAGCTGAGGGTTGCGTTGTGACGCCCGACCACCTCCGACGCCACGGCACACGGCTCTCCCGGGGTCAGCCCCCTGGCAGCATCCGCCCCTGCGAGGGCAGCAAGATCGGCAGCGGACGCGGCGCGTGCGGCCATCACCCCTGCTTGTGCCAAAAGCAGCACGCCGAGCACGAGCGCAGTCACCACAGCTCCCAACGACAGAGCGAGCACCGATCCGGCGCCGCGCTCATGGTCAAAGCTGACAGTTCCTTGGATCACGATGCTCCTGCCTCTGCGCGGGCGGACGCTGACGCCGTCAGTCTCCACGGGATCAGTGACCCCATGGCTCCCCCGACCGGTGATGAAGCAGTAACGGTGAGCCAGCCGCCGTCGGCTTTAAGTGATGAACTGGCACCCTCCCCGGCCAGCCGTGTGATGGTGCCTTGCACAACGGCGGCGGTTTCGCCCCGCGCGGAAGCCCGGGCACCCGCCCTGGCCGCCTCCTCCAACCGCAATTGCGTGATGCCGGCAGCGCCGCCTGCCAGCAGGAAAGCCAGCAGAAGCACCACGGCCGGCAACGCGACAGCGAACTCGGCAGTCACGGCTCCGCACTCGTGACCTGCCGGGACAGCCCTCCTGCGGACAAGCAGCACTTCCGTCATGGCAAGGACAACGCCGTACGGATCACGTTGAGCAGGAAGCCCCGGACTTCTTCGCTGCGCAGGATGACCACCAGCAAACCGGCCAAACCAACTGCTGCCAGGGTAGTGATCGCATACTCTGCGGTGGCCATGCCCGACTCCGAACCCATGAGCAGTTTCGAGGGTCCTGTCCGGGGCCGCCTCCGTCGTCTCACGGGCTCACTCCCGTGCTCCCGGCCACCGACCGCCACAACGGCTTGGCGTGGTTCAGCGTGGGCAATGCCGGGGAGCGTCGAGGCGTTGCGGGCAACAGGCCCGGCAGCAGGCGGACTGAATGTTGTTATCACAGTGGGTTCCTTTCAAGGGGTGCCAGCGGTATCTGGCTAATTCGACTCTTCCGTGGTCCGGTGGGGGCTGAAAGTACACGATTCCTGCAAGTGGATAACCCGCTCCGAAAGGCCGAATGTGGAGGAAGAGTGCAGGTCGGGGTGGTGAACCCGCAGTTCACGCCGAAGGAAGCATGGCGATCAACACTGGAACAATGCCCAGGCAGATGAACGCGGGCAAAGAGCAAAGCCCCAACGGCACCACGAGCTTCACGCCCAAGGCAGCCGCTCGCTTTTCAGCGGCCCTGAAGCTTTCGCGCCGTTCCCGGGCGGCTTGGGCGTACAGGATCGACGCCGAGGGTGCGCCGGTGAGCGCAGCGAAGGACAGTGCTTCCTTGAGACGCAGGACCTCCGGGGCGTGCTGTGCAGGCGTGCGCCATGCAGTTTCCCAGTCGGCGCCAATGGCCAACGCGCCGACGACAGGTCGCAATGACTGGCTGATGGGAGGCGAGGCCGCTCCGGCGAGCAGGTCCAGGGCCCTCCCGATGCCGGCTCCGGCGTCCAGCATGGAAGCTACCAGCTCCAGCATCATCGCCGGATCGCGAAGGCCGTCCACGGAAGCGCCCGCACCAGCCGAAGCGCCGGGCGCCATCGATGAACCGGGAAGGGCGTCAAACAACAGACTGGCACGGGCGGGGACAGCGAACGCTACGCACGCCGCGAGGGCCAGGACTCCCACTAACAACAGGACCCCCACCCCCGCCATCAGCTGCCTCCCACCGCGGCGGAGACCAACGTGGAGGACCAGATACGTCCGGCAACCGTAAGCAACAGTCCGGCAGCGAACGTGGCAACACCCCAAGGGCTTCCCAGCAAGATGCCCAGCGGGTCCACGCCCAGGACCATGCCGAGAACCAACCCGAGCAATGGGAGCCATGACAGCAGCCGAACCGTGGCCTTCGGACCTGCGAGCGCGGTCTGACGTGCGGCCTCGGCATCTTCCTCAGCCTCGAGCTGTGATGCGAACCGGGTCAGCAGATCTGCCAGCGGACAGCCGCTGGCTTCGGCTACATCCAGGCAGGCCGCCAGCTCCATCCACACCCGTCGCTCTGAACTTCCCCGCTGTGGGTACGTTTGCGCAGCCGTCCGACGGATGGAGTCAGCGGGCGAATTTCCCATGGCGGAAGCGGTCCGCGCTGCGCCCAGCACTTTTAACGAGTCAGGGGAAAGAACTGACCGGCGGGACGGGGAATCCACTCCACGGCCGGTTCCGGTCTTCACACCGGAATGCACCGTGGATTGCGGATCATGGACAAGCCATAATTCTTCCCACAGTGCCGACGATCCGCGGCCCCCGCGCAGGAGTGCCGCCAACTGCTGAACAAGGACCACCAGTTTGAGCGCCTCGGGAGAACGGTGTCGCAGCAATCTTCGGGCCGAGGCTGTCCCGGACGGGCGCGCACTGGTGTCGCCCCGCCTGCCCAGGCTTCGTGTCCTGCGACGGCGGTTTGCCTCGTCGCCCCTGAACTGCAGCCACGCCGCGCAGGCCAGGACGAGAACCATGATGCTCATCATGCTTGCGGATCCGGGGAGAGGCGCCTGGACAGCTCCGGCCACGCCGGTCCTTCTACTATCCCGGCGGGGCCCAGGGTCAACGCGGTGATCACTTCGGGACCGCTGGGGGTCGGGACCATCATCCCGATGGAAGTCACTCGTCGCCCCGCCTGGGTTCTGGCCACATGGATTACTGTGTCCAGGGCCGAGGAGACCTGCAGCTGAACGGCCTCGGCATTCAATCCCGCGAGCGCGCCGAGGGCCACGAGTCGTGCTGGAACCGATTCTGCAGTATTGGCGTGGACGGTGCCGCCGCCTGTGTGCCCCGTGTTCAACGCCGTCAGCAATTCGCGGACCTCAGCGCCCCGGCATTCTCCGACGATCAGCCGGTCGGGTCGCATGCGAAGTGCCTGCCGGACCAGCTCAGCCAGGTCCACGCTGCCTTCGCCTTCCAGATTCCCGTGGCGCGATTCAAGGCAGACCACGTGTGGGTGGACAGGGTTGAGTTCGGCGGCGTCCTCGATCAGAACCAATCGTTCATCCGGATCGCTGAGGCCCAGCATGGTGGACAGGAGCGTGGTTTTTCCGGAGCCCGTTGCACCACTGATCAGGAAGGTCAGCCTCCGCTCAATAATGGCCCGAAGAACTCCCTCAACCCTTTCTGAAAACATGCCGCCTGCCCTCAACTCGGATAAGGAGAACACTTCTTCACGGCGTATGCGGATGGACAAGAGGGTTCCTGCAGTCGAGATGGGGGCGAGTACGGCATGGATGCGGTAACCGCCTTTGAGACGGACGTCGACACATGGCGAACCATCGTCCAGCCGGCGTCCCCCGGCGGCTACCAGCCGTGCTGCAAGGGACCTGACGTGATGCTCGGCGTCGAACCGTACCAAACTGCGTTCCAGACCCCGCCCGCGGTCGAACCACACTGAGTCCGGTGCGTTGACGAAAATGTCGGTCACCGAGGGGTCTTGGGCCAGTTGTTGCAATGGGCCCAGCCCACTCAGTTCGGCGTTGATGGACTCTGCGGCTTCCAGGGCACCGGCGGTTCCCAACAGCCTGCCACTGGCCTGGATGGCTGCCGCCACGGTGGACGGCGTGACCGGTCCCCGGCCCGCAAGTACCGATTCGCGGACTGTCTCAAGAAGCACCGTGTCCAGCTTTGGAGCCTGCTGGCGGCGCGGCCCTTCACGGAACCTGTTCACTGGAGGGCTCCGTTCAGTTCCAGCACGCTCCGAGTGAAGCGGCCAACGTCCTTTCGACGGCCAAGTTCCAGCAGCCTGCCCAGTTCCGTCCCGGCTGCCACGCCGCGTATGTCAGGGACTACCCCGACCAGCGGGACCCCGAGCGATTCTGCGATGAAAGTCGGCTGAACCTGCGAAGCGTTGCTGCCGCGCACCAGCAGGCCGGTGTCCACGGGTGGGAGCTCGTCCAGGATCCGGGCGGACGCAACGGCAGACCTCAAATGAGCGGTTGTGACCAGCAACAGATTGTCGCAGTCCCATGAAAGTCTTCCCACGCCCTCGCTGCTCCGTCCGAGGTCCACCAAGGTGAGCTCGAAGGCCCGGCGTGCAGCATCCATAATGGCAGCAATGGCACCCGCATCCGGACTTATCACAGACTCACGGGTGCCAGGCCAGGACAAGTACGTGAAACCACCAGCGACCGGCAGGGAATCCCTGAATTGGACAGGATCCATGCTTCCCCTGCTTTCCTGGAAGTCCGGCCATCGAAGACCCGGAACCGGCTCATCAGTGACCGCAAGTTCCAGTCCACCTCCCCATGGGTCGCCGTCGATGAGCAGCGTGCCGACTCCTTGTGAGGCCGCGGCCTGGGCAAGCCAAATCGCGGCGGTCGATGCGCCCGCGCCACCACAGCCACCCACGATCCCCGTCACCGTCCCACCGGGGTCGGGCGAACCCGACATGGTCAAGTGTTCGGCAAGCCAGGCGGCGGCTTCGGGGAGGACTGCCACGCGCTCTGCTCCCAGTGCGGCAGCCATGCGCCATAGTCCGTCTCCGTCGCTGGCCTTGCCCAGCAATACCGAAGGCGCCCGCCGACGCGGCGGTAGTTCCCGAACATCGCTGCCCACCAAGACAACGTCTGCGCTGTCCCATCCGTGGACGGCCTCGGTGACGCCTACCGCTGTTCGAAGAGTTCCTCCTGCCGCGGCCACTATCCGCTTTGCTTCCTCTTGGAGGTAGGGGTCCGCCGAAACCAGGAGCACCCCTGACGCCTCCCGCGGCAGCCAGAATGCGCCCGGATCCCCTTCCTCTGGCTGACTGATGGGTTGCCTGTGCCGACGAATTCCCTTGCTCATGTCAACACCCTCGCCGAACCCTGGAACCCGGATAAGCCCCCAAAGCCCGTATGTGCAAAACCTGACCCCTCTGCAGGCCGGAAGCTGCTTGTGGAGGACAAGTCACGCGCTCAAGTCCGGCCTGAGCAGCAAACCGCTGTCTGCACAGCAGCAGTCCTTCCAACAGGGCAGAATGGGACGCATGTACTTGCTGCTTGCCGCCCACCCGGACGGCGCAGCCATACAGAGGATCTCTCCTGCAGGAAAAGCTACAGCAGACGCCCGCGTCGTCACCCGTGGTGAGTTGCCCGGCGTCGTCCGTGAACTTGAAACCCAGCGGCCACGCTGGGTGTGGCACCGCGCCCAGGACTGGTACCCAGGTCTGCTGGATCACAGCGTCGAGTTGGAGCGGTGCCATGACCTGGCGCTCTGCGGGGCGATCCTGGCACATTCGGAATTCACTGCACACACGGACTACGCCCGGAACGCGGTCCACCTCACCCAGGATGACGACACCCCACCCCGCCTCCTTCAGCCGTCACCGCCCTCCGCGGACCAAGCCGCACTGTTTGAGGACCTCACGCCGTCGGATCCCAAAGCAGGCCTGGCGGAACTGAAAGCGGAGTTCGCGGCCCAGCAAGAGGCGGTGGCACAGGTCGGCACCGACCAGCAGCGCAGGCAACGACTCCAGCTGTTACTCGCTGCTGAATCGGCGTGCGCAATCATCGCCGTCGAAATGCAGCACGCCGGCGTACCGTGGCGGGAACAGCTGCACCAGCAGATCCTGGCCGATGTCCTTGGCCCACGCCCTGCCGCCGGCAACCGGCCTCCGGCTTTGGAAGCGCTCTGCACTGAGCTTCGGACCATCCTCAACTCCCCCAGCCTCAACCCGGACTCGCCGCAGGACCTCATGCGTGCGCTCCATCGCAACGGCATCGAGGTGAAGAGTACGCGGCAGTGGGAGCTTCAGGAGTCGAAGCATCCCGCCATCCAGCCCCTGCTCGCCTACAAGAAACTCTCCCGCCTCCACACCGCCAACGGCTGGGCCTGGCTGGACGCCTGGGTACGGGACGGGCGCTTCCACCCGGAGTACGTGGTGGGTGGCGTGGTGTCGGGCCGATGGGCCTCTCGCGGGGGCGGCGCCCTGCAAATTCCGCGCAACATCCGTGCGGCGGTGCACGCGGACCCGGGCCACAAGCTGATCGTCGCTGACGCCTCGCAGCTTGAACCGCGGGTACTCGTGGCCTTGGCCCAGGACACCAAAATGGCAGAGGCTGCCCGCGACAAAGACCTCTACGCCGGCATCGCCGCCCAGGGTTTCGGCGGCGACAGGGCTAAAGCGAAAGTCGCGCTGCTGGGAGCTATCTACGGTGCCACCACCGGCGAATCCGGCAGGCTTATGCCACAGCTGGCACGCACTTATCCCCGCGCTGTGGGGTACGTGGAACACGCGGCCCGGGAAGGCGAAGCCGGCAGGACTGTCACCACGCGGCTCGGACGAAGCAGCCCGCCGCCGTCGGCTGGTTGGCTCCGAAGCCAGCAATCAACCACTGCGGAGGAACAACGCCGGGCCGACAACCTGGCCCGCTCCCGCGGCCGTTTTACGAGGAACTTTGTGGTCCAGGGCTCGGCAGCCGAGTGGGCAGCGTGCTGGCTTGCGGAATTACGACGCCGGTTGCGGGCTTTGCGTGCGGAAGGCTCACCGTCAGGGGAACTCGTCTTCTTCCTGCACGATGAAGTCATGGTCCATGCCCCCGATGACGCCGTGGACGCGTGCATCAGGGCCATCGAAGAGTCCGCCGCTGCGGCCAAGGACTTGATGTTCGGGCCGATTCCCGTGGAATTTCCGGTGAGTGTGGCCGTCGTCGACTCTTATGACAAGGCAAAATAGCCGCACATTAGCGGTAAGAGTGCAGACTTTCCAGTCATATCTCGCCGGATGAGGTGCCATGACCTGCGGATGACAGGCGACTTTGGTTCGACGCCGCTTCCCGATACTTTCACTAGGTAAGTGGCCTTAGGAGTCCACAGGGCATGCAAGGAAGCATCACAAGGGGGAAGCATGGCAGGCAGGTTTGAAATTCTCTCTGACAGCGGTCAGGGCTACCGGTTCCGCCTCACGGCCGCCGATGGGACTGTAGTGGCGGAGTCGCCAACATTCCCACACCTCGACGGGGTTGTGGCCGGCATCGAGGCCGTGCGGGAAAACGCGGCAACGGGACTCATCGTGGATCGTTCGACGCCGGAACGAAAGGCCGCGTAAAAGGTCTCACTGGCGGCGTCGTCAGAGGTTGATGTCGTGGAGTTTGGCCCGGTCCCACGGAACGGTCCAGCCCAGTTCGTCGAAAAGACCGCTGAGGACCATCCCTGTAAAGCCCCACACCACGACACCGTTGATGGTGAACCCCGGGCTGGTAAAGGTGCGCCCAAAGCGGGAAATCGTGGCCGTGACCCGGTTGACCGGGTCCAAAAGGTCGCGGACCGGGACCCGGAAAACCTGCGCGGATTCGGCGTAGTCCACTACTCGGACCGGCGACGGCGCATCCCACCATGCCAACACTGGCGTCACGCGGAAGTTGCTGCGGATGAGCCCAAGCTCGGGGATGACGCCCAGGACGCGCACACCATTGGCATCCAGCCCTGTTTCTTCCACCGCTTCACGCAGTGCGGCCGCCACGACTGACTCGTCCTCGGGGTCCACGCTGCCGCCCGGAAAGGCCACTTGCCCCGGGTGGTCGTCCAAGGTGTGGGCGCGCTCCAGAAGCAGGACGTCAAGGTCGGCGGGAGCGATAGGGCGGCCTGACTCTGCGGGAACGTCATCCAGAACGCCAAAGAGCATGAGGACCGCAGCTGCCCGGTTGGTCTCGGCCGTGACGGGGAGCATGTCCCAGAGGGCGGAGTGCTCCTGCTGACCGGTCTGGAACCTTGTCACCAAGGCGGTCAGTTCCTCCAGCGCGGTCACCCGGGCCTCCTTTGCGATTCCATCCGGATTTCAGCGGCACGGTGTGTTTCGGCCAGCAGTTTTTCCAACAGTTCCTCGTTGCCCGGGGCGAGCTCGTATTTCAGGAGCTTGGCGGCTTTGACGGGATCCGTTTCGCCTTCCCCGTAGCTCGGGCACAGGCTGGCCACCGGGCATGCGCCACAGGCCGGCTTCCGGGAATGGCACACCCGGCGCCCGTGGAACACCACCCGGTGCGACAACATCGTCCAGTCCCGCGGTTCAAACAGTTCTGCCACATCGAACTCGATCTTCACGGGGTCGTCCGAAGTGGTCCAGCCGAACCTTCGGGCCAGGCGGCCGAAATGCGTGTCCACGGTGATGCCGGGAACTCCGAAGGCGTTACCCAGCACAACATTCGCTGTTTTGCGTCCGACGCCGGGAAGCGTCACCAGGTCCTCGAGCCTGCCGGGGACCTCGCCGTCGTATTCATCCACCAGCCGCGTGCTGAGCGCCAGGACGTTCCGGGCCTTGGCCCTGAAAAAGCCGGTGGGCTGAAGAATCACCTCCAGCTCAGCGGGGTCGGCCTCGGCCATGGCCCGGGCATTGGGGTAGCGGGCAAACAGGATCTTGGTGACCTGGTTGACCATCACGTCCGTGGTTTGGGCGGACAGGACCGTGGCCACCACCAGTTCGAAGGGATTCCTGAAGTCCAGCTCCGCATGCGCGTACGGATACTTTTCCGCGAGAACCCTGTTGATCTTGCGTGCCCGGCGCTTGAGTGCGAGCAGCGAACCAGCTTCGGCGATGGCCACTTCGTCCCGTCCTAGCCGCGTTCGATGTTGCTGAGCTCCCGAAGAACCCCCAGCTTGCCGTCGGTGTCCTGGACCAGGAACTCATGGCCCCGGTCTTCGAGTGCGAGCACCCAGCCACCGGGTTCGATGGTGAAGGACGGGGCACCCGTGCGTTCGTCGTAAGCAGTGCGCGGCTGGGCGACGGCAAACCAGAACGCCTCATACTGCGGCGCGTCGGACTCCTCGGGGCGGCTCGCGGGATCCACCGTGGCACCGATGGTGTCGCTGACCCTGCGTGTGTCTCCGGAAACGATCGGGGTAGCCATGGTAGCCGCCCACGGCTGCTGGGCAGCGGGCTGCTGGGCATGCTGCGTGGTGGCGGGCTCGGAAGCAGTGGACGGTGCTGCTGCAGGAGCTTCAGCGGGCTGCGCATCCTTGGCGGAACCCTCCCGCTCAGCTGCCGGTACCGCAGCCGAGGCACCCGCACCCGAGCTCCCTGCGACGGATTCCTGACCGGCTGGCTCCCCGGGGAGCTTGCTGTCTGCAGAATGCACGACGGCGGGAGTTTCCGTTGCCTGCGACGGCTCGCTTCCGTAGCTGGCCGGCGGGGCGAAGGGGCTGGGTGCGGCCGCGCTGGTGGCACTGGCAGCAGCTGCGCCGGGGGCGGTTGCGCTGGCTGCGGTTGCGCCCGGGGCAGCTGGGGAAGGGGCGGCTGCGGTTGCACCGGCTGCAGTGCCGGCGGCCGGGTAAGCAGCAGAGGCTCCGGGGAAGCCCGCGCCCGCACCCGAGGCGCTGGCGTTGAAGGATCCACCGCCGGAAGCACCGAAGGTGGCACCTGGCGTGGAGGTCGACGTGTTCGGCTTGGGCGCTTTAGGTGCCTTCGGCGCTTTGGGAGCAGCAGGCTTGCGGCTGGGCACAGCTGCTTCGCGGGCAACCACATGGGCCGGAGTCTCAGCACGTCCCTTGAAATCGGCAGAGAGGAAGGGAAGGTGCGGGGCAAGGACGGTCGCGGCAAGCAGGCCCACCGAACCAACCAAGCCCAAAAGGACGCTGCCATTAAACGAATTGGCGATGGTCAGGAAGAACAAAGGGAAAGCAAAGGAGGCCGTGACGGAGGCGAACTGGTCAACGGACAGCGAACCCACGCGGACGATGGTTCCCGGCTGTAAGCGGCGGGCGACGAAGAGCGCCACCACTACCAGCGGCAGGATGATGCCCAGCAGCAGGAAGAACAGGTTGCCGAGGTTCCAGAGGTTGTAGCGGGAGCCGAACATGGGCAAAAGGGACGCGACAAACATCAGGAGCGTGGAGCCAAAGACGGTGAGGTCCCGGATGGTGAAGGGGCCGGCTACGGCATCGAACTTAGTGGCGCCACTGGTTGTCGCATCGCGTTTTCCTGATGCGGCAGGCGTTCTCTGCGCAGGGCTGGCAGCAGGGCTCACAGAAGGGCTGGCAGCTGCAGTGCCACTTGATCCAGTGGGCGTTCCAGCCGTGGTGTCCGGTCCCGTCGGCTGTGAGTCGTGCGGCCCTGGGCTCAGCTGGTTCATGTATTTCTCCTTTGTACGGCGGCGCCTTGGGCAGTCCGGTCCAGCGATTTCTGCGGGATTCCGCAGGATCGCCGGACACGCCTGAGGGTGCGTCCCAAGACCTCTTCAGCCTATGCCACCCCCCTGACAGCCTTCTAGCTGAAAACGGTCATACGGCATCGCCCACAGCGAACTCCAAGGTTGCTTACAGAAAGCGGCCCCGGTTTCGGCCGCTGAGAGCGCTGGGCGCGGACCGGCGTCGTACGTCATGTAAGCGTTTCCCAGCCACCCAAGGTGCCATTCGGCGCTAAAAATATGCCGCTCGCTGCCGCGTTTGTGACCACGCACACGTAGGACGTCTCGAGGCGATAGTGTGGAAGGCGGACAGTACTCTGCGGACCTAACGGCGGGCTCCGCGCAGCAAAGATCGATGAATGATGAGGTTCACCATGTCCCAGGACACCACCGGATCCACGGCCACCGCTGCAGCTACATCGGCTCAGAACGGTCAGGCCCCCCACGTAGAGGCCCTTGAAAACCTCCTTCATGAGAACCGCAAGTTTGCGCCTTCGGCCGAGTTCGCCGCGAACGCCGTGGCAACAGCGGACGCCTACAAAGAGGCTGAAGCCGACCGTCCCGCGTTCTGGGCGAAGCAGGCCCGTGAGCTGCTGACGTGGAGCAAGGACTTCACCGAAACCCTGGATTGGTCCAACCCGCCCTTCGCCAAGTGGTTTGTGGGCGGAGAAATCAACGCCGCCTACAACGCCCTGGACCGCCACGTCGAAAACGGCCTGGGCGACCGCGTTGCCATCTACTTTGAGGGTGAACCCGGCGACACCCGCAGCTACACCTACGCGGAGCTGACCGAAGAGGTCAAGAAGGCTGCCAATGCCTTCGAAGCCCTGGGCGTGGCCAAGGGCGACCGCGTGGCCGTGTACCTGCCCATGATTCCCGAGGCCGTTATCACTCTCCTTGCCTGCGCCCGGATCGGCGCAGTGCACTCAGTAGTCTTTGGTGGTTTCTCGGCCGACGCTCTGCGCTCCCGCGTCGAGGACGCCGAAGCCAAGCTCGTGGTCACCGCCGATGGCACCTACCGCCGCGGCAAGCCGTCCCCGCTGAAGCCGGCCGTGGACGAAGCCCTCAGCAAGGAAGGCCACACCGTCCAGAACGTCGTCGTGGTCAAGCGCAACGGCGAGGACGTCAACTGGGTCGAGGGCCGCGACCTGTGGTGGGACGACACCGTGGGCGTCGCTGGAACCGAGCACACCGCCGTCGGACATGACTCCGAGCACCCGCTGTTCATCCTCTACACCTCGGGCACCACCGGAAAGCCGAAGGGTATCCTGCACACCACCGGCGGTTACCTCACCCAGGGCGCCTACACACACAAGTCCGTGTTCGACCTCCACCCGGAAACGGACGTGTACTGGTGCACCGCCGACGTCGGATGGGTCACCGGCCACTCCTACGTCACCTACGCGCCGCTCATCAACGGCGCTACCCAGGTCATGTACGAAGGCACTCCCGACTCTCCGCACCAAGGCCGTTGGTGGGAAATCGTTGAGAAGTACAAGGTCTCCATCCTCTACACGGCTCCCACCGCCATCCGCACGTTCATGAAGTGGGGCCGGGACGTCCCGGACAAGTACGACCTCTCCTCCATCCGCGTACTGGGCTCCGTGGGCGAATCCATCAACCCCGAGGCCTGGATGTGGTACCGGGACGTCATCGGCGGAAACGCCGGCAAGAACGGTGAGAAGAAGGAACACCCCGCGCCGATCGTGGACACGTGGTGGCAGACCGAAACCGGCGCCCAGATGATCGCACCGCTGCCCGGCGTCACCGCCACCAAGCCCGGCTCCGCCCAGGTCCCGCTTCCCGGGATCGCCGTGGACGTCGTGGACGAGAACGGCGCTTCGGTGGCCAACGGCGAAGGCGGCTACCTGGTGGTCCGCGAGCCGTGGCCGTCCATGCTCCGTGGCATCTGGGGCGACCCGGAGCGCTTCAAGGACACCTACTGGTCCCGGTTCGAGGCCATGTACTTCGCAGGCGACGGCGCCAAGAAGGATGAAGACGGCGACGTGTGGCTCCTGGGCCGCGTGGATGACGTCATGAACGTCTCCGGCCACCGCCTCTCGACCACCGAGATCGAATCCGCCCTGGTCAGCCACCCGTCCGTCGCCGAAGCGGCGGTGGTCGGTGCCGCCGACGAGACCACCGGCCAGGCCGTCGTCGCGTTCGTCATCCTCCGCGGCGACGCCGTGAACAACGGTGACGAAACCGTACTGGAACTGCGCAATCATGTGGGCAAGGAAATCGGCCCGATCGCCAAGCCGAAGCAGCTACTCGTGGTTCCGGAACTGCCCAAGACGCGTTCGGGCAAGATCGTCCGACGCCTGCTCAAGGACATCGCAGAAGGCCGCGATACCGGCGACGCCACCACCTTGGCAGACCCCGGCATCATGACCCAGATCGCGGAGTCGCTGCGCAAGTAGCGTCACCGGGTCCAAACGCACGACGGCGCCGCTCGCCTCCCGGGGTGGGCGGCGTCGTCGTGCGTTATACGCGTTTAACCAGTGGCCGCGTCCTAGACTGGTGCCAGACCCAGCCCCATGTTTGACGAGGTTCCCAGAAAGGCCCTGATGCTTCAGGCAGCACGCCACTCCGCCATCATCGAAGCCGTCCAGCGCGAGCGCGTGGTACGGGTCTCCGACCTCGCCCACTTGCTGGGCGTCTCCCCCATGACCGTGCGGCGCGACATCGAGGCCCTGGAGGAAACCGGCAGGGTGGAACGCATCCACGGAGGAGCCAAGCTGCCCGGTGACGCCAGCACGCATGAACCCGGATTCGAGCTGAAATCCACCCAGCTCACGGCGGAAAAACATGCGATCGCGGTGGAAGCTGCGTCCATGGTGCAGGAGGGCATGGCCATTGGCTTGGGCGCAGGAACCACCACCTGGGCGTTGGCCAAGGAACTCGTCAACGGTCCCCGGATCACCGTGGTGACCAACTCGGTGCGGATCGCGGACCTGTTCCACCACGGCGCGTCCTCCGGTCCGGGGCGGTTCGGTTCCACCGTCATCCTGATTGGCGGCGAGCGCACCCCCTCCGATGCCTTGGTGGGGCCGATCGCCACGGCTTCGCTCAAACAACTGCACCTCGATGTCCTCTTCCTGGGGGTGCATGGCATGGACGCGCAGGCCGGATTCACCACCCCAAACCTGCTCGAAGCCGAGACAGACCGCGCCTTCATGTCCTCTGCACGCAGCACCTTGGTCCTTGCCGATCACAGCAAGTGGGGTGTGGTGGGCATTGCCTCGATCGCTGCGCTGGAAGAGGCTGACGAGCTCATCACGGATTCCTTGCTCGGCGATGACGCGCGCCGGGTGCTGGAGGAGAACGTGGCCAGGCTCAGGATCGCCACCGCACCCAACTAGCTGTCCTGCCCAACCAGCCACCGCACCCAACTAGGGGACAGATAACGCTCCAATGACGGTCCATTGGAGCGTTATCTGTCCCCCAGTTGGTTCTCATACCGCGGGTGGAGGCCGGGCCGCGGAGTTCAACCAGTGGACTGACGCGGCCGGATAGGGCGGTTGGGGATGCTGGATATATGAACGCCATCCTCCACGCTCAACAACTCACCAAGCATTACCCCGGCAGCATCGCGCTGGACCACGTCGACTTCACCGCGAACGCCGGTGAATCCATCGCGATCATCGGCCCTTCGGGTTCCGGCAAGACGACCCTTCTGCACTGCCTCGCCGGGATACTAAGGCCCGACGCCGGCACGATCACCTTGAGCACTCCTTCGGCACCGCTGCGCCTGGACACTCTGGGGGACGCAGCGTTGTCCCGTCTGCGCCGCGAGGAGTTCGGCTTCGTCTTCCAGCAGGGCATGCTCCTGCCCGAGCTCACTGCCGTGGAAAACGTGGCCCTGGCGCTCATGTTGAACGGCACCGACCGCGCCACATCCGAGTCCCGAGCCGCGGAGTGGCTCGCTGCGCTGGGCCTGGCCGGCATGGAACAGCGCAGGCTGGGTGAACTGTCCGGTGGCCAGGTCCAGCGTGTGGCCATCGCCCGCGCACAAGTAACCGGCGCCAGGGTCGTGTTTGCCGATGAGCCGACCGGCGCCCTGGATTCAGCCACGTCAACCGAAGTTCTCGATGTGCTTCTACACTCGGTGGCTGCCAACGGGCGAACCCTGCTGGTTGTCACCCACGATCCCAACGTAGCCGCACGTTGCCAACGCGTCGTGGAACTCCGGGACGGCAGGATTGTGGCCGACAACGCGGGATTAGTGGACAGCGCCGGAATCGCGCCTGCCGCTGCCAGCCCTGCTCCCGCAACCACCAGCTTCAAGGGTGCCTTCAATGTCTAGCCTCACCATGGCTCTCCGGCTCACCCCCTACCTTGCGCGCAGCAGCGGGAACAGTTTCCGGGAAACAGGACTCCGTGATGCCGGCCTGCCCATCCTTGCCTTCGGCACAGTGACCGCGCTGCTGCTCACTGTCGCGGGCGGCTCGCAGGTTTTCTGGTCCTGGACCGACGACATCGCAGGCACTTACCAGGCGCTGGCCGTCGTCGCAATGGTCCTGCTCATCATCCCGCTGTTGACGCTCGGCGCCTCGGCCGCCCGGCTGGCCGCCCGCCGTCGTGACGACCGACTGGCGTCCCTGCGCCTGTTGGGTGCCAACAGCGCGACCGTCGTCTGGATGACTGTGATCGAATCGACGGTCCTCGCCGGAGTGGGAGCGCTGGCCGGCGCCGGACTGTACGCGTGCGCGGCCCCCTTCCTGGGCTTGATCCAGTTCCGTGGGCAGGCGATCGGCAGCCACGCATGGCTGTCCATCCCGTCCATCCTGGGCTGCATCCTGGCCGTCTGCATCCTTGCGGCAGCGAGCGCCGCGCTTGGGCTGCGGAAAGTTGTGGTGACGCCCTTGGGCGTCAGGACCCGGCAAACGGCCGACGGCGCGCACTGGGTTCGCGGACTCATCGCGGCTGTTGTTGTGGTGATCGGAGTGGTGGCGATGGGAATGCTCAGCAGCTTTGGGGCCTTCATCGTGATCATCGCCGTCATGGGTGGCTGCTTTGGCCTGGCGTTGTTGGCGCTGAACCTCATGGGCCCGTGGGTCCTGCGCCTGCGGGCATCCTCGCAGCTCAAGCGGGCGAAAAAGCCGGAGCAGTTACTCGCGGCACGCACTGTACTGGAGAGTCCCAAAGAATCGTGGCGGCAAGTTGGGGGCGTCGCGATGACCAGTTTTGTGGGAGTCTTCGTGGGCGTGGGCATGGCCATAGCGGACGCCATGGGCACCGCCGGCGACACCGAAGCTGCATTGCTCGTTCGGGACATCAATACCGGAGTGATGATTACGCTGCTGGGTTCGTTTTTGATGGTGGCGTGTTCGGCCGGCGTGAACCAGGCCGCCGCAGTACTGGATCGGGCGTCAACGCTGGTGGCCCTCGACCGGGTGGGGATGCCGCGGAAACTCATGGTGGCCGCGCGGGTCAAGGCCGTGATGTCTCCGCTGTTCCTGGTGGCGGGGATATCCGCGGCCGCTGCCGCCGTCTTGGTCCTGCCGTTGACGGGTGCGGTGCTGCTGACCCAGCCCGTGGTGCTGCTGACCATCGCGGGAGTGTTCGCGGCCGGGTTCCTTCTGGTTCGGCTTGCTGTTGCCGCCGGGACAGCTCAGATCGCCCAGGTGCTGGCCCGTCCGGAGCGCTACGCGAGCGTGGACTCGTAGCAAGCCCCGCCGAGTTGGCATTTGATGACAATGTTGGGCCCAAACATTGTCATTAAGTGCCACGTCGGAGGCACCCTAGGCGCAGCCGCAGGATTGCCGGATGATCAACTCCGTGGGCAGGACCTGGTGTTGCAGCTCTTCGCCGCGCCCCTTGCCTACCAAGGCCCGAACGGCTGCCTGGGCCATCGCTTTGACGGGCTGCGCGACGGTGGTGAGCGCCGGCCAGCTGTATTCGGAGTCCAGGGAGCCGTCGAAGGAAACCAGAGCCAGCTCATCGGGAACGCGCACGCCCGCCTCGTGGAGCGCCCTGAGGATGCCGATGGCCTGCATGTCATTGCTGGCGAAGACAGCGGTGGGCCGGTTGGCCATGGCGAGGAAACGCTTGCCGACCTCATAGCCCCCGGGACGGCTGAACGGGCCATGCAGCATGGGGCCTTCGGCCAATCCGGCTTCACGGAGCGCGGCAAGCCATCCCACCTCGCGGCCGTCCAACTGGTTGCCCGTGTTAGTTCCAATGGCCAGGCCTATGTTGGTGTGGCCATGGCCGATCAAGTGCTCCACGGCAGCGCGCGCACCCGCTTCCAGGTCAACGCCCACACTGCTGAAACCCTGCGGGGAGCCGGCGTTGTTCAACAGGACGGCCGGGATCTCCGAGGCTTCCAGTTCCGTGACATCGGGATCGAACACACAGCTTGCCAGGAACACCCCATCGACCTGCCGGGCGGCAAGGGTACGGATGTTCTTGCGCTCCCGCGTCAGGCTTCCGTCCGAGTTGGTCAGCACCATCCCGAAGCCAAGTTCCGCAGCAGCATCTTCAACCGCGTGGGCAAGCTGGGTGAAGAACGGGTTGGTATTGTCCGGCACCACCACTCCGATGGTCTCGCTGGAACCCAGCTTCAGCGCGCGTGCAGCGGCATTGGGCCGGTAGCCAAGGATGCGGATGGCTTCGCGGACTTTCGCTTCCGTTGCCGGCGCAACATTCTTTGGCCCACCATTGACCACATAACTTACGACGGCGGTACTCACCCCGGCGTACCGGGCCACGTCTTTGCGTGTAACCGGTCCGCGCGGGGTTTGTACTGCTGCTGTTGTCATGGGGTAAATGCTAGCTACTCCACAGGGGCATCACCGAAGTCGCGGATCGGAAGCCGTTCGCCGCCTCGGAGGGCAGACTCGTGGGCCACGATGCCGGGAAGGGTGAACCGGGCGGCTACCCAAGCGTTGACCGGGGGAAGGCTGCGGTTGTTCACGGCAGTCACAAAGTCGTCCACAAGGAATTGGTGGCTGCCCTCGTGCCCGTTGGGCGCTCCGAGGAATTCCTCGGGGAGCCGGGACTGATCGTGCACTGGAGCCAGTCCTGAGATGAAGGCGTCCCGGAGCTCGGGCGCCACGTCC
Organism: Paenarthrobacter sp. NPDC057981; assembly: GCF_042886835.1. Classification (NCBI taxonomy): domain Bacteria; kingdom Bacillati; phylum Actinomycetota; class Actinomycetes; order Micrococcales; family Micrococcaceae; genus Paenarthrobacter; species Paenarthrobacter sp. NPDC057981. Next base: position 95,720 of record NZ_JBHVQI010000014.1, read on the forward strand.
GCCAGCGAGGGATCGTCGGCGGACATGGTGGGCCTGGTTTCCACCTTCTCGGACACGTCCTGCACCGAGGACTTGTCCTGCCAGACAGTAGTGGTGGCGAGCTGTTCAAAGCTGGCGTCCGTTCCGAAGAAGCGGAAGCGGGATTCGCGGATGTGGGACGGATATCCCACGCGGCGCATCTCGTTGGTGCGCATCGCACCGCCGTCGTTCATTTCGAACAGTGCGGTGGCATTGGAGAAGTCGTTGGCGAACATGCTGACGTCCTTGTCGAAGACGCCATCGCCCCGCTGGTCCTTAACTCCGATGCAGCTCACGCTGACGGCGTGGCCTGGCACAGCACCGAGCACGCCGCCGATGGCGTGGGTGGGGTACAGCATGGGCGGGTAGCTCGCGGTTTCCTTCCAGCGTTCCCCGCCGCTGTATTGGTAGGCCTCGTAGAAGCCGAGGTCCATGTCGTGGACGTAGTCGCCCTCGGTGTAGAAGATCCGGCCGAACTTCCCTTCGACGTGCTGCTGCCGGGCGAAGACTGTGGCGGGGTTGTAGTAGCTGGTCTCCCCCATCGCGTAGACCAACTTGGTTTCTCGGACGGCCTCGATGATCCGTTCGATCTCCTCTTCGGAAATTGCCATCGGCACCGCCGAGTACACATGCTTTCCGGCCCTTAGGGCCCGCTCGACCAGGGGGCCGTGTGTCCACCGTTGCGTAAAGATGGCGACAGCATCGACGTCGGACTCCAGCAGCTCCTCGAACGAGGCCATGGTGCCGTCCAGACCCCAGCGCTGCTGCGCTGCCGCGGCTCGATCAGGGAGTTCGTCCACCGCGTAGACCGCGCTGACACCGGGGTGGAGCTTGAAGAGATGGGCGAACTGGCTGCCGAACTGCCCCACGCCAACAACACCAATCGAAAACGTCATTGTTTGCCTTTCCTGCGGCCGCGCAGAGCAGCCGTTTGTCCGTCGTGTCCTGTGTACGGTCGAGTGTCGCACCCGCGATCTACACGAGTCAACAAAAGCAACAATTCCGAACATTTATCATCAAAAATTTGCGGCAAGTCTTGCCAAGGCAAAATCTACTCGTGTAGATTCGCCTCCAGCTGTTACCCGCATCACTCCCAAGAAAGGGTCGACGATGACCACGCTAACCAAGCAACCGGATCCTGGACTTGCCCCCAGGGCGCCGCGGAAGTCGCACAAGCGGGGAAAACCATCCGACGGGTTCCGCGGCATCGGAGACTTGAAAGTCGCGCTCTTCTTCATCGCCCCGGCGATGGTCGGATTGATCCTCTTCTACCTTGTCCCCACCATCCGGGGTATCTACCTCAGCTTCACCGAGTACAGCATCCTGGGCGATCCGGAATGGATAGGCGCAAAGAACTACGAACGCATAGCCAAGGATCCGCTGTTCTGGAACGCCCTGGGCGTCACGGGGGAATACGTGGTGATCAACATCGTCCTGCAGACGGCCTTGGCCCTGGGCCTTGCAATCCTGATGCACCGGGTTGCCAGATCCACACTCATTCGCGGCGCGCTCCTGATGCCCTACCTGATGGCGAACGTCATCGCGGCTCTGCTGTGGTTCTGGATGCTTGATTACCAGATCGGCATCATCAACCAGATCATCGAATGGACCGGGCTGCCCCGGGTAGCGTTCTTCGGCAGCGAGCAATGGGCCATCCCCACGCAAGCGCTCATCAACACGTGGCGGCACATGGGCTACACGGCGCTCCTGATCTTCGCCGGGCTCCAGGCCATCCCGAGCAGTGTCTATGAGGCCGCCAGCATCGACGGTTCCAAAGCCATGACCACTTTCTGGCGGATCACCCTGCCACTGCTGCGACCGGTTCTTGTACTGGTCCTCGTCGTGACCGTCATCGGCTCCTTCCAGGTGTTTGACACCGTTGCGGTCACCACGGCCGGTGGTCCTGTCAATGCGACCCGCGTGCTGCAGTTCTACATCTACCAGCGCGCCTTCAACGAACAGGACTTCGGCTACGGATCTGCCTTGGCTGTCATCCTCTTCCTCATCCTTGCCATCGTCGCTTTCATCCAGATGAAGTTCCTCCGCGGCAACCAGTCGGACCTGGACTAAGGACACGCCATGACCACTTTTACCTCACGCACCAACGTCGGCCGTCGCCCACTCAGCCGTCCCTTCAACTGGCGCCGCGCCATCGCCCTGACCCTCCTTGCCTTGGCCATCGCCGTGAGCATCCTGCCCTTCTACTGGGTGCTGCGCACAGCCCTGTCCACCAACGGATCCCTCGCCGCGAACTCCGCCAACCTGCTGCCGGCCGACTTCAACCTGGGGGCGTTCAAGCGGGTCTTCGGCCTCCAGAGTTCCTCCGAAGCCATCGCAGAAGGCGGCTCGGGCGCGTCGATCAATTTCTGGCAGTACCTCTGGAACTCGTTGCTTTTCGCAGGCATCACCACAGCCTGCGCCGTGTTCTTCAGCTCAATGGCCGCCTACGCTTTCTCCCGACTGCGGTGGAAGGGGCGCGACGCAGTCTTCTCCCTGTTCCTTGCCACCATGCTTGTCCCGCCGATCTTCACCGCCCTGCCCAACTTCCTGCTCATCAAGAACCTGGGCCTGCTCAATTCCATGCTCGGACTTGTGCTGCCATACCTGTTCATGACCCCGTTCGCCATCTTCTTCATGCGCCAGTTCTTCTTGAACATGTCCCGGGAAGTTGAAGAGGCCGCAATGCTCGACGGCGCCAAACACTGGCGGATCTTCTTCCAGATCATCATGCCCAACGCCGCAGCCCCGATCGCGACCCTGGCGCTGCTGACGTTCATGGGTCAGTGGAACGAATACTTCTGGCCCCTGTTGGTAGGCACCTCCGAAGAATCCCGGGTGCTCACCGTGGGACTGGGGGTCTTCAAATCCCAGTCCCCGCAAGGTGCTCCCGACTGGTCCGGGCTCATGGCCGCAACACTCGTGTCCGCCACGCCCGTGCTGATCCTCTTCGCCATCTTCGGCAAACGAATCGTCAACTCCATCGGCTTCAACGGCACCAAATAGCTCTCTCCACCTCCCTCACGCGGAAACCGGCATGCGCCGGTACGCACCCCATCCCGTCCTGAAAGGACCAACCATGATGAACAAGAAGGCAATCGGCGCCGTCGCCGTCGCAGCAGCCGCCGTCCTCGCATTGTCCGCCTGCTCGGGTGGAGCCTCCGGAGGCAGCTCCGGCGGAGACTCGGCCAAGGGCGAGATCAACTACTGGCTCTGGGACGCCAACCAGCTCCCCGCATACCAGCAGTGCGCCACTGACTTCAGCAAGGCCAACCCGGACATCACCGTCAAGATCACCCAGACCGGCTGGGACGACTACTGGTCCAAGCTCACCAACGGCATGGCCTCCGGCACTGCGCCGGATGTCTTCACGGACCACCTGTCCAAGTATCCGGACTTCCTCAAGACCAAACAGCTGGTGGCCCTCGATGACGCCGTTTCGAAGGACAACGTAGACCTCTCCCAGTACAACGAAGGCCTCGCAGACCTCTGGGTGGGCCAGGACGGCAAGCGCTACGGCCTTCCCAAGGACTGGGACACGATCGCACTCTTCTACAACCAGAAGATGGCTGCCGACGCCGGCATCACCTCCGAACAGATGGGCTCGCTGACCTGGAACGCGCAGGACGGCGGGACGTACGAAAAGGTGATCGCCCGCCTCACCATCGATAAGAACGGCAAGCGCGGCGACGAAGCGGGCTTCGACAAGAACAATGTTGCCGTCTACGGATTGGGTCTGCCGGGATCCGACGCGGAGAACGCCGGCCAGACGCAGTGGAGCTACCTGTCCGCCACCACTGGCTGGACCACCACGGACAAGAACCCTTGGGGTACCCACTTCAACTACGACGACAAGAAGCTTCAGGACACCATCGACTGGTGGGCCTCGCTCACCGAGAAGGGCTACATGCCCAAACTTGAAACCACCGTCGGTGCCAACGCCGCCGACAACTTCGGTGCAGGCAAGGCCGCCATCAACAGCAACGGCTCCTGGATGATCGGCCAGTACACCGGCTACAAGGGCATAGACGTCGGCATCGCTCCCACGCCGAAGGGCCCCGAAGGCAAACGTGCGTCCATGTTCAACGGTCTGGCCGATTCCGTGTGGGCCGGCACCAAGAAGAAGGACGCAGCCATCAAGTGGGTGGAATACCTTGGTTCCGCCGCCTGCCAGGACGTCGTAGCTTCAAAGGCCGTCGTATTCCCGGCCATCACCACCTCCTCCGAGAAGGCCGCAGATGCCTTCAAAGCCAAGAACGTGGACGTCAGCGCCTTCACCCAGCATGTGAAGGACAAGACCACCTTCATGCTCCCGATCACGGACAACGCCGCCAAGGTTTCCGGAATCATGAAGCCGGCCATGGACGCGGTTGTCTCGGGTAAGTCCCCTGCCAGTTCGCTGACAGCCGCCAACGAGCAAGTCAACGCACTCTTCAAGTAGAACCCTCCCGTTGCGAGGCCTGCTCTGCGCCCCATTTACCCCGCAAAGCACGCAGAGCAGGCCTCACAACACCAAACTCCCGATCCTGAAAGCGACTCATACATGCAACCGCTCCATCTCCGTTCCGCAGGTACCAGCCTGGTGATCAGCACCCACCGAGGAGAGGCTGAGATAACCCACTGGGGAGCAGACCTGGGCGATTCCCTGCCCGACCTCGCCATCCTCAACGAGCCCATCCCGCCGTCCTCGATCGACGCCAACGTTCCTGCCGGGCTCCTCCCCCAGGCCTCGTCGTCGTGGCAGGGCCGGCCTGGGCTGCGTGGTCACCGCATCGCAGACGGCGTACCCGGCTTCGACTTCTCGGTGCGCCTGCGCGTGGTGAGTGCGACGACGGACGGCAGTACCGCCGTCGTGCTTCAGTCGGATCCCGACGCCGGTATCACGGTGACCAGCAACGTCACCTTGCATCCGGGCGGGCTTCTGGAACTGCGGCACACAGTGACCAACGACGGCTCTTCGCCTTTCCAGGTGGATGAGCTGGCCACCATGCTTCCGGTGGCGCCGGACGCCGTCGAGCTTTTGGACCTGACCGGGCGCTGGTGCCGTGAGCGGCGCCCGCAGCGACGGGCAATCCAGCAAGGTACGTGGGTGCGCAGCGGCCGCCATGGCCGCACAGGGCATGATTCGTCAGTGCTGCTGGCCGCCGGGACGGCCGGTTTTGGAAACCGCCATGGCAAGGTGTGGGCCACGCATCTGGCATGGAGCGGCAACCATGAGCAGTTCGCGGACAGCGTGGCCGATGGCCGCACCATCGTGGGCGGTTCGGAGCTCCTGGGCCCGGCTGAAGTGGTGCTGCAACCAGGTGACAGCTACACCACTCCGGCACTGTTCGCCGCGTACTCGGACCGTGGGCTGGACGGCATCAGCGAGGCGTTCTACAGCTGGTTCCGGTCACGTCCCCACCATGTGGCCACACCCCGTCCAGTAGTCCTCAACACCTGGGAAGCGGTGTACTTCGACCACAATTTGGACACCTTGATCGAGCTGGCGGAGTCGGCTGCCGACCTTGGCGTTGAGCGTTTCGTGCTCGACGACGGGTGGTTCCGCGGGCGCCGCGACGACCACGCCGGGTTGGGCGATTGGTACGTCGACGAGACTCTCTGGCCTTCGGGTCTCACTCCCTTGATCGACGCCGTGACCTCCCGCGGCATGGAGTTCGGACTGTGGGTGGAGCCGGAAATGGTCAACTTGGATTCGGACGTTGCCCGGGAGCATCCGGAGTGGATCGTTGGCCCTGCTGCCGTGTCCCACAAGGACGGCGGGCGGCTCCCCTTGGAGTGGCGGCAGCAGCACGTGGTTGACCTCGTGAACCCGGAAGCGTGGCAGTACATCTTTGACCGCATCGATGCCCTGCTGAGGGAGAACAACATCAGCTACCTCAAGTGGGACCAGAACCGGGACCTCCTGGAACACGGTCATGCCGGCAGGGCGTCAGTGCACGAGCAAACGTTGGCCGCCTACCGGCTCTTCGACGCCTTGCGGGCGGCTCACCCGGGTGTGGAGATTGAGAGCTGCTCCTCCGGCGGCGCCCGCGTGGACTTGGGGATCCTGGAACGGACAGACCGGATCTGGGCTTCGGACTGCAACGATGCCCTGGAGCGGCAGACCATCCAGCGCTGGACCGGCGTCGTGGTTCCGCCCGAACTGGTCGGCGGGCACGTCGGCCCCACCACCTCCCACACCACCGGCCGCACGCACGACCTTTCGTTCCGTGCCATCACGGCCTTGTTCGGGCACTTCGGCATGGAGTGGGACGTCCGGTCCGTTGCGGGCGCCGAGCGCGAGGAACTCAAGCGCTTCATCGCGTTGTACAAGGAACATCGGGGCCTCATCCACAGCGGACGAATGGTCCGTGCGGATGTCCCGGACGAGTCGCTGATGGTACATGGCGTGGTTGCTTCAGAGCACGACGGCGGCACTCCAGCAGGTGCCACAGCGGCACTGTTCGCCGTGGTCAAGACCCGGACGGGCTTCAACGAACTCCTGGGCCGGGTGGCACTTCCGGGGCTCGATCCGCTGCGTTCCTACCGGGCGGAGCTTCTCTTTCCGACCCCGGCGGATGCCGACTACGGCCACACGTTTACCGAGGCCAAGCCAGCTCCTTGGTTGGTGTCAGGGGCGGAAGCCAGCGGGCGTTTCCTGGGCGAAGTCGGGCTCCCGATGCCCGTGCTGAACCCGGAGCACGCCATCGTGCTGCGGCTCACCGCCCTGTAACGCTCCATCACATCCCCAAGGCTTCCCGGGAACCCTCGCTCACAACCCACGGGCTTCCCGGGAACCCTCGCTCACCGGCACCAGCGCGCTAGACCGTATCAGCCAAGTAATCGATCGCCAGCTTGTACCCGAGCACGCCTGCGCCAACGATGATCGCGTTGCACACCCCCGAGAGGTACGAGTGGTGCCTGAACTCTTCGCGCTGGTGAACGTTGGTGATGTGGACCTCGACGGCGGGCAACTGCACGGCCGCGATGGCATCCCGAAGCGCCACGGACGTGTGCGTGTAAGCACCCGCGTTGATGACGATGCCGACGGCGGTGCCGCGGGCTGCATGGATGGCGTCCACCAGGTCACCTTCGTGGTTGGACTGCACACACTCCACCGTGAAGCCATGCGCGGTGGCTGAAGTCATGGCGAGGTGCTCGACGTCGGCCAGCGTGGAGGTTCCGTACTTCTCGGGCTCGCGTGTGCCCAGAAGGTTGAGGTTGGGTCCGTTGATCACAAGGATGGTGCCGCGACCGGCTTCGGTGGCGGGGGTGGCTTCAGTCATGGCTCCCAATCTATCGCCGCGAGAGAGCGTCCGGGAATTAGGCCCATTAGGTGAGAGAGCGTGCCCTAAAACAGTCACTATGTGAGAGAGGGCCACCCAAATGCCCGGGTGATGTGAGAGAGCGTTGGTTATTTGCGTGTGCACTGCCCAGCGGAGACCTGCTCGCTGAGGCCCGGCGCCTGCGCCGCCACAGGTTCAACGTCGGCCATGGTCAAGGCGAAGCCCAAGGCCGCATCCGTGGTGGTCTTGGCGAAGATCAGGCCGGCTACCTGGCCGTCCATCGTCAGCAGGGGTCCGCCCGAGTTTCCGGGCTGGACATCCCCGGCCAGCTTGTACACCAGCTCCGGCGAGGGATTGTTGCCATAAATATCCGGAACCAGAATGGGCGAAATCCCTTGCACTGTGGCGGGCTTCGACTGGAAGGGACCGCCATGCGGGTAGCCGGCAAACGCTGCGGGGCTTCCACCCGGCAGGTCCGGGCTCAGCGGCAGCGGGTTGGACTTCAGGCCGTCCACGGCCAATACCGCGATGTCCCGCTGGGGGTCGAAGTAGACGACGCGCCCCGGCAACGCACCGCCGTCGGGAATTTCCACAACGGGCTGCGACACGCCCGCCACGACGTGCGCGTTGGTGACGACGCGCCCGGGCGAAACCACGAATCCGGAACCGGTCTGGTTCTGGCCGCACTCGAAGGCCGTTCCGGCGATCTTCAGCACGGATTCAGCAGCCTTGTTCAAAGCCGGAGTGTCGGTGGACTCATTGGGAACAGGGACTGCCGTGCCCGGCCCGATGCCCTCAATCAGCTTTGGAATGCCGTCGCCGATCACCGTGGACCGCAGCTGCGCCATGGTGCTCTTGACCGGCGTCGGCGTTATGTTGTCGATGTAACGGATCACCCGGGACTCGGCCAACTGCTGCGACACAAACGGCACACCAAGGGAACTGATGCTGAACGCCAGCATGGACATCACCAGCGCGGCCACCACCACGCTCACCACGCCACCGATCAGGCGGTCCGCCGCATGCAACGGCTTGATCCGCACGGCGTGGCGGACTTTGCGCCCGATCATGGTCCCAAGCCCATGCCCCAAAGCGATGAGTACGACGGCGGCCCCCACCGTGGCGGCCAGCCTCCAGCCGCTGTCGGTCACCCAGTTGCTGACGAGCGGGACGGCCACGAATGCAGCGATGGCACCGACGATGAATCCGGCAATACCGCCCAAGGTGACCATGAAGCCGTTGCGCAGGCCATAGATCAAGTAGGACAGGAGCATCAAAATCAATGCCAAATCCAATATCGTCAAGCCAAACACCAATGCTCCTCATAGCCGGGTAGCGCCAATTGTAGTTGTGGACCCTGACAGCCAACCGTTAGTCACATCACCATGGGGTCACGGTCAAAGGTTGTTTTAAGGCGGTCCTTTGGGCCTCGGACGCCGCCAACCCGCGCCATTTCAGCGTTTCACGTGCCAAGTACGTCACAGAAGCTCAAAAATTCTGAAACAATGGCTGGAGCGCCACGACCGAAACTTATATTCAGGAGATTTCATGGACATCGAGGTATTGCGCCGCGCACCCCTCTTCGCCACCCTTGACGACGACGCATTCCGCCTGCTGACGGACGAACTCACCGAGGTGGACCTTTCACGTGGAGCTTCCGTGTTCCGCGAAGGCGACCAGGGTGACCAGCTCTACTTCATCGTTTCCGGCAAGGTGAAGCTCGGCCGTACCTCCCCCGACGGCCGCGAGTCCCTGCTGGCCATCCTCGGCCCGGGCGAACTCTTCGGCGAGATGGCGTTGTTCGACCCCAGCCCGCGTACCGCCACGGCCACCGCCGTTTCCGAAACGCGCCTTGCAGGCCTGAAGAACGAGAGCCTCAACGCCCTGCTCCGCACGCGTCCCGAGGTTTCCGCCCAGCTGCTGCAGGCACTGGCCCGCCGCCTGCGCCGGACCAACGATTCCTTGTCCGACCTCGTCTTCTCCGACGTGCCGGGCCGCGTTGCCAAGGCGCTCCTGGACCTCGCTGACCGCTTCGGTCGTCCGGCCACCGACGGCGTCCTGGTGGCCCACGAGCTCACCCAGGAAGAACTGGCCCAACTGGTGGGCGCTTCCCGCGAAACCGTCAACAAGGCACTGGCCGAGTTCGTTCAGCGCGGCTGGCTGCGCTTGGAAGCCCGCGCCGTCGTCATCCTGGACATGCAGCGACTCCGCCAGCGTTCGCGCTAAAAAGCTTCACAAAAAAGCCGCCCCGGTTCGACGCCGGGGCGGCTTTTTGTTGTTTTGGTGAGCGAGCGATCGACTCAAGCGGGTGGGATGTGAGCGAGGGTCAGCGTTCGCGCTGGGGCTCGCCGGCGACGGTGCGTGCGGCTTCGACTTCGAGCATGAGCTGCCCGCCTTCGTCCACCAGCTTGGGCTGATAAACGTGGGCCTTGCGTTTGTAGCTCAGGTACGCGATGCAGCCATTGGCGTGGGCCATCTTCTCGAGCATGATCTCCGAGCCCGGCACCAAAAGCTGGCCCAAGGTCAGGCCCACGGTGTTTGGCTGGCCGATCTCATCGCCCAGGGCAGGAGTATCGCGCAGGGCGATGGCCTCGGACGCCGACACCCACCGGCCCCAGACACCCTTGCTGCCAAGGATGCTGGGCTGCTGGTTCACCGGAACCGTGGCGGCGAAGTACCGGGTGTTGAAACGCGTGTGGGCGAAGTCCGGGCTGAGCCAGTTGACCAGCGGTTTCAGCAGATCGGTTCGCAGGGAAAGCCCCCGCTTTGTGAGCACCTCCGTGAAGGACTTCTCCTGGGCGGCCACGGCTTCGCGGGCACGCATCCACTCCACGGTGGAGTTGGCCTCCACCGTGGAGGAGGCATCCGGACCAGCCAGCAGGACGCCGGTCTCTTCGAAGAGCTCACGGATGGCGCCCACCACGTGACGGCGGGCGAGTCCTACGTCGTCCGTTCCCATCTGCTCGGCCCACTGCTGGGGCGAGGGACCCACCCAAGCTACGGGGTCGTCATCGGACGGGTCCAAGGACCCGCCGGGGAACGCAACGACGCCCAACGGCGAGGAACCGGGCCTGTAGCCAAGCCAGGTTTCCAAACCGGAGGGCGAATCGCGCAAGAGGACAACAGATGAGGCATAGCGGGCGGCCCTGGGGGTCCGCTCGCCGAGCTCAAGCCAGTTCTGTGCTGCCCCTTCGAGTTCCGGGGGCAGTACAAAAAGGCGACGGGCAAGCTGCGGCACTTCGGTGAACCGGTTCCTTAGCTGAATTCAGCGATGAGCTCGACCTCTACGGGAGAGTCGAGGGGCAGGACAGAAACGCCGACGGCGGAACGGGCGTGAATGCCGGCGTCGCCGAATACCTGTCCCAGAAGTTCGGAAGCACCGTTGATGACGCCGGGCTGGCCGGTGAAGGTGGGCTCGGAGGCAACGAAGCCGACCACCTTGACGATGCGGGTGACGCGGTCGAGGTCGCCGATGACACTCTTGACGGCGGCCAGGGCGTTGATCGCGCACACGGCTGCGTAGCGCTTGGCTTCCTCGGGATCGACAGTTGCTTCATCCGACGCGCCCAACTCGCCCAACGAGACCTTGCCCGTAGCTTCGAGTTTGCCGTTAATAAAGGGCAGCTGTCCGGAGGTGTAAACGTAGTTGCCGGAGACGACGGCGGGCACGTAGGCAGCCACGGGGGCAGCGACCTCGGGAAGGGTCAGTCCGAGCTCGGCCAGACGCTGCTCGACGGCCGACGTCGGGGCGCCGGATTCCGCGGGAGAGGTGGTTTCTGCGGGGGTGGTCATGGTTACTGCTTCTCCCTCTTCAGGTATGCGACAAGGCCTTTGCCATCGGGGCCGCCGACAACCTGGACAAGCTCCCAGCCGTCTTCGCCCCACTGGTCCAGGATCTGCTTGGTGGCGTGAATAATAAGCGGAATCGTGGCGTACTCCCATTTGGTCATGACAGAAAGCCTAGCCCGTGCCGGTAAACTGGAAAACATGGTGACTCGCAAGAACCCCATATTCGACACTGCCACCACCCTCGGAAAGATTCTAGGTTTCCTTGGCGTGAGTGCGATCTGTGGCGTCCTGGTGGCTGGACTTCTTGTCCCGGCCGCAGCCGTCTCGGGCAGTGCCGCAAGTGGTTCCATCCAGTTCTTTGACACTCTGCCAGCGGAGCTCCAGGTGGATCCGCCCAGCCAGAACACCACGATCCTGGCGAAGGACGGTACGCCGATCGCCTCGATCTACGCGGAGAACCGGACCAAGGTTCCGCTGGACGCGATGAGCCCGTTTATCAAGGACGCTGTCATCTCCATTGAGGACAGCCGTTTTTATGAGCACGGCGGCATCGACACCACCGGCATCATGCGAGCACTGGTGAGCACCGCCCGAGGCAACAAGCAGGGTGCGTCCACCATCACCCAGCAGTACGTGAACAACGTCATCAACGAGTCATTGGTGGCTTCCGGCAAGGGCGACGACGTCCTGCTCAACGGTGTGAACAAGGGCGTGGGCGACAAGCTCCGCGAAATGAAGCTCGCGATCGCCCTGGAGAAGAAGTTCTCCAAGGAGCAGATCCTTGAGGGCTACCTCAACATCGTCTTCTTCAACCGCGACGCCTACGGCATTGAAGCGGCATCGAAGTTCTTCTTCAGCACCACCGCCAAAGACCTGACACTTCCCCAAGCCGCCCTGCTGGCCGGCCTGGTGAACAGCCCGTCGGCCTTTGATCCGATCACCAACCCGGACAACTCAAAGGTGCGCCGCGACTTGGTGCTCAACGCCATGTTGGCCCAGAAGAAGATCACGCAGGCCCAGCACGATGAAGCCGTGGCCACGCCGGTCACCACCAAGGTGACCCCGGCCCGCCAGGGTTGTGCCTACGCCTCGATGGCTCCGTACTTCTGCGACTACGTCCTGCACCTCCTGCTGAACAACCCCGCTTACGGTGACACGCAGGAAGACCGCGAAAAGCGCGTCATGCGCGGCGGCCTGACCATTCAGACCACCCTTGATCCGACCGCCCAGAACGTGGCGCAGCAGCAGGTCGACGCCACGGCAGGTGCCAACCCGGACAAGTGGGGTGCCTCGATCGTCTCTGTCCAGCCGGGCACGGGCCAGATCGTCAGCATGGCCCAGAACACCGTTTGGCTGCCTCAAGAGGGCAAGTTTGATCAGACACAGAACTTCAACGTTGATGTACTCGACGCCAACGGCAACGACCTCAACGGCATTGGCGGCTTCCAGCCCGGTTCGACGATGAAGCCCTTCACGTTCGCCCAGTGGCTGAACGAGGGCAAGTCGATGGAAACCACCATCAATGCTTCCAGACGAAACTATCCGCAGAACTTCCCGTGGAAGAACACCTGTCCGACGCCAGTCGACGGTTTCTACGACAGAAACGTGCCTGGCAGTTTCGACCTTCAGAACTCTGACGAGGGTTACTACAGGAACATGACGGTGCTGTACGGCCTCATGAACTCGATCAACACTGCAACGTTCGCCTCTGCGTCACAGGTTGATCTCTGTGGCATTCAAGGGATCGTAGACGCCACCGGCATTCACGGGGGGCTTCCGACCCGAGACGGCACCGGCAAGGTCACGGATCCAAACCCACAGGTGCCTATGACTCGACTGTCTAACCTGATCGGTGCTACCCAGACCGCCCCCCTGACCATGGCCGCGGCTTTTGCAACCTTCGCAGCAGATGGGAAGTACTGTGCACCGATTGCCATTACTTCGGTAAAGGACCAATCGGGCGCTGATCTTCCGGCCCAGTCGTCCAGTTGCAAGGACGCCGTGAAACCTGAGGTAGCCCGGGGCGTGGCCTACGCCATGGGCAAGGTGCTGGATCAAGGTTCAGGCTCGCTGATCCGCCCTGCCTTGAACTCCAAGAACTTCCCTGTTGCCGCCAAGACCGGCACCAACGACACCAACGGCTCCACGTGGGTTGTCGGCTACACCACTGGTCTCGCCACAGCGTCCTGGTTCGGAGACCCGTTGGGTAACCAGTCGCGCTACGGACGCAATCTCACGGTCAACGGTAAGTTCTACGATTTCGTTGACGGTTACATGATCGCCGGCCCGCAGTTCACCAACTACATGTTGGCTGTCGCCCCGGCATACGGCACCAACCCGTTCCAGCAACCGCCGTCCAACCTGCTCGGCGCGCCGACACCGCAACGCAACAACACGCCGTCGAACACCACGCCGTCCGCACCGAAGCAGACACCGAACCCGGCCCCGTCCACCGGAACCGGCAACAACGGTAACGGCAATGGAAACAGCGGCGACGCCCCGGGCAAGGACTAGCGGGTGGCGTTCCGGGATTCGCTGGCAGACCGCGTCCGTTCATTCGGGCGCGGTTTTGCCGTCACTGCTGCCCTGGGTGCAACGGCAGGCACGGCGGCGGCCGCCTACGGCTGGTGGGAGAAGGACCAGTTCGAGGTCCGCCACGAAACGTTGCCAATCCTCCCCGAAGGTTCGGCACCCCTTCGCGTCCTGCACCTGAGCGATATCCACTTCGTCCCGGGACAGGCCAAAAAGACCCAGTGGTTGCAGTCCCTGGCAGACCTCAAGCCGGATCTCGTGGTGAACACGGGCGACAACCTGAGCCACACCAAGGCCATCGACCCCCTCATCCAGGCTTTGAAGCCCTTGATGGAGTTCCCCGGCGTCTTCGTTCCCGGCTCCAACGACTACTACGCTCCGCGGATCAAGAACCCTGCGGGCTACTTCCGTGGTCCGTCGAAACCCAAGAAGGAACCGCTCCAGCTCGACTGGCCCAAGCTCCGCTCCGCCTTCGGCATGAGTGGCTGGATCGACCTCACCAACCGCGCCCAGTCTGTGGTGCTCAACGGTCTGCGGTTCGATTTCTCCGGCGTTGACGATCCCCACCTGGGAAGAGAACGCTACGCCGGCTGGCCCCGCGGCACCGTGAACCAGGACGCCCGGCCTCACCTCAAAGTCGCCGTGATCCACGCTCCGTACCAACGCGTGCTGGACCACTTCACCGAGGCCGGTGCAGACCTGATCATCGCCGGTCACACCCACGGTGGCCAGATCTGCGTCCCCGGTTACGGCGCATTGGTCTCCAATTGCGACCTCCCCACGTGGCGCGCCAAGGGCCTCCACGATTGGGAAAGCAAGGGATTCACGACGCCGGTGAACGTCTCGGGCGGCATCGGCACCTCGCGCTTCGCTCCCGTCCGCATCGCCTGCCGCCCGGAAGCTGTGCTGCTGACGCTCACGCCGCGCAACTAAACACCGGGCAGCATTACGAATCCCAATAACTGGGTCAAACATTTCACCGACGTTGCGTGGTCCTGTGAAACGAATCACGCCATGGCATAGGGTAGTTGCTACGGGAAACTACCTCCGCACCATCTGAAGATCCAGCTGTTGAGAAGCGGGCATGTCCAAGCAAACGTCATTTTTCACCTCCGTCGGCCGCCTGTATCCCCATGTGCGGCCCATCCTCCCCCGCCTTGTCATGGGCCTCATTTGCGCCCTGCTTGCCAGCATCGTCGCACTCACCATCCCGCAGGTTTTGCGGATCCTGGTCAACAACTCGTTGCAGCCCGGCGGCTCCCCGGAAGCAGTGTGGATTGCCGCCGTCGTGATTCTTGGCCTCGGCGTGGCCGAAGCCGGCCTGGTGGCCTTGCGCCGCCAGTTCGTGATCAATCCGGCCACCACCGTGGAGACCCGGATGCGTGTGACCCTTTACGGACACCTGCAGCAGCTCTCGGTTGCGTTCCACGACCGCTGGGGCTCGGGCCAGTTGCTTTCGCGGGCCATGACGGACCTTAGCTTCCTGCGCCGGTGGATGGCGTTCGGCGCGATCATGCTGGTGGTCACGACGCTGACGGTGATCATCGGCGTCGGAGTCATGTTTTCCATGAGCTGGCAGCTGGCACTCATCTTCTTGGCCGCGGCCGTGCCGATCATGATCAACTCCTTCCGGTTCCGTCGGCGCTTCAGCCTTGTCACTCGGCTCAGCCAGGACCAAGCCGGCGACCTCGCCACCACGGTGGAAGAATCCGTCCACGGCATCCGCGTCCTGAAGGCGTTCGGACGGAGCCGCGAGGCGCTGGAAAACTTCAATGGCCAGGCCGAGGAGCTGCGCCAGACCGAGATCGCCAAAGCTAAACAGCAGGCCGGTTTCACGCTGGTTGTCACCCTGCTGCCTGAGCTCGCGCTGGGCGTCGGACTGGTGGTGGGCATCATGCTGGCGGCCAGCGGTCAGCTCAGCATCGGTGCCTTGGTCGCTTTCTTCGCTACCGCGGCGGTTGTGGCTACTCCCGTTGAATTTTCCGGCATGCTTCTGGCGATGGCGCTGACGGCCAAGACCGCTCTGGACCGCCACTTCGAGGTCATGGACACCGAAAACACCATCACGTCGCCGGACGTGCCGGTGGTACCGGAAACCGTCAAAGGCGCCTTGCGTTTTGAGCAGGCAGGTTTCGGGTTCGACGACGGCGGCACCCTTCTGCACGACATCACCCTGGACATCCGTCCCGGCGAAACCATGGCCCTGGTGGGAATCACGGGAAGCGGCAAGAGCGCGCTGCTTCAACTGGTCCCCCGCCTCTACGATGTGACGTCCGGTGCAGTGACCATCGACGGCGTTGACGTCCGCGACGTCGACATCGCGGAACTGCGCAGGATCGTGGCCGTAGCCTTCGAGGACACCACGCTCTTCTCAAGTTCGGTCCGGGACAACGTGCTCCTGGGCGCCCCCGATCCCAGTGACGCCGCCCTGGACGAGGCGTTGGACGTGGCCCAGGCCCAGTTTGCGTACTCCCTGCCCGAGGGCGTTGACACCCTGATCGGCGAGGAAGGCCTGAGTTTGTCCGGCGGCCAAAGGCAGCGCATTGCCCTGGCCCGTGCCATCGCCGCCAAGCCGAAAGTCCTGGTCCTCGACGATCCCCTGTCCGCCCTGGACGTAAACACCGAGGAACGCGTGGAAGCCCGCTTGCGCGAGGTCCTCCGCGAGACCACCACATTGATCGTCGCGCACCGTCCTTCCACTGTGGCATTGGCGGACCGGGTGGCGTTGCTCCAAAACGGGACCATCACCGCCGTCGGAACCCATACGGAACTGTTGGCCGAAAACGACCACTACCGCTACGTCATCGCCAGCCTGGACGCGGGCCCGAAAGACCTCGATACCGAACTGGACGAGCTCGAAGAAGCTGAGGAGGCCCGCCGGTGAGCGCCACCACCTTTGGTACCGCCAATGAGGACAACACCCTCCTCAGCAAAGCAGACAGCAAAGCCGTACGACGCCGGTCGCTCGCCTTGCTTGCCTCGCTCATCCGACCGGTGCGGTTGCGTTTCTGGCTGACGATCGTGATGGTGGTGGTTTCGCAGCTCACCCGGGTTGCGGGGCCGGCGCTGATCGCGTTCGGCATCGACCACGCACTCCCGGCACTTCAGTCCGGCGACAACGGTCCGTTGGTGTTGGCTGGCTCGCTCTACTTGGCCGCCGCAATTGCCACGGCTGGAATGACCGCGCTCTACGTAACCTCCACGGCCCGGTTGAGCCAGGCGATGCTGCTGGACCTCCGGCTCCGCGTTTTCCGGCACACGCAGCGCCTCAGCCTGGAATTCCACGAGAAATACACCTCGGGACGCATTATTGCCCGTCAAACTTCGGACCTGGAAGCCCTGCGGGAGCTTCTGGATTCCGGCGTCAGCTCCTTGGCTTCGGGCATGCTGTTCATGGTGTTCACCGCTTTCACGGTGTTTGCGTTGGACTGGCGCAGTGGGCTGATCGTGCTCGCGGCCGGCGTCCCCATGTTCTTCCTGGCCCGCTGGTACCAGAAGCACTCGCAGATCGCGTTCCGGGAGTCCCGCGTGGTCTCGGCGCGCCTCATCGTGCACTTCGTGGAGACCATGACCGGCATCCGTGCAGTGAAGGCCTTCCGCAAGGAGCGCGAGAACGCAGCCCGCTATGGCGAGTTGGCCGAGGACTACCGCAAGAACACTGTCCGCTCGATCAACCTGAACGGCATCTTCCAGCCAGGGTTGGTGTTGATCGGCAACGTCTGCGTAGCCGTGGTCCTGCTGTTCGGAGGCTTCCGGGTGCTCAGCGGCGAGCTCGCGGTGGGTGTCCTGCTGGCACTTATCCTCTCCACCAAGCGCTTCTTCCAGCCCGTTGACCAGATGGCGATGTTCTACAACTCGTTCCAGAGTGCCCAGGCCGCATTGGAGAAGGTCTCGGGGCTGCTTGAGGAAGTGCCCACGGTCCGTCCGCCGAAGAACCCGGTGCCGCTGAAGAGTTCACGGGGTGAGATCGACTTCAAGGGCGTGGAGTTCGGCTACAGCGACGGCCAACTGGTTGTTCCTGCCCTGGACCTGCACATCCCCGCAGGGCAAACCGTGGCCCTGGTGGGACAGACAGGTGCCGGCAAATCCACGCTGGCCAAACTCATCGCCCGCTTCTACGACGTCACGTCCGGCTCCATCACCCTGGACGGGGTGGACTTGCGCGACTTGGCTACCACGGACCTGCGCCGCGCCGTGGTGATGGTGACCCAGGAGGCCTTCCTCTTCAGCGGTTCGGTTGCCGACAACATCGCCCTGGGTCGCCCGGAAGCTTCACGCGCCGAGATTGAGGCGGCTGCTGCGGCAGTGGGTGCCCACGGCTTCATCATGAGCCTTCCCGAAGGCTACGACACCGACGTCAACAAGCGCGGTGGCCGGGTGTCCTCCGGGCAGCGGCAGCTCATCGGTTTCGCGCGGGCATTCCTCGCCGCACCTGCGGTATTGATCCTGGATGAGGCGACGTCGTCCCTGGACATTCCTTCCGAGCGCATGGTCCAGCAGGGGCTGGCCCAGCTGCTGGAGGGTGTCGCCGGCGGGAACGATGCCCGCACGGCCATCATCATCGCCCACCGCCTCTCCACCGTGGAGACGGCCGACCGGGTGTTGGTGGTACACGACGGGCGCATCGTTGAAGATGGCACGCCGGCCGAGCTGATCAGCGGCGGTGGACGGTTTGCCCGGCTACACGGAGCCTGGCGGGATTCGTTGGTGTAGTCGTGGCGTCTGGTGCGAGTGTGGCGAGGGACACCCACTCCCCGATTTCGCATCCCGCAGCGATTCAGCTATCCTTGAACAGTTGCTTTCGCAGCGGATCGGGATGTAGCGCAGCTTGGTAGCGCGCTTCGTTCGGGACGAAGAGGTCGCAGGTTCAAATCCTGTCATCCCGACCAATAACGAAAATGGCGTCGAGAAATCGGCGCCCTTTTTGTTTAACGCCCAAGCCCAAGGAATATCAACCGGCGGAGGTTATCCACAGGCGCGTGGCCGGCCGTTGCACGGCGGCTCCCCTGGCCTCTAGGCTCGCGCCTGATGACTGAATGCAGTCGAAGCAACGTATTTTGGGGGCGGTTGCCAGATGTCCAGCGATCAGATTGGCCTTGTCACAGGATTGGGCGTGCTCGGCGCGGTGCTGCTGGCAGGCGGCGTTCTTGGCCTCGGCGGCCGGCCGCCGATGAACCCGGTGGTTGGAATCCGCCTTCCATCGGTCATGATGTCCGATGTCGCATGGAGGGCTGGACACAGGAGTGCCGGCCCCTACCTCATCCTCGGCGGCGCGTCGGCTGGAGCCGCCGCAGTGGTGAGCGCCCTGCGTCCCTCGGCGAATCCCGTGACGGTTTCGCTGGCAGGTGGAGGAAGTGCAGTGCTGTTCCTGGTTATCGGAGCCGTCGTCGCCTCCAAGAGTGCGCTTCGGGCGGAAAGCCGCCAACCGACGTCGACTCCTGGTGCGCCATGAGTTTTCCAACGGCAGAGGGCAAAAGAAAACCCCGGGGCATCGCTCGTCACGCCCCGGGGTCTCTTTGGATGTCCTGCTTACATTGGATCCGGCCAGTTGCCGATGGACATCGGCGTGGCGGTGGTGTCCGTTGTCTTGGTCGGCGCCGAAACGCGCATAGGATCAGGCCAGTTGCCAATGGCACTGACCGATGAGTTGGAATCTACAGCTGACGCTGCAGAGACGACTGCGGGAGCCGCAACCGACAAAGTCAGTGCGCCTGCCAAGGCCACTGACGCGGCGATTTTCTTGAACATGTTGTACCCCAATGCGAGTCGGATTCGTTACGGAAATTGCGCGGTCCCTGTTGACATACATTGTAAAATGTTTTCCACAGAGACTGTCAAGGTTTTGGTCAAAAGACACCTGTAGGAGGAACCCGTGGGAAACGGATTCGGCGAGAAGCTACGTGCCGAACGGCTCGAACGCGGGTTAACGCAGGCCGAGCTCGGCAAAAACCTGTACTCACCCAGCTACATCTCCCTGCTTGAAACGGGCCGTCGCGAGCCGACGGCCGAGGTCATCGAGGAGTTGGCCCGCCGACTCGAACTTGCGCCTAAGGCCCTTGAAGCCTGGAGCCAACCCGTTACCGTAAGCGACGCTGAATACGTCCTTGCCGGCTTGTACGCCCGCCAGGCATGGGACTTGCGCGATTACCAGCTGGCTGCCAGCCACGCCGCCACTGCCGCGCAGATTGCCCTTGAGGCCAAGAACAACAGCGCCTGGTGGAACATGACGTACATGCAGGCCGAATGCGTCATGAAGCAAGGCCAGCTGAAGGAATGCCAGCAGATCGTTGAGCACCTGTTGGAACATCCCATGGCCACTGAGTCCGCCGGCCTGGGAGTACGCGCCTGGCAGATGCTTGCCGCTGTGTGTCACGGACAAGGGCAACTGGCCACCGCCGTCGAGCATGCAAAACAAGCCGTCAAGCTCAGCGAGCAACTGCCCAAGGGCTCCACGCTCATCATTGGCGCGCACCGCGCGCTGATCGGCGCGCTGGCTGAGAGCGGCAAGCTCGACGAGGCCTGGGAGTACTGCCTGGCGATGATCGAGCACATGGACGAACACTCGATGTCGCAACTGGCCGGCGAGGTTGCGTGGGTGGTGGGCAACGTCGCCTTCATGCGCCACGACTACACAGAGGGCATCAAGCACCACGAACGCGCCGCGAAGCTGCTCTCCCCCGCCAACGACATCGAACTGTGGGCCCGCTTCAACAAGGCATCCGCCGCGGTACGCCTGTCCTCGGGAATTGTGGAACCGGAAACTCTGTCCGCCATTGAACGCGCCGAGCTCGCGCTGTCCATTGTGGGCGGCAACAAGACGGACCAACTGGAAGTCGCCTTCATCCGCGCCCGCTGGCTGTACCTGACCGGGGACATTCCGGCCGCCGTCGAGAAGCTGCGCGAAATCCACGCCGACCGCAAGGTTCTGGCCCGACACACGGCTGGTGAGGTGTCGTTGCTGCTCGGCAAGTCCTTGAAGGCAGCCGGTGAAGCTGCAGAAGCCCTGACTTTCCTGGAAGAAGCGCAACACGACTTCAGCGCTGCAGGCGCCTCGGACCGCGTTCAACAGGCCATGGACGCCGTGCTGGAGATCCGCCTGGCCGAGCGTCGGGCCGCGAAGGAACACTCCGAAGCCTGATTAAAACCCAACTGGGGGACAGCACATGTTCCACTGAGCGCTCAGTAGAACACGTGCTGTCCCCCAGTTGGGTGCGGGCTACGCGAAAGTGCGGCCCGTGAGCTTCTCGTACGCCTCAACATAGCGGGCACGCGTGCGCTCCACGACGTCGGCGGGAAGAGCCGGCGGAGGGGTATCCGAGGACTTGTCCCAGCCGGACTCCGCGGAGGTCAGCCAATCGCGGACGTACTGCTTGTCATAGGACGGCTGCGACTTGCCCGGCTCATACGTGGACGCGTCCCAGAACCGTGAAGAGTCCGGGGTGAGGACCTCGTCGCCCAGCGTGATCACACCGGTAGCGGCATCGCTGCCGAACTCCACCTTGGTGTCGGCGAGGATGATGCCGCGTTCACGGGCGATCTCCTCGGCGCGGGTGTAGATCTTCAGGGTCAGCTCGCTCAGGCGGGCAGCAATGTCATCGCCAACCATTGCCACGACGTCGTCGTAGGTGATGTTGACGTCGTGCTCGCCAACCTCAGCCTTGGCCGACGGTGTGAACAGGGCGTGGTCCAGGCGGGAACCATCCACCAGGCCCTCGGGCAGCGGGATCTCGCATACAGTGCCGGACTGCTTGTATTCCGCCAGGCCCGAACCCGTCAGGTAACCGCGGGCGATGCATTCCACCGGGAACATTTCGAGCTTCTTGCAGATCATCGCGCGGCCCTCAACCTCAGCCGGGACACCGCCCTCAACCGTGGAGGCCAGCACATGGTGCTCAACCTCCAGCTGCTCGAACCACCACAGGCTGAGCTGCGTCAAAACGCGGCCCTTGTCCGGGATCTCGCTGCTCAAGACGTGGTCGTAGGCGCTGATGCGGTCACTGGCCACCACCAGCACGCAGTCCTGGCCGAACTTCTCCGTGATGGATTCATCGGCGGGGACGTAGAGGTCGCGGACCTTACCCGAGTAGACGTGCGTCCAGCCCGGAAGGTCCAAGGTCTCGGTCTCGAAGCCGCCGGTGGGAAGGGATTCAGTCATGCTCAGGCCTGCACTTTCGGGATAGTGCCGGTAGCCGCGTACGGCACCCGGATTTCGCCGCGGGCGGCCTTGCCTGCGATGTCCGTACGGAACTGTGAGCCTTCAAGCTGAACCAGCTCGACGCCGTCGTACGCTTTTTCGCGCGCCTCCACCAGATCCGAACCGAGCGCGACCACCGCCAGGACGCGGCCCCCGGCGGAGACCACCTTGCCTTCGTCGTCCAGCTTGGTGCCGGCGTGGACAACGTGGACGCCGTCCAGCTCGTCTACCTTCTTCAGGCCACGGATGCGGTCGCCCGTGCGGGGCGCGTCCGGGTAGTTTTCGGCGGCAACGACGACGGCGACTGCCGTGTCCTTGGACCAGCGCAGCTCTTCTGCCGTGTCCAGTTCGCCCTTGGCAGCTGCCAGCAGCAGCGCACCGAGGGGCGTCTTGAGACGGGCCAGGACAGCCTGCGTCTCGGGATCGCCGAAGCGGACGTTGAACTCGATGACGCGCGTGCCGCGGGAGGTGAGTGCCAGGCCGCAGTAGAGGACGCCGATGAAGGGAGTGCCGCGGCGGGCCATCTCGTCCACGGTGGGCTGGGCCACGCGGTCGATGACTTCCTGGACCAAACCTTCGGGTGCCCACTCCAGCGGGGTGTAAGCCCCCATGCCGCCGGTGTTGGGGCCTTCGTCGTTGTCGAAGATGCGCTTGAAGTCCTGGGCAGGAGACAGCGGCACGGTGGTGCGGCCGTCGCAGAGGACGAACAGGGAAACCTCGGGGCCGTCCAGGAATTCCTCGATCACCACGGTTCCACCGGCATCGAAGCAGGTCTGGGCGTGTGCCAGGGCTTCGTCGCGATCCTTGGTGACCACGACGCCCTTGCCGGCAGCGAGTCCGTCGTCCTTCACGACATAGGGTGCGCCGAAGGCATCCAGCGCGTCTGCGGCTTCTTCGGCGTTCTCGGCAACGCGCGCCATGGCCGTGGGGACGCCCGCTTCAGCCATGATCTGCTTGGCGAAGGCCTTGGAAGCCTCCAGCTGCGCGGCTTCCTTGCTGGGGCCGAACACAGGGATACCGGCTTCGCGGACGGCGTCGGATACACCCGCGGCCAGCGGTGCTTCCGGGCCGACGACAACCAGGTCCACGCCCAGCTTGGTGGCGAGGGCGGACACGGCTTCCGGGTTGTTCCCGTCAATCGCGTGGGTGGGAACGAGTTTGCTGATGCCCGCGTTGCCGGGGGCCGCGTGGACCTCGGAGACGTTGGGGTCTTCAAGCAGAGAGCGGACAATGGCGTGTTCGCGGCCGCCTGGGCCAATGACGAGTACCTTCACGGCTTAAAGGGTACTTTGTGCAGCGCGCTCGGCCTAAGCTGTGTCACGCAGCGGACCCGGCCCGCGGCGGACCCGGCCCGCACCCGCACAGCAGCGGACCCGGCGCGCAGCCGGGCATGACCGGGGAAACACGCCGCCGCGCCTAGACTTGCTTCATGCCCATGAGTTCGCATGAAACGTTCAACGTTGAGTCCGCCGTCGAACTGGCAGTGATCGAACGCAGTGGCTTTATTGAGTCCCGCCACGTTGGTGCGGCTGTAGTCCTCTCAGGAGACGGTTCCGTGGTGACGCAGCTCGGCGACATCGACGCTCCTGTCTTCGCCCGCTCCACGCTCAAGCCGTTCCAGGCCCTGGCTTCCATGCAGTCCGGCGTTCCGCTGCGGGGTGCACAGGTTGCGGTGGCTTGCGGAAGCCACACCGGTTCCCTGGACCATATGGACGTTGTTGAAGGAATGCTCAAGGCAGCCGGGGTGCGGGAAGAACACCTCCAATGCCCCACGGCCTGGCCCGAGGACGAGACCGCCCGCAACTGGCTGGTCCGCTCTGAGCGGGGAAAGTCCAAACTCGCATTCAACTGCTCCGGCAAGCACGCGGCGTTCCTCTGGGCCTGCACCGAGAACGGCTGGGACCTCCGGAGCTACCTCGAACCCAACCACCCGCTCCAGCAGCGCGTGCGTTCGGTCATCGAGGAATACAGCGGCGAGCACATTTCCCACCTGGGCATCGATGGCTGCGGTGCACCCGTAGCGGCGATCTCGCTGACTGGCCTTGCCCGGGCCTACTCCCGCCTGGCCAAGTCCCCCGGAGATAAATCCTCCAACGCCCGTGCGGCCACCATTGCCACGTCCATGCTTGATTACCCGTGGGCCGTCCAGGGCAAGGGCGAATCCAACACCGTAGTGATGGAAGAGTTGGATGTCCTGGCGAAGATCGGCGCCGAGGGCGTCTTGGTCCTGGCCACTCCCACCGGCGCCACCGTGGCAGTGAAAATGCTGGACGGAAACCTCCGCGCCACTTCCCTGGTTGGACTGACTCTCCTTGCCGTGAGCGGAGCTGTGGACATCCCCGCCGTCTCCAGCGTCCTGGAAAGAGTGGTCGAACCCGTACTGGGCGGAGGCCACGAGGTCGGCAGGATCCGCTTGGGCCACGCCGTCTCCGCCCTGCTGGACTAGTAGTAAAGCTCGATTAGTAGTTAAGAAGGAAGAACCCATGGCTGTTGCACGACGCCGCGTCGACATCTCCGAGGGCAAAGCCGCGCTGGCAGCCTGGCGGACCGCCGTCGAACCTTCCGGCACCGAAACCGTCGGTGAGCCTGCCGCCGCTGCCGGGACGGCGCCGTCGCGCACTTTAATTGCGATGGCGGTGCGCTACTCCCTGGAGGAAGTCACCGCACGCGCGCCGGGCAATTCCGTGGAGGTCCGCGTCCCGCCGTTCGGCGTCACGCAATGCGTGGAGGGTCCGCGGCACACGCGTGGCACTCCCCCGAACGTCATAGAGACCGACGCCGACACCTGGCTTGGGTTGGTGACCGGGCGGATTACGTGGGGTGAGGCCGTGCAGTCCCACAAAGTGACCGCCTCGGGTTTGCGCGCCGACCTCTCCGCGCTCCTCCCCCTCTAACGAGTTTTTGTACAGCTAATGCCCCTAAGACCGCGTCTTAAGGGCATTAGCTGTACAAAGACCCGCCGGGTTAGTCGGGGCAGATTGGTGTTGATGGTTGGCCGGGCTTGCTCATCTCGAACTGCGGGATCTCATCCGCTGCCGGGCCGCCACGAAACTTCGGTGAGGGTTCCTGGCCGGTGCTGATGCGCTCGAGCTCCTGCTGGGCGTAGACGTCTTCCTTGCCGAGCATGATGGCCGTGTCCTCGTTGGTGATTTCGCCGTTGAAAGCGCGGACCATGACGCTGCGGTCGAACTGGCCTTCCCACTTGGCCACCACAAACGTGGCCACACAGTTGCCGAGCAGGTTGACCACCACGCGCATGGAGTCCATGAGGCGGTCGGCACCGAGGAGAAGCGCGACGCCGGCCACCGGGAAGATGCCCAGTGCGGCGGCGGTGGCCGAGAGGGCCAGGAAGGACGAGCCCGGAACGCCGGCCATCCCCTTGGAGGTCAGGAGCAGGACGCCGAGGGCAGCCAACTGCTGACCGAGATCCAGATTGTGGCCGAACGCCTGCGCCAGGAAGAGCAGCGAGATGGACAGATAGATCGCGGCGCCGTCGAGGTTGAAGGAGTAACCCGTGGGAACCACCAGGCCTGTAGTGGCCCGGGAGCAGCCGGCGTTGGTCAGTTTGGTCATGATGCGCGGCATGACCGCTTCAGTGGAAGCCGTGCCGAGTGCCAGCAGGAATTCCTCGCGGGTGTACTTCAGGAATTGCCACAGCGGAACCCGGGCGAAACCCCAGGCAACCAGGAACAGCAGACCGATGAAGATGATGGCTGCGCCATAGCAGGAGGCAATCAGCAGGGCGTAGGTCCCCAGCGTGCCTACCCCGTACTGGCCGATGATGAACGCCATGGCACCGAAGGCACCGATGGGGGCCACTTTCATGATCCAGGACATGATCTTGAAAATCAGTTCCAGCACGGTTTCCATGAGGCTGATGACCGGCAAGCACCGTTCGCGGCCGATGACCACGATCGCGGCGCCGAAGAAGACGGAGAAGAAGAGCACCTGAAGCAGGCTGTTGCTGGCGAAAGCGCCGATCACGCTGGACGGAATGACATCCAGGATGAAGGCCGCTGCGTCCTTGGGGACTGCGTGGCCGGTTTTAGCGTCGAGCGCTTCCTGGGAGAGGGTAGCGGGATCGATGTTGAGGCCAGCACCAGGCTGGACAATGTTGGCGACGACCAGGCCGAAAACCAGGGCGAAGAGCGTGGCGCCGGTGAAGTACAGGAGTGCTTTGACCCCGACCCGTCCGACCGCCTTGACGTCGCCCACTGCCGAGATGCCTGTGACGATCACGAGGAAAATCAGCGGGGCGATGATCATTTTGATGAGTTGAATGAATCCATCACCCAGTGGCCGGAGTGCGGACCCGATGTTCGGCCAGAAATGGCCGATGAGCACACCTGCGACGACGGCGATCAGGATTTGAAAAAAGAGCGACTGGTACAGCCGCTTTTTCTTCTGCGGGGCCGAACTCGCCTTCAGCGCCGCGGGGTCTGGGATCTTCATTGATCTGAACCAATCAGTTTGGGAACAGCCCCTCGTTTTGGGGGGATGTTTTCAATGTAAGCCGGGTCACATCATTCCGCAAGGGGAGATTCGATTTCCATATTACGGAAGTCACATTTGGTTTGGTATGCCACTTTTGCGTGCCGCTACGACCCACTTTGGCAGGGGAAAGCCCCCAGAACGCCGGAAAATTCGGCGTTTTGGGGGCTTGGCGGCTCAATGTTGGTCGTGGCGGCACGGGCGGGCGCGCCGGGGCGGTCGGGAGTCCTAGCCGCGGCCCACGAAGGGCATGCCCGCCGCGGTCACCACCAGCGAACCGACACTGGCCGACGCCGGCATATTCGCCATCAGCAGCACAGCACGGGCGGCGTCATCCACGGGGAACATGGGCTCCACCTTGCGGGAACCGTCGGCCTGCAACGCACCCGAGCCAACCCCGATGGTGTCCATGATCTCGGTGCGGGTATTGCCGATGTCGATCTGCCCGCACGTAATCCCGAATTCCCGGCCGTCGAGCTCAATACTCTTGGTCAGCCCGGTCATGGCGTGCTTGGTCACCGTGTACGCCACCGACCGGGGCCTGGGCGAGTGCGCGGAGATGGAGCCGTTGTTGATGATGCGCCCACCCTGCGGCTTCTGTGCCTTCATGGTTCGGACAGCCTCGGCGGCGCAGAGCATGGAACCTGTAACGTTCACCCGCAGCGTGGCTTCCCACTCCGCGACGTCAAGATCGCCCACATCGCCGGAAGGCCCAAAAATACCCGCATTGTTGAACAGGACATCCACCCGGCCCCAGCGTTGGCGGACTTGCTCGAAAAGGCGCGCAACGTCGTCGGGCACTGTCACATCGCACGGCACGGCAAGCGCTTCGGGGTGACCATCCGCCGACTCCAGCAGCTGTGCTTCCCGCCGCCCCGCAAGCGCCACCCGGTAGCCCTCGTCGAGCATGAGCCTGGCCACCGCCCGCCCGATCCCGGACCCCGCACCGGTAACGACGGCGACCTTTGGGTCCGCGGGCAGGCGTGGGTCAGTCATGTGGTTGCCTTTCGGGTGGTGGCTTTAGAGCGCAGCGGACTGGGCGAGGGACGTTATCGGCCAGCCTATGACAGTCTTGGGTCGCGGTGTCGCGTAGGTACGGACCTTGGACGTGGAGAGGCCAAGCCGGACGAGGGATTCTGCAATGGTGACGGCCGAGGCCACACCATCAACCACCGGGACTCCGGTGCGCTGGCGGATCTGCTCATCAAGCCCTGCCATGCCGCCGCAGCCCAGGACAATCACTTCCGCGTGGTCCTTGCTGACAGCCTCCTCGGCCTGGCCAACGATCGCCTCAACAGCACGTTCCGGGTACTCCTCCAGCTCCAGTACAGCCATCCCGCTGGCTCGCACGGAAGCGCAGCGGGCGTCGAGCCCGGCCAGCTTGAGGCGGTCCTCAATGAGCGGCACAGCGCGGTCCAGGGTGGTGACGACGGAGTACTTGTGACCCAGGAACATCGCTGTGCTGGCAGCGGCCTCCGTGATGTCCACGACCGGGACCTCCAGCAATTCCTGGAGGCCCTCCCTGCCGTGCTCGCCGTAACCGGCCTGGATGACGGCGTCGAACGGTTCCGGATAGTTGACGACGGCGTCCATGACGGCGATCGCGGCCAGATAGCTTTCGAAGTTTCCCTCACAGGAGTCGGCACCAAAACGCGGTGTGATGCCGATGATCTCGGTTCCGGGAGCTGCGGCAGCACGGGCCTGGGCTGCGATGGAGTCCGTCATGGACTGCGTGGTGTTCACGTTTGCGACAAGAATGCGCATGGTATTTCCTCTCAATGGCAGCGCCCGCCCTGCGGCCAGTTGACCGGAAGGACGGGCGGCACCTTTTGTCACGTGTCAGTGGGTGCTGGCGACGGCGATCGGCTCGCCGGAAACGTCCTCGTGGACCTGCTTCTTGTCCGCAATGGCGAAGTAGGTGAGCGCTGCGACGCCGGCCCCGATGAACCAAGCGAACGGTGCCGCGGCCGCAAGACCGGGAATGAAGGCAATGGCCAGGGCCAGTGCGGCCGCAGGGATCATCGCAATGATGGCCTTGGGGTTCACGCCGCGCTTATAGAAGTAGGCACCCTTCGGGTCCTCGCTGTAGAGCTCCAGGACATTGACCTTGCCTCGTCGGACCAGCCAGTAGTCAGCCATGACAACACCGAACAGCGGGCCAAGCAAAGCACCGAGGCCGCCCAGGAAGTACACGATGACAATCGGGTTGTTGTAGAGGTTCCACGGCAGGATGATCAAGCCGATGGTTCCACTGACCCAGGCCGCCTTGCGGAAGTTCAGGTGCCGCGGGAACAGATTGGTCAGCGCGTAGACCGGAGCCACGAAGTTGGCCATGAGGTTCACCGCGATGGTCAGGATCAGCAAGGCCAGGCAAGCCAGGACCAGCAGGAGCGTGTTGGGGATGCTCTGGACGATGTCCGAGGGGCTTTGGATGACCGTGCCGTTGATCTTGTACTGGCCGCCGGCCATGACGACGACGATGGCGCCAAAGACGAGCATGTTGATGGGAATGCCCCAGAAGTTTCCCTTGACGATCGACTTCTTGGACGTAGAGGACCTGGTGAAGTCGCAGAAGTTCAGGACGAACGTTCCATAGATGGACACCCAGAGGGCGCCGCCGGCAAAGATGGTCAGCCACATCTCGGTACCTTCGAGGCCCTTGATGCCGGTCCACTGGATGGCGCCACCGGCTTCGATGAAGACCCAGACGGCGATCGCGGCCATGGTGACGAGGATGACGGGGCCAGCGAAGGCCTCGTATTTACGGATCATCTCCATGCCGAAGCTGACGATGACCAACTGCACGATCCACAGGGCAACGAACGAGAACCAACCGAGCGTGGAAAGGCCCAGGATGGAGTTGCTGTCCAGGTCCTTCAATCCAGGAGCCATGGCCACGAGCATGACGCGCAGGACGACGGAGGCCAGGTAGGTCTGGATGCCGAACCAGGCGACTGCGACGGCGCCACGGACAAGGCTTGCGATCTGGGCTCCCCTGATGCCAAAGCTGATCCGGCTCATGACCGGGAAGGGAACGCCCGTCTTTTGGCCCATGAATCCTGAGAAGTTCAGGAGGGCGAAAAGAAGCACGGCACCGATTCCCAGGGCCACCAGGATTTGCCAGCCACCCAAGCCGAGGGAGAACAGGCCGATGGCGAAGGCATAGTTACCCAGGCTGTGGACGTCATTGGCCCAGAGGGTAAAGATGCTGTAGCTGGTCCACTTGCGGCCTTTGGCTTTGGTGGGGGCGAGGTCGATGTTGTAAAGACTGGGACTGATGGTACGGCCTGCGGCTTCGGAAGCAATCGCGCAAAGATCCGTGTTTCCCACGACCGGGTGGTTGGGGGCACCCGTCTCTGCGTCTTCCGGAGTCTCATTGACGCCGACTGATGAAGTCGTCTGCATCGTGGATCTCCACTTCGTACTGATTCCACATTGTGGAATCGAGTTATTGAATAGTGAAAGAACTCTATGACGCAGGTCACCTCTGGTCAAGGTTGAACCTGTAGGCAGGGTCACATTCGGTTGTTTGCTGCCAGGTTTCCCGCTTGACTGATTGAGATACGCAATCCGTGTTGACGCTGCCCATCAGCGCACGTAATCTCGAATTGCAGAATTTTATTCTCACAATACGAAATTCCTTGAGCGCCCCCACAGAGCAAGCGCCCATACATTCAATGAAGAGAGGTTGGACGTGGCTGCAGGAGAAGAGACCTCACACATCCTCAGCGGGTTGACTGCCCAGCTGCCTGATCGTGATCCGGAAGAGACCGCGGAGTG
>NZ_JBHVQI010000015.1:0-112119 GCF_042886835.1 Paenarthrobacter sp. NPDC057981
GTCACCTTTGCGAATCAAAGGTGACCGGCCGCCGTCGTGGGTTCGGTGTGCTAGACCAGGCGGGTCAGCCAGCCGTGGGTGTCCTCGACCGTTCCGGTCTGGATACCCAGAAGCTTCTCGCGGATGGCCATGGTGGTTTCTCCAGCCTTGGCATCTTCGGCGCCGATGAATTCGGTTGCATCCTTGAGGACACCGATCGGCGTGATCACGGCTGCAGTACCGCAGGCGAACACTTCAGTGATCTCACCGGAAGCGACACCGTCGCGCCATTCGTCCAAGGTGATCTTGCGCTCGGAAACCTCGCGGCCCATATCCTTGGCCACCTGGATCACCGACATGCGGGTCACGCCTTCGAGAATCGTGCCGCTGAGGGCGGGAGTCACCAAGGAGCCGTCCTTCATGACGAAGAAGACGTTCATGCCGCCGAGCTCTTCCACGGCGTCGTCGTTGAAGTGGTCCAGGAACAAAACCTGCTTGCAGCCGTTGGCTTCGGCTTCCTGCTGCGCGATCAGCGAAGCGGCGTAGTTGCC
This sequence comes from Paenarthrobacter sp. NPDC057981, assembly GCF_042886835.1. NCBI lineage: Bacteria > Bacillati > Actinomycetota > Actinomycetes > Micrococcales > Micrococcaceae > Paenarthrobacter > Paenarthrobacter sp. NPDC057981. The sequence goes on from NZ_JBHVQI010000015.1 coordinate 531, forward strand.
GCCGCACTTGGCCGCTCCCGTTCCGCCACGGCCGGCACGGGCGTATTCGCGGGAGATCCAGATGGAGACCGGTTTGAGCTCGCCGCCGAAGTAGTTGCCGGCAGGCGATGCGATGACGCGGAAGGACACTTCGCGTGCGGCCCGAACACCCAGGAAGGCCTCCGTGGCGATCATGAACGGACGAAGATAAAGAGCCTCGCCGTCGCCGGAGGGAACCCACTCCTGGTCCGCCTGCACGAGTTCGCGAATGGCGCCCAGGAAGTACTCTTCCGGCAGTTCCGGAAGGGCAAGCCGGCGGGCCGACTTGTTCAGGCGTGCCGCGTTGGCCTCGGGGCGGAATGTCCACACGGAACCATCGGCGTGACGGTAGGCCTTGAGGCCCTCGAAGATCTCCTGGCCGTAGTGCAGGACCGCTGCCGAAGGATCCAGGGAGATGGGGCCGTAGGGCTCGATCCTGGCATTCTGCCAACCGCCATTGCCATCGGCGTCGACTTTGTAGTCGACGACGGCGGTGTGGTCGGTGAAGTAGTCGCCAAAGCCTGGGTTCGCCAGGATGGCTGCACGCTCCTCAGCAGACTTCGGGTTTTCCGAGAGCTGCTGGCTGAATTCGACGCCATGGGCAGTCTGAGTCATGTTTCCTCCACAGTCAGCTACCTGGCATGGCGAACCGGGCCCAAAAGGGTGTGGTTCAGCGATGGACCAGGGAAGCAGATAAATAATTCAAGACAAGCTTACGCCTGCGTAATGGGCCTAAAGTGCGGCCGCGATGGCGTCACCGATGGCAGCGGTGCTGCGCGGTTCGCCGGTGCGGTTCTCGACGTCGGCAACAACTGCCGCTTCGATCTTTCGGGCCGCCGTGGTGTAGCCAAGGTGGTCCAAAAGGAGCACTGCGGAGAGGATGGCCGCGGTGGGATCGGCTTTCTGCTGTCCGGCGATATCCGGAGCTGAGCCGTGGACGGGTTCGAACATGGACGGTGCCGTGCGGTCCATGTTGATGTTCCCGGAGGCCGCCAAGCCGATACCGCCCGTGACGGCAGCAGCGAGGTCGGTGAGGATGTCGCCAAAAAGGTTATCGGTGACGATCACATCGAAGCGCGAAGGGTTGGTCACCATGAAGATGGTGGCCGCGTCGATGTGCAGGTAATCGTGGGTGACGTCAGGGAACTCCTGCGCCACGGCTTCCACCGTGCGCTTCCACAAATGCCCTGCGAAAACCAGAACATTGTGCTTGTGCACGAGGGTCACGTGCTTGCGCGGGCGTTCGTCGGCGCGACGGAAGGCGTCCCGGACCACACGCTCCACTCCATGGGCGGTGTTGAGCGAAACTTCGGTAGCTACCTCGTGCGGCGTTCCGCCACGCAAGGTTCCGCCGTTGCCAACGTAGGGCCCTTCGGTTCCCTCGCGGACCACAATGAAGTCAATGGTTCCGGGGTCGGCCAAGGGGCTGCCTACAGTTCCGTACAGGCGGGAGGGACGCAGGTTCACATAGTGGTCCAGGCTGAAGCGGAGCTTGAGCAGCATCTCGCGTTCGATGATGCCTGAGGGAATGCGGGTATCACCCGGTGCTGCGCCCACGGCGCCGAAGAGGATGGCATCGCGCGTCCGGAGATCTTCAAGAACTTCGTCGGGCAGGGTCTCGCCTGTCTCAAGCCAGTGCTGGGCACCGAGCTTGTAGTGGGTCTGCTCAAGGGTGACGCCTTCGGCGGCGACAGCCTTTTCAAGGACCTTGACGGCTTCGGCGATGACCTCCGGGCCGATGCCGTCGCCGGGGATGACAGCGAGATTGATGGACGATGCACTCATAGGTCTATCTAGCCAAGCAATCCACATGCTGGTCAAAATCGTCTCACTCCTTGAACAGCCTGGTCCTGGATGTCCGACCACGGCATGATGCCAGGGCCAGGACACAACGAATAGAGTCTTAGCGTGGACAGACGGCACGCAGTATATGAATGGTTCCGGATCAACCGCTTCACAGTGGACTTGACGGCAACATGCCTTCTCATCCTGCTCTTCGGTCCCGTCTACCTGCTCGCCGACCGGCCGTGGCTGTTCTTCCTGTCCTGCGCCCTTCTGTTGCCGCTCGCTTGGCGACGGACGCGCCCGGCAGTGGCGGCCGGCGTCGTCATCCTCGTGTGCCTTATCCAGTGGGCCGTCGGCGCTGAACCTGTAGCCGGCCAAATTGCCGTTCCGCTCATCATCTACGCCACGGCGGCCTATGGTCCGACGTGGGCCAGCCGCACGGTCCTGGTGGCAGGCCTGGTGGGTGGCGTGATGCTCACGACGCGAGAGTACACAGGCAACGTGGAGTCGGGCATCATGGGCCTCACCATCGGGGCGCTCTACACGGTGCTGATCTGGATGCTGGTCCTTGTGAGCTGGACACTGGGCGACCTCACCCGCGTACGCAGGCTCCAACTCCAAGCCCTCGAGGACCGTACCCGGCGCATGGAGGTGGAGCAATCCCAGGAGCGGAAACTGGCGGCTGCCGACGAACGTTCCCACATCGCCCGCGAGATGCACGACATCGTGGCGCACTCGCTGTCCGTCATCATCACGCAGGCAGACGGTGCACGGTACGCCGCCGCGGCGAAACCCGAACTTGCCACCGAAGCCCTGGCCACCATCGCCGCCACGGGAAGGGATTCGCTGGGCGAGATGCGGCGTTTGCTGGGCATCCTGCGCTCGGACGAAGACTCTCCCACGCGTCCGCAACCCAGGCTTTCCGACCTGGATGAGCTGCTCCTGGGCTTCCGCGCGGCAACTCTCCAAGTGGGCTACCAGCTCGTCGGAACACCTCGACGGCCTCTTCCCGCCGGCGCGGAACTCACTGCGTACCGCATCATCCAAGAGGCCCTCACCAACGTCATGAAGCACGCAGGGCCCAAGGCAACAGCCAACCTGGCGCTGAGCTGGCAGGGCCGGGGTCTGCAGCTGGATATCGTCGACGACGGCCGGGGCGCCGCCGCCGATCCGCCGGCGGCAGGTGGCGGCAACGGGCTGCGGGGAATGGCTGAGCGGGTCTCGCTCTACGATGGTTCCTTGACAGCCGGCCCAGAACAAGGCGGCGGCTTTCGCGTGTCCGCATTCATTCCCTATTCGGAGGCCTAGCAATGCCTGAACTGCCCGCACCCATTCGGGTTGCCCTCGTCGATGACCAGCAGCTGGTCCGTTCGGGCCTTGGCATGCTCATCAACTCGCAACCCGATCTCGATGTCGTGGCAGAGGCGGGCAACGGGATCGAAGCCATCCAAGCGTTGGGTGTCACCACTGCGGACGTGGTCCTCATGGATGTCCGGATGCCCGGCATGGACGGCATCGAGGCCACCCGGCGCATCCTGGAACAGGCAGCAGCCCAACCCGCGGGTTCGCAACGTGCGGACATCAAGATCGTGGTCCTCACAACCTTCGACCTTGATGAGTACGCGCTGGCTGCCATCCAGGCCGGTGCCAGCGGGTTTCTCCTGAAGGATGCCCCGCCGGAGGAGCTGCTCGAAGCCATCCGCACCGTCTACCGGGGCGACGCGGTCATCGCACCATCGACCACCCGCCGCTTGCTGGACCACGTGGCACCCCTGCTCCGGACGCAGACCCCCGAACAGGGCGAGCACGCGGCCGCCGTCGAAACCCTCACGAACCGCGAGCGCGAAGTGTTCCAGCTCATCGCCCAAGGGAAGTCCAATCCGGAAATCGCGGCTGGGCTTTTCCTGTCCGAAGCCACAGTGAAAACGCATGTGGGACATATCCTGGCCAAGCTGGGAGCCCGGGACCGTGTCCAGGTGGTGGTCATCGCCTACGAGACGGGCGTTGTGGCCCCGGGGACCTAGCCCGGCTCAGACCAGGGTATGAGCACTGGCCAGTGACAATGGGTCCACAGCCCGATCCCGCAGGCCCGGGCCCGACAATAGCGTGGAACCATGACGACATTCACGCCTCTCCCCCACCCTCCCGGAACCGGCCATCATGCGGGATCGGACACCGCCCGTCCCGCCGTCGAGGCTTTCAAACTGACCAAGAGCTACGGTCGCGCCGACACCAGCGTGACCGCCTTGAACGAAGTCTCGGTGAGTTTCGACGCCGGGAAATTCACGGCCATCATGGGTCCCTCAGGTTCGGGCAAGTCCACGCTGATGCACTGCCTGGCGGGCCTGGATACCGCTGACTCGGGCCGCATCCTCCTGGGTGGAACCGAGCTCACCGGACTCAGTGACCGCCAGCTCACAGCTCTCCGGCGGGAACGGATCGGCTTCGTGTTCCAGGCCTTCAACCTGGTCCCTACCCTCACGGCCGAGCAGAACGTCACGCTGCCGCTCGCCTTGGCGGGAACATCGGCCGACGCCGGTTGGCTGGATACCGTCGTAACCACCCTTGGGTTGAAGGACAGGTTGAAGCACCGCCCCCACGAGCTCTCCGGCGGCCAACAGCAACGCGTGGCAGTAGCCCGTGCGCTGCTGACGCGTCCCGACGTCGTATTCGGTGACGAACCCACAGGCAACCTGGACTCCAAAGCCGGCGGCGAGGTTCTGGCGCTGCTGCGCCGCAGCAGCCTGGAGATGGGCCAGACCATCATCATGGTCACCCACGATCCGGTGGCGGCCAGTTACGCAGACCGTGTGGTCTTGATGAGCGACGGCGGCCTGGTGGGCGAGATCCACCAGCCCACGGCGGACTCCGTCCTTACTGCCCTTGGCAAGCTGGGGGCCTGAAGCATGTTGCGGGTTGCCCTGTCCCAGTTGACGACGCATTACCGGCGGTTCATAGCCATAGGGCTTGCCGTGATGCTGTCCGTCATGTTCCTTTCCTCAACGCTCATGGTGGGGGCGAGCACCAATGCTTCGTTGGGCGCCAGCATCGGGGAGGCTTATCGAAACGCCGATCTGGTGGCTACGTCGAAGAACGGCGAAGCCTTTTCCCAGGCCGCAGTGGATGCTGCAGCTTCCTCCCCGGCCGTTGAGGCCAGTTACGCCGAGCGCTCAACATACGTGACGTTTGAGGCCGGTGGCGGTGAGCAACACGGAAAGCTGCGGAATGCGGCGCCGGCATCCTTGGAAAGTGCTGTGCTGGCCTCGGGCTCCATGCCCGGCAACGCCTTGGAAGCAGCTATTGACGTCAAGTCCGCCGAGCACCTCGGCCTGGCAGTAGGCAGCACACTGGAATTGCATGGCGGAGGTCCGGTCAAGAACGCCAAGGTTACTATCTCGGGCTTGATCCAGGCCACCAACGACCCCTTCTCTTCCTCGGCGGCCCAGCTGCTTTCTTCAGAGTCCGTACTGAACGCAGTCCAGGACGCGGGGGCGGGATACTCCGGCCTGCAGTTTGCCCTCAAGTCCGGTGAAGATGTTGCCGCTGCCAAGGACTACATCAGCCACCGCATGGAGGCCGCCGGAGCCGTGGCGCCCGTACTGGAGACAGCCCAGGAGAAAGTCACTTCGACAGTGGCCATGCTGAGCGCCGGGCAAGACCAGTTGACGATTGTCCTCCTTGCCTTCGCCGGGATCGCCATCCTGGTCTCCACCTTGGTGGTTGCCAATACGTTTTCTGTCCTGGTGGCGCAGCGGACCAGGGAGTTGGCTCTCCTGCGGTGCCTTGGCGCAGGGCGCGGCCAGATCCGTGGCTCGGTGATGCTGGAGGCGCTGGTTGTCGGAGTCGTCTCCTCGGTATTGGGCGTCCTGGCCGCCACAGGCTTGATGACTGCCCTGATCGCCTGGGCCAAGTCGCAGCCCGAGCAGGCCTTCGCTACGTTGGCCGTTCCGCCGTCGGCCATTATTGCCGGTTTGGTGGCCGGAACGTTGCTGACAGTCGTGGCGGCGTTGGTCCCTGCGAAGGCGGCCACCGCCGTCGCGCCTCTTGCCGCCTTGCGGCCTGCGGACGACGCGTCAGTGCGGAACCGTCGCGGCAGGGTGAGGCTGTTCGTAGGCCTGCTGGCCTTGGTGGGCGGAGCCGGGCTGCTGGTATACGGCAGCATCAACGTGGTCCTTGGGGTTGCCCTGCTGGGCGGTGCGGTCTCCTTCGTCGGCATCCTGCTGTGTTCCACCCTGTTCATTCCCGGAGTGGTTGCCCTGGCCGGGCGTCTCGCGGCACCGGCCGGTGTTCCGGGCAAGCTCGCAGCGGTGAACGCCACCCGCAATCCGGCCCGCACCTCGGCGACTGCTGCCGCGCTGCTGATCGGCGTCACGCTGGTGTCCCTCATGATGACCGGCGCAGCTACCTCCCGTCAGGCGTTCAACGACACGCTTGCTGAGAACTACCCCGTGGATCTCGCCGCACAGACGGCCGGATCGGCAGATACCGCGCAGGCGGTCGCCCGGATCAAAGGGCTCGACGGCGTCAGCGCAGCGGTCCTGCTTCAGCCGGTCGGGACAATCCATGACGACACGAGCGGTGGTGCCGCCACGGTTTATGGTCTGTCCGCCGGCGATGCCGCGTCAGTACTGCGCGATAACAACCTCAAGCCGGTTCCCGGTACGCTCTACCTGCCCGAAGATTCACCGGAGGGTGCAGCAAGCTTGACGACGGCGGGCGGCAACGTCACGCTCGACTCGAAGGTCCTGCGGACGCGGCATGTTCCGGCATTCGTCGAGTCCTCCAGCATCAGTTCCGGTCCCCTGCCGGAATCCCCCGGGATGGTGTGGGTGAAGCTGGACGATTCCGTCTCCGGTGACCGTGTCCAAGCCATCCAGAAGGACATCGCTTCGGCCTTGGGAGTCCACGAAAGGACCGTCAGCGGTGCGGCCATCGAGCGCGTGACGTTCAACAGCATCATCGATGTCCTGCTGTTGGTGGTCACAGGCCTGCTGGGTGTCGCCGTCGTGATTGCGTTGATCGGCGTAGCCAACACCTTGTCCCTTTCGGTCCTGGAGCGGACGCGCGAGAACTCGCTGTTGCGTGCCCTCGGCCTGACGACAGGACAGCTGCGCGGGATGTTGGCCATTGAGGCCGTACTTGTTGCAGGCGTTGCGGCCGTCATGGGCGCTGGCATGGGGATTGTGTACGGATGGCTCGGCGCGCAGGCAACCCTGGGCGACTTGGCCAGCGTGGTTCCCACAGTTCCATGGCTGCAGTTGGCTGCCGTGTTTGGCGTGGCGGTCGTGGCAGGGCTCCTGGCATCGGTGCTCCCGGCGCGGCGCGCGGCACGCTTGTCGCCCGTGGAGGGCCTCGCCACGGCCTGATCGCTCGCTCACATTCCCGGGTCTTACGAGAAACGCTCTCTCACTTAGCCGCCGATATCCTGCGGAAGTGAGAGAGCGTTTCTTTTTTGTTGGTATTACGTGAGAGAACGTGCGGAGCTTATGCTTCGGCGGGTTCTTCGTAGCGCGGGAAGACCGGTGCCGGCGCCGGCAGTTCGGTCCCCGCCACCAGGGGCGTGGCAATGGCGGAGAACTGGCGTGCCTCACCTTCGGGCTGTCCCAGCACGTCCAGCAGCTTGGCGGACGACGACGGCATCACGGGTTGGGCGAGGATCGCAATGATCCGCACGACCTCCAGCGTGACGTACAGGACCGTGTTCATGCGCTCGAGGTCGGTCTTCCGCAGTACCCACGGAGCTTGCTCGGCGAAGTAGGCGTTCGTGTCACCCAACACCGTCCACATGGCTTCGAGCGCCCGGCTGAACTCCTGCTTCTCAAAGGCACTGCGCGCGGTCTCCAGCAAGGCTCCTGCCTGTGCCAGGAGTGCTTCGTCCTCGGCCGTGAAGGCACCCGGCTGCGGGACCTTTCCATCGCAATTCTTCGCCACCATGGACAAGGAACGCTGGGCAAGGTTGCCGAAGTTGTTGGCAAGGTCGGCATTCATCCGGCCCACGATGGCTTCGTGGTTGTAGTTACCGTCAGCACCAAACGGAACTTCGCGGAGGAAGAAGTAACGGCACTGGTCCAGTCCGTACTGTGCCACGAAGTCCTGGGGTGCCACGACGTTGCCCAACGACTTGGACATCTTCACGCCGTTGTTGGTCAGGAAGCCGTGGATCATGACTCGCTGGGGAAGTTGCAGCCCCGCACTCATCAGGAACGCGGGCCAGTAGATCGCGTGGAACCGCGAAATGTCCTTGCCGATCACGTGCACATCCGCAGGCCAGAACTTCTTGAAGGACTCAGACTCGATGTCCGGGTAGCCAACGCCCGTGAGGTAGTTGGTCAGGGCATCAACCCACACGTACATGACGTGCTTCGCATCGCCCGGAACCGGAACACCCCAGTCGAAGGTCGTGCGGCTGATGGACAGGTCTTCCAGTCCGCGCCTGACAAAGCTGATGACCTCGTTGAAGCGCGACTGCGGTGCGCCGAACTCCGGCTGTTCTTCGTAAAGCGCCAGGAGCTTTTCCTGGTAGTTGGAGAGCCGGAAGAAGTAGCTTTCCTCCGCGGTCCAGCTGACCAGCGTGTCGGTTTCCTTGGAGTAGCGGAGACCGTCCTCCTTCACCACAGTGTCGTCCTCGACGTAGTAAGCCTCGTCGCGGACCGAGTACCAGCCTTCGTACTTGGAAAGGTAGATGTCGCCGTTGGCTTCCATCTTTTTCCAGATGGCCTGCGAGGCCGCGTAGTGGTCCTGGTCGGTGGTGCGGATGAAGCGGTCGTAGGAGATGCCCAGGTCCTGGCTCATCTGCTTGAACGCTGCGGAGTTGCGGTCTGCCAGCTCCTTGGCGGAGATGCCTTCCTTCTCCGCCGACTGCTGCATCTTGAGGCCGTGCTCGTCCGTCCCCGTCATGAAGAACACTTCATGGCCGTCGAGGCGCTTGAAGCGTGCCATGGCATCAGTGGCAATGACCTCATAGGCGTGGCCGATGTGCGGCACACCATTGGGGTAACTGATGGCGGTGGTGATGTAGAACGGGGATTTCTCTGGAGACGTCACTCTAAGAAGTTACCTTTTTTTCGAATGAAATAGCTTAGTTAAGTTCCGTCAGCGTATCGCTGAGGCGGACCAGCTCGTGGTCGTGTGACGCGACGAGTACAGCGATGCCATCGCTGGTGGTGTCCTTGAGGATGCCAATGATGCGGTTTGCTGCTGCCCGGTCAAGGCTTGCCGTGGGTTCGTCCACCACCAGCACACGGGTCCCGAGGATCAAGGCACGCGCGATCGCCACACGCTGGCGCTCACCACCGGAGAGCTGGGCCGGGCGGTGGCGCATGCGGCGCCCGAGGCCCACCAGGTCAAGGAGGTCCTTTGCCATTTCGGTGCGCTGTTCAACTTCGCCGTCCGGGACAGCCGGAAGCAGCACGTTCTCCAGGGCGCTCATGCCATCGATCAAGGCACCGCCCTGGTCCACGTAGCCGATCAGTGCCCGGCGGCGGTCGGCGATTTCGTCGTCGCCCATGCCGTCCAGCGGCTGGCCCTCCCAGAAGACCTTGCCCGACGTCGGCAGCGTCAGTCCGGCGCTGACCGTCAGGATACTGGTCTTGCCGGAGCCGCTTCGGCCGGCGACACAGTGCATCTCGCCTGCGTGCAGGGTGAGGTTGAAGTCATCGACGACGTCGACTTCCTCCGCACCGCCCTTGTCGCCGCCGTAGTGGATGGTGACCCGGCTCAGTTCCAGGGGGGTTGCGTGGTCGGCAGCCCTGACGATGGTGTTGGCGCGGGTCTGCAGCGACTCTTCCGTTGTTTCCGGGGTGGCCTTCAGCTCGGGGTTGAGGTTGTCAGTCATTTGACTACTTTCGTTGCAATGGGAATCCAGCAAATTACGGCCAGCAGACCGGCGAGCCCGGCCCACAGCGCTGCGTAGGGGGCAAGGAGCAACCCGAGCCCCAGGGCACCGAGGACACCCAGGGGAAGTGCCACTGTGCCGACAAGTGCGTTTTCGAAGAAGCGGACCTGGCCCAGCATGTCGGGGTTCCAGCCCATGGCCCGCAGCGTACCCAGGTACTCGCGCTTGGCGTGGAGCTCGAACCTTCCGGTGACCAGGGTCAGCAGAAGGCCGACGACGACGCCGAAGACCGCAAGGGTCACGCTCGGGAGGGCGATGCTGGCTGCGGCCAGGCCACTGAGGGCGCTGGCTCCTGCCGCCCGGGGGATGTCGATCAGCAAGGCGATCAGGGCACCGACTGCAGCGCCGAACACGCCGACTGCCACAGCCAGGGAAATGGAGTTGAACCGGTTGGTGGTCAGCTGCCTGTTGGCGAACGTCAGGGGTGAGTCCACCGTGACCAAACGTTCATCGTGCTGGGGTTCCTGGTCGATCACCACGCGGTGCCGAAGCTGCTGGGCTGCGAGCAGGGCAGCGGCGCTGTAGATGACCAGCATGGTCACCGAGACGATGACGGTGGCGATGTTCCAGCTCAGCAAGCTCAAGACGACACCCGCCGCGGCCATTGCGGCAGCACCAACGGCGAACTCTTCCAGTACCCAGGACCGGATCCGCTTTTGCGTCCAGCCCATGGCGCGAAGGATTCCGGCCTCGCTTCGGCGCTGTCGGATGTAACTGACGGTGGACGCTCCGGTCAGGAGCGTGGCGCCGAGCAGAGTCAGGAAGAGCAACGTGATGTTGGTTCCGGTCAGCGATCCGGACACGGCGTCGGCTGCGTTCTGCCGCACCCAGGACTGCTGGACTGTGCCCAGAGCAGACTCCTTGCCGGCGTCGTCCTTGCTGTATCCCGGCACGAAGATGTTGGCGTCTTCACGCGCGGAACCGGCCACGACCGTAGCTTCCAAGCCGAGGTCGCGGATCTGGGATGCCAGCTTCTCGACCTCGGGCTGTGCCGTCTTCCAGTTGCCTGCGGCGTTCGCACGGACCCGCACGGCGTCGATGACGTTGGCGTTGGAATCGTAGCCACGGGCCGCGGCAAGGCCGTAGTAGTCAGTGATGGCACCGGCGGACTGGCTGACCAGACCCGTTGCACTGAGCGATGGCTTGAGCCCGGCGCTGGCGACGTCCTTGCCTTCGGCGTCTTTGGTCAGTGTCATGGGCGTGGGATCGTAACCGCCCAACGGCAACTTGTTGACGTCGCCGGCAGCGGCCTGAACCGCGGAAGGATCGAAGGTGCCGTACACCATGGGCAAAGGCGCGGCAGGCTTTTTGCCCGTCTCGAGGTCTTCCCGGTACGAACGCTCGTCCACGGGCTTGCGCTGGGTCTGGTCCACTGCAGCGCCGAAGGAAGACTTCTCAGGCAGGCGGTTGACGGTAACCCAGTCCCCCGGCGTCGCGCTCTTGTCGGAAGCGCCGTTGGCAGCTTCGTCGCCGTCCTTGTACTGCGGCGCAGCCGCGAACGCCGTGCTCCATGTTGCCGGGTTGTACAAGCCCTGGCCGAAGGCGGCCGTGCTGCCCAGCAGCTGGCTGTGGTCAGTGGAGCCGGGCCATTCGAGGGCGAACGGAGACTTGGAGACGAAAGGCAGGTAATCCTTGTCCAGGGAACGGGTGACGGTACCCACGTCCTTGACCACTTTGCCGCTGGAATCAAGTTCCTCGATTTTCACCGAGTACTTCAGGTCCAGCGAGGTGCCCGTGCGGACAATCAGCGGGATGGCTTTCGAATCAGCGGTCAGCAGTCCGTCGCGCTTGGCTTGCTGGTACTGCGTCATCAGCGGTGCCCAATACTTGAGCTTCACGCCGAGGAAATCGGGGCCCTCTTCCAGCTGCTGCATGCTCAGGCCCGTGGTGAAGAGGCTTTCGAAGTGGCGGCCGATCGCACCGGCGTCGCGGGCGTCTGCCGGCGGAGCCTTCTCCAACGGCGCAAGGAAGTCTCCCGCGGAACCCAGCAACGCCCTTTCGGCGGCGGGATCGACGGCGACGACGGACTCGGTCACCTCAGGCGCCATGGGAAGCGCCACGGAGAGATTGAAAAGGTTGTGCTCTGAGCCCAGGGCGGGAGCCGGGAACTTGATGCCGGTTTCGCCGTCCGGACCGGCAATCCGGACGTTGCTGCCACCGGCTGCCTGCTCCTGCACGAGACGTCCCTTGCCCAGGGTGCCTTCGGCGCTGGTCTTGAAGAGCGTCTGCTCCTTGACTCCGTCGGAGCTGGTGGCCGATGCGGTCAAGCGGTACTTCTTGGGAGAATCCGAGAACACCGACTCCGCTGCCGGCCATTTGCTGGAGTCCATGGCGGACGGGTCGCCGGCGGTAACAGCCCCGGCGAGGCCCGCGTTGTAGCCCAGGTAGTCCATCGCGTTCAGGCGCGGAGCTTCAAGGTTTTGCGATACCCGCGAGACCAGGCTGATGGGCGCTGCCACGGCAGTCTGGCCCATTCCGCGGATCTTCTCCAGCTGGTCAAAGCTGATCCCGCCCTGGCCGTTGGCGATTTCCGGCTGGATCAGCGAACCGCCGTCGCCATTCTGTGACTGGTCCGGCTTCGCCTGGACCAGGATGTCGTAGAGTCCCCGCGAGTTCTCGTCCACTGTCCTGTTCAGAGCCGCCTGCGACTGGCTCTGGACGAGGACGGACAAGCACATGGCGACGATCAAAATGGCCGCGGTCAGCAGCAGCACACGGCTTCTGATGAACCTTTGGACGGCGTTCATTGGGCTCCCTGGGACCTTGATAGCGGGCGCGCACACGTTGTCCGGGATTCCTGAAAAAACACAGCGGAATACCGGGCTGAATGTGCTGAAAGTAGTGGCCGGCCTGCTGCCGGGTCCGAATCCCGGACCCAGCCATTGTAAGCAGACCGGCCACTTCTGCGTGCCATGGGTGTGTCGCCGGCACGCGATCTTCAGCTGATGTCGATCAGTCTTCCAGGTCCACTTCGCGGACCATGTCGGCACCGATACCGGCCTTGATGGCCTCCAGTACCTGCTGCGGAACAGAGCTGTCGATGGTCAGGAGCGCCAGGACCTGGCCGCCCTCAGTTTGGCGGGCAACCTGCATGCCACCAATGTTGATGTTGTTCATGCCGAGGATGTGGCCGATGGTACCGATCACGCCGGGGCGGTCGGAGTAAGCCACCACAACCAGGTGCTCGCTGATCGGAATTTCAACGTCGTAGCCATTGACGCCCACCAGCTTCTCCACCTGCTTGGGACCTGTGAGGGTACCGGCCACGGAGATCTGCGAACCGTCACTGAGAGCACCACGGATGGTCAGGACGTTCCGGTAGTCCTCGGCGTCAGGAGTGGTGATAAGCCGGGTGTTGATGCCGCGCTGCTCGGCGATGACGGGCGCGTTCACGTAGGAAACCTGCTCAGTGACGACATCGGCGAAGACACCCTTCAGGGCTGCCAACTCGAGCACCTTAACATCCAGGGCGGCGATCTCACCGGCAACTTCGACGTCGATCTGCGTCAGCGATGCGTGGGTGAGCGCGGTGAAGATCCTGCCCAGCTTTTCGATCAGCGGGATGCCCGGACGGACGTCGGGGGCGATGACGCCGCCTGCCACGTTTACGGCATCCGGCACCAGTTCGCCGGCAAGGGCCAGGCGGACCGACTTGGCCACGGACACACCGGCCTTTTCCTGGGCCTCGTCGGTGGAGGCACCAAGGTGCGGGGTAACGACGACGTTGTCCAGCTCGAAGAACGGCAGGTCGGTGCTGGGCTCCTTGACGAAGACATCCACGCCTGCACCGGCGATCTGGCCTTCCTTCAGGGCAACGTAGAGTGCTTCTTCGTCCACCAGGCCGCCACGGGCGACGTTGATGACGTAGGCGGATTCCTTCATCTTGCGGAAGGCGTCAGCCCCCAGCATGCCAACCGTTTCCGGGGTTTTCGGCATGTGGATGGTGATGAAGTCGGAGTTCTCCAGGAGTTCATCGAGCGTGACCAGCTTGACGCCAAGCTGCGCTGCCCGGGCCGAGGTGATGTAGGGATCGTAGGCCAGGATTTCGGTTTCGAAGCCCTGCAGGCGTGCCGCCACCAAAGCGCCAATGCGACCCAGGCCAATGATGCCGATCTTCTTCTCGAAGAGTTCGATGCCGGTGTACTTGGATCGCTTCCATTCGCCGTTCTTCAACGCCGAGCTGGCCTGCGGGATGTGGCGGGCGAGGCTGAGGATATGTCCCACGGTGAGCTCAGCGGCCGAGACGATGTTGGAGGTCGGTGCGTTGACCACCATGACACCGGCCTGCGTGGCGGACTTGATGTCCACGTTGTCCAGGCCGACGCCTGCACGGGCGATGACTTTGAGGTTCTTGGCCGCAGCGATGGCTTCGGCGTCAACCTGGGTGGCGGAGCGGACCAGGATGGCGTCGACGTCGGCGATGGCAGACAGCAGCTGGGAACGGTCGGCGCCGTCGGTCTGGCGGATTTCGAAATCCGGGCCCAGTGCCTCGACTGTTGCGGGCGAAAGTTCCTCAGCGAGGAGGACTACGGGTTTGCTGGCTGACACGGGGTGGCACCTTACTTTGGAGAACGTGGGACAGAACTGGACAAGGAGCGGATGCGTGGCCCGGGGCACGGCGCCGGGACCAGCCCAGAATATCGAATCCGGGCGGTGTTTCCGCCAGCCGGGGGGCGATGTTACGCCCGGACCGGAGGGGATGTGAAGAAGTTCACAGCAGCAGCGTGCCGGCAATTCGGTGGAGGAATGCGTTGGGAAACAGCGGCGCCCGCCCGGCTGTAACCTGCCGGGCGGGCGTCGTTGCTTAGTGCTGGTGCATCACTGCTGGGCAGTGGTTAATCAGCGGGCTGCTGAGCCTTCGACGTAGTCGGCGTCCTGCTGCTGCCAGGAGAAGAGGGAGCGCAGTTCGCGGCCAACTTCTTCGATCGGGTGCTTCTCAGCCTTGGCACGGAGTTCCTTGAACTCGGTTGCGCCGTTGTCCTGGTCGTCAATGAAGCGCTTGGCGAAAGCACCGTTCTGGATGTCCGCGAGGACAGCCTTCATGTTTTCCTTCACCTCGGGGGTGATGACGCGGGGGCCGGAGACGTAGTCGCCGTACTCAGCGGTGTCGGAAACGCTCCAGCGCTGCTTGGCGATGCCGCCCTCCCACATGAGGTCAACGATGAGCTTGAGCTCGTGAAGAACCTCGAAGTAGGCGATCTGCGGCTGGTAGCCGGCCTCGGTCAGGGTCTCGAAGCCGTACTGGACAAGCTGGGAGACACCGCCGCAGAGGACGGACTGCTCGCCGAAGAGGTCCGTTTCGGTCTCTTCGGTGAAGGTGGTCTTGATGACGCCGGCGCGGGTGCCACCGATGGCCTTGGCGTAGGACTTGGCCAGATCCCAAGCGGAGCCGGAAGCGTCCTGCTCAACAGCGATGATGTCCGGAATGCCACGGCCGGCTTCGAATTCGCGGCGCACGGTGTGACCCGGTGCCTTCGGAGCGATCAGGATGACGTCGACGCCGGCCGGAGCCTCGATGTAACCGAAGCGGATGTTGAAGCCGTGTGCGAAGGCCAGGGCCTTGCCCTCGGTCAGCTTGTCCTTGATGGAGTCGTTGTAGATCGAGCGCTGGTGCTGGTCCGGTGCCAGGATCATGATGACGTCTGCCCATTCGGCAGCGTCGGCAACGTTCTTGACCGTGAAGCCTGCGTCTTCGGCCTTTGCGGCCGACTTCGAGCCGTCCTTGAGCGCGATGACAACCTCGACGCCGGAATCGCGCAGGTTGAGCGCGTGGGCGTGGCCCTGGGAACCGTAGCCAACGATGGCTACCTTGCGGCCCTGGATGATCGACAGGTCTGCGTCGTCGTCGTAGAACATTTCAGTCACTTGCGTAACTCCTCTTGAGTGGATTTCTTAGATATTGATTGTGGTGCTGCGGTACTGGGCACTGCCCGCGTAGGCATTGCTCACGCGGAGCGAAGCGCCCTGTCACTCATGGAGCGGGATCCCCGTCCAACGGCCAAGGTGCCGGACTGCACGATTTCACGGATGCCGAATGGCTCGAGCACTGACAGGAGTGCGGCGAGCTTCTCGGGGGTACCGGTTGCCTCGATCACCAACGAGTCTGTGGACACGTCGACGACGGCGGCACGGAACAGGTCTGCAGCCTGGGTAACCTGCAGACGTGTCGCGGCATCCGCACGTACCTTGACCAGGATGTGGTCGCGTTGTACGGAAGATTCAGAAGTCAGTTCAACAATCTTGATCACGTTGACCAACTTGTTGAGCTGCTTGGTGACCTGCTCGATCAAGTCGCCGTCGGCGTCGACGACCACTGTCATGCGGGACATGCCGGGGACCTCGGTAGGTCCCACAGCCAGGGAGTTGATGTTGAACGCACGCCGGGCAAAGAGGCTGGCCACGCGGGTCAGCACGCCGGGCTTGTCTTCTACCAGAACGGACAGTGTGTGACGGGTCATGCCTAGTCCTCTTCTTCCCATTCCGGGGTCATGTTGCGGGCAACCTGGATCTGGTCATTACTGACGCCTGCGGGCACCATCGGCCAAACCATCGAGTTGGGGCTCACCACGAAGTCGATCACCACGGGGCGGTCGTTGATTTCGAGGGCCTTCTGGATGGTGGCGTCGATGTCTTCGTCACGCTCGCACCGCAACGCAGCGCAGCCGTAGGCATCTGCCAGCTTGACGAAGTCCGGAATGCGGATGGTGTCATGGCCGGTGTTCAGGTCCGTGTTGGAGTAGCGGCCTTCATAGAACAGGGTCTGCCATTGGCGGACCATGCCCAACGAAGAGTTGTTGATGATGGCTACCTTGATGGGGATGTTGTTGATGGCGCAGGTGGCCAGTTCCTGGTTGGTCATCTGGAAACAGCCGTCACCATCAATGGCCCAGACCACGCGGTCCGGCTCGCCGACCTTGGCGCCCATGGCGGCAGGTACGGAATAACCCATGGTGCCTGCTCCACCCGAGTTCAGCCAGGCGTGGGGGCGCTCGTACTTGATGAACTGGGCAGCCCACATCTGGTGCTGGCCCACTCCCGCAACGTAGATGCCTTCAGGTCCGGTCAGCTCACCGATGCGCTTGATCACGCGCTGGGGGGCGCTCAGGCCGTCTTCAGGCTCGGTCCAGCCCAGCGGGTAGGTGTCCCGCAGGTTACCCAGGAAGGCCCACCAGGAGTCGAGGTCCGGTGCACCGCTCAGTTCGAACTGCGTCTTTACGGCCTCGGTGAGTTCCGGGATGATTTCCTTGACCGATCCCACAATGGGGACATCCGCCGTCCGGTTCTTGGAGATTTCGGCGGGGTCGATGTCAGCGTGGATGACCTTTGCAAAGGGCGCGAAGGTCTTCAGGACACCGGTGACGCGGTCATCGAACCGGGCGCCGAGAGTGATCAACAGATCAGCCTGCTGAAGGGCGGTAACGGCCGAAACCGACCCATGCATGCCGGGCATGCCAACGTGCTGCGGGTGGGAGTCGGGGAACGCACCACGGGCCATGAGCGTGGTGACCACAGGAGCACCGGTTGCCAGAGCGAGCTCCATGAGCTCTGCGGATGCGTGGCCCTTGACGACGCCGCCACCAACGTACAGGACAGGCTTGCTGGAGGCAGCGATCAGCTTGGCTGCCTCACGTACCTGCTTGTTGTGGCCGCGGACCACGGGTCGGTATCCAGGCAGGTCCACTTTCGGGGGCCAGGAAAACGTCATCTGGCCCACCTGGGCGTCCTTGGCGATGTCCACCAGGACGGGGCCGGGCCGGCCGGTGGAGGCCAGGTGGAAGGCCTCGGCCATGACATGCGGGATGTCGTTGGGGTCGGTCACCAGGAACGAGTGCTTGGTGATGGGCATGGTGATACCCACGATGTCGGCTTCCTGGAAGGCATCGGTGCCGATGACTCCACTGGATACCTGGCCGGTGATGGCCACCATCGGCACAGAGTCCATGTGGGCATCCATGATGGCGGTAACGAGGTTGGTGGCACCGGGACCCGAGGTGGCGATGCAAACGCCAACCCGTCCGGTAACCATGGCGTAGCCTTGCGCGGCGTGGCCGGCTCCCTGTTCGTGACGGACCAGGATGTGATTCATGCTGGAGGCCATCAAGGGGTCGTAGGTGGGCAGGATCGCGCCACCGGGCAAACCGAAAATATCGTCGACGCCGAGTTCTTCGAGCGAACGGACAATTGCTTGCGAGCCGGTCATCACCGTTGGGGGTACAACGTTGTTCGGCCCAAGTACAGGAGAGAGAGGTGCAGCAGCGTCGACGACGACGGCCTCAGCCGTACGGTCGACCTTTTCCGGAGCCTTGGGGGCTCCAGCGGACTTTGCAGCCATCAGCGAGGGGCTGATCGGCGATCCTTTGCTCATCGGACTCTTCCTTAGTGGATCTACAAATGGTGGGTCTTGCAAATAAAAAAACCCCTCAGCCTTCCGGCTCTTCGAGGGGTTTGCGCGTGACGGTTCGTTACCAGTCGGGCTAAGCCACGCGCTTGGTAAGGACGACGACGCCGACGGTAACGAATGTGATCATGCGTTCAGTGTTCCCTCAAAGTGAGATACGTGTCAATTGAGCACCATCGTATCTCACTATTTGGACAGCGATGTCCGCCTGCCGGACTCCGCCCCTCTGGCAGGGCGGAGTCACTGACAGGAAATTATCCGCAGTAGGCCCCCGTGGAGGCACTGTGGACGAGCTTTGCGTACTTGGCCAGGACGCCCTTGGTGAACTTTGCCGGCAGCGGCTGCCAGCCCTCTTTGCGGGACTCGAGTTCGGCTTCATCCACCAGGAGGTCGAACGAACGGGCAGCGATGTCGACGCGGATGCGGTCACCGTCCCGCACAAAGGCGATGGGACCGCCGTCGACCGCTTCGGGCGCGACGTGACCGATGCACAAACCTGTGGTGCCCCCGGAGAAGCGGCCGTCGGTCAGAAGCAGGACATCCTTTCCAAGCCCGGCACCCTTGATGGCGCCGGTGATGGCAAGCATCTCGCGCATGCCCGGTCCGCCCTTGGGTCCTTCGTAACGGATAACCACCACATCGCCCTTGTGGATCTCGCCATTGTCCAGGGCATCCAGGGCACCCTGCTCGCGCTCGAACACGCGGGCGGTGCCCTCAAAGACGTCGGCGTCGAAGCCGGCAGTCTTCACGACGGCGCCTTCCGGAGCCATGGAACCGTGAAGGATGGTGATGCCGCCGGTCTTGTGGATCGGGTTGTCCAGAGCACGGAGGATCTTGCCGTCCAGGTCCGGCGGGTTGATGGACGCGAGGTTCTCAGCGAGGGTCTTTCCCGTCACGGTGAGGCAGTCGCCATGCAGCAGGCCGGCGTCGAGCAGTGCCTTCATGATGACCGGCACGCCACCGATCTTGTCGACGTCGGTCATGACGTAGCGGCCGAAAGGCTTCAGGTCGCCCAGGTGCGGGATCCTGTCGCCGATGCGGTTGAAGTCGTCCAGCGTCAGTTCCACGTTCGCCTCGCGGGCGATGGCCAGAAGGTGGAGCACTGCGTTGGTGGAGCCACCGAAGGCCATGGTGACCGCAATGGCATTCTCGAAGGCCTTCTTGGTCATGATGTCGCGGGCCGTGATGCCCAGGCGGAGCAGGTTCACCACCGCTTCGCCGGACTTGCGTGCGAAATCATCACGACGGCGGTCTGCCGACGGCGGCGCGGCAGACCCGGGAAGGGACATGCCAAGTGCCTCTCCGATGCAGGCCATGGTGTTGGCGGTGTACATGCCGCCGCAGGCACCTTCACCCGGACAGATGGCCTTTTCGATGCGGGTGAGGTCCTCCATGCTCATTTTGCCCGCTGCACAGGCTCCGACCGCTTCGAAAGCGTCAATGAGGGTGACCTCCTTTTCCGAGCCGTCCTCAAGCTTGACCCAACCGGGCATGATCGATCCGGCGTAGAGAAAGACCGAAGCGAGGTCCAGGCGGGCAGCGGCCATGAGCATCCCCGGAAGGGACTTGTCACAGCCGGCCAACAGCACGGAGCCGTCAATGCGTTCTGCCTGCATGACGGTTTCCACGGAGTCGGCAATGACTTCGCGGGAGACGAGCGAGAAGTGCATGCCCTCGTGGCCCATGGAAATTCCGTCGGACACGGAGATGGTGCCGAACTGCATCGGGAAGCCGCCGCCTGCGTGAACGCCTTCCTTGGCGCCCTGCGCAAGACGGTTAAGTGAGAGGTTGCAGGGGGTGATTTCATTCCACGAACTCGCCACGCCGATTTGGGGTTTGGCAAAGTCGTCATCGCCCATGCCGACGGCCCTGAACATGCCGCGGGCAGGAGCGGCGTGGATGCCATCGGTGACGGCCCGGCTGCGGGGTTTGATGTCCGGCGCGTTCTCTGGAGCAGTGCTGGTGTCGGTCATGGTCCAAAGTCTATGTGCACGAGGCGCCCCCAGGCCTTGTTCCCCGCCGGGTTAAGCAGCATCGGCCCAATATTGCGGGATGGCGGCGGGAGTTTCGCCCTGCGGGCTCACTTCCGGGCGGGCGCGTCATCCAACTCCCTGGCAATCCCGGCGGCCTCTGCTTTGAGCATCTCCAGGACTGCGGCGATGGTGGACCGGGCAGCAACCTCCTGCCGCGCCAGGGCAACGATGCTCCTGCTCGCCTTCACGCCTGTCAAAGGCCGAAGGACAAGCCCCCTGCGGGCATTGGCCCGCGCCGTATAGCGGGGCAGAAGGCAGATTCCGTGACCAGCCACCACAAGCGCTTCAAGCACCCTCAGGTCCGGGTACCGTTGGCCCCGCGAGGCCTGCCTTCCCGCGTGGACTTCTATTTGGCGAAGAACGGCGTCGAAAGGAAATCCCTCCGGAACGCCGATCCACGGATGGCCCACCACGTCCTCAGGAGTCAGCCGCTCTTTGGCTGCCAGAGGATGTCCGGCAGGCATGGCGACGTCGAGGGCTTCCTCCAACAGCGGTATTACCGCGAGTGAGCGCTTGGCGAAAACCCCGGGCCCGTCGACGCTGTGCGCCAGCACGATGTCGTAGTCGGCCACCAACGGAGCGAAGTGCGCCGTGCCCGGATCCTCGAAATGGGCATCGAAGCCCAGCCCCTGAACGGCAGCGACGCGACGCAGCATTCCCGGCAGCAGCATCTCGGCGGCACTGGGAAAGAAGGCCGCTGAAACTTGGGTCTGCCAGCCCTGCCGATAGCTGTCCACTGTGGACTCTGCCCGGGCCATGGCCGCGGCGATTTCCGCCGCAGCGGCCGCCATGGCCTGCCCGGCTTCGGTGAGTTGCACTCCCCTGCCGACCTTCTCCACCAGGCTCACGCCCAATTCCGCCTGCAGGGTCTTCAACTGCTGCGAAACGGCGGAGGCAGTGACATTCAAGGCATCTGCGGTGGCACCCACACTTTGGCGGTCCGCCAACTCGCGCAGAATCTGCAGCCTTTTGAAGTCCATGCAGCCAGAGTAGGTGACTCGACGAAAATTCCCTCCAAAGTAATTTCCACCCGCCCCTTTACTAAGCAGTCTGACAAATTTCGGGACCGGCCGCCCAAACGCTGGACAGCCCATTAGCAGGCACGTAACGTCGGAAATACCACGTACTGCACCCCTGTGAGCAGAAGGGCATCCGCCATGGATTGGTTAATTTGGGTCATTGTCATTGTTTTGATCGTCGCGATTGTTTGGTGGCTCATGAGTCGCAACAAAGCCTCGAATTCCGCCGGAAGCCAAGCTCCCGCTGCAATGGAGCCAACCAATACCGGGACAGTACCGGATCCGGGTGCGGTGACCGCAGGGGTAGCAGGACTCGCCGGAGTGACCAACCTGGGCAAAGCGGCCGCTGAGGGCAGCGGCCCCACCGGCGACGAACCTGCCCGCGAGGAAGCGGCCGTTCCTGAGCCAGCACGGGACGAACGGGACGTTGAGCCGGAGCCGGCTGCCGATCCAGTTCCGCAGTCCGGGGCGTCCTCGACTCCAGGCCTGACGGTCGAGGAACCCGTCGTTGCTCCCCCCGTTGTCGAGGAACCAGTGGTCGCTGAACCGGTGGTGGACACGGAGGCGAAACTGCACTCAGCCGACGCCGGCGACGTTGATGCCGGCGATGTGGACGACTGGCAAGCCGCTCCTACCGCGGATGACGTCACGCGGGCTGAGGACACCAGGACCGACGACGCCGCTGCCGACACCAGGGCGGCCGACACCGCAAAGGCAAACGAGGCGGCCGACAAGGCCGAATGGGAATCCTCGTGGACGGACTCTGCAGGCGCTCCCGTCCACCATCATGAATACACCGATCCGCACTCCCCCACCCTGCCCGGCGCCGAGACGGCCGCAGCAGAGGACTCAGACCCCTCCGGTGACCCTGCGGCTTCCTCCGGCGACCCTGCGGCACTGTCCGGACACCTCGCAGCCGAAGAACCCTACGGAACAGGCTCCTCCAGCACCCCGCGCGACAACCACCCCGTCAAGGCGACTGCGGCCACCATGACGTATCACGATGAGGACGCCACGGATTACGACGACGTCGAAGCGGACGTATGGTTCATCTCGGCGGCACACGCTGAGGCAGCCGGTTTCCGGCCGCCGCGGCGAAGCAGGCACTGAGCCGGGTTACAGGTCACGCCAGCCGCACGCGCAAGGTTATGGGCAAGCAGACGCTCCCGGGCGGACACGGGGTAGCGGGAAAGCTGATGGCCGCCTTCGCGGTTGCCGTGACGATAGCACTGTCCGGATGCACAGGAAGTCCTTCGTCCCCCGGCACTGCTGCGACTCCAAACCCGGCCGCTTCCGGGACCGTCAGTCCCGCAAGCGGTCAGGCGTCGCAGGCATCTCCGGGGTCGCTCGAACTTATCGAAAAGCTCGACGCCGGCCTGCAGCTGCCATGGTCCGTTGTGTTCCTGCCGGACGGCACTGCCTTGGTATCGGAGCGCGATTCGGCGAACGTCGTGGCGATCAGGGACGGCAAGGCAGTTGTACTCGGCAAGGTGTCCGACGTCGTTCCCGGCGGAGAAGGCGGCTTGCTGGGCCTGGCATTGTCACCATCCTTCGCCGTTGACCGGCAACTGTATGCCTACTTCACGGCGGCAAATGACAATCGGGTTGCAAGGATGCAGGTCACCGATGGCGCATCAGGAGTGCTCGTCCTCGGTGCACCGGAGGTCATCTTCCAAGGCATCCCGAAGGCATCCACCCACAACGGCGGACGCATCCGTTTCGGGCCGGACGGAATGCTCTATGTCGGCACCGGAGACTCCCAGCGGCGTGAGCAACCGCAGGACAAGGGAGCCTTGGGCGGCAAGATCCTCCGCCTCACCCCGGAAGGAAGGCCGGCGCCCGGCAACCCCTTCGGGAATAACCCCGTGTACAGCTACGGACACAGGAACGTCCAAGGACTGGCATGGGACAGCGCAGGCAGGCTCTGGGCGAGTGAGTTTGGACCGGATGTTGATGATGAGCTGAATCTGATCACGCCGGGAGGCAACTATGGATGGCCCCAGGTGACAGGGGCGCCCGGCAGGGACGGCCTCATCGATGCGAAAGTCGTTTGGCCATCGACGTCCCAGTCCTCCCCGAGCGGACTGGAAATCGTGGACGGAGTGGCTTATACGGGCGCCCTGCGCGGGCAGCGTCTCTGGTCGGTACCCTTGAAAGACGAAACAGCCGGCACTCCTGTGGCTTATTTCACAGGCGAATACGGTCGCCTGCGGGACGTGGCCCGGGCCCCGAATGGTGATCTATGGGTGCTCAGCAACAACCAAAACCCTGACTTTGCGCTGATTTTGCGGGTCGGGTCCTGAGACGGGACCGCCACGCCGGGCCGATTTCACACTTCGGACCAAGTCGTGTAGAGTTACATGTCGTTGCGGAGATCGCCGGGGAAAGAAAAGCCCCACGGTGGATCGAAATCAACAGCTGCACCTCTAGCTCAACTGGCAGAGCAATTGACTCTTAATCAATGGGTTCCGGGTTCGAGTCCCGGGGGGTGCACCATTGAAAGGCCCTGGAGTGATCACACTCCAGGGCCTTTTGTTTTCCCCAAGGAATGAAATCCCTGGCAGTCCACTGGGTGTGGTTTTGAACCAGCGAATTGTGGTGTAGAGTTATTTGTCGTTGCGGAGGTCAACAAGGAATACGAATTCCCTGAAAGACCGAAACAATAGCTGCACCTCTAGCTCAACTGGCAGAGCAATTGACTCTTAATCAATGGGTTCCGGGTTCGAGTCCCGGGGGGTGCACCACCGCAAAAGGCTCCGGATCGTAACCACGATCCGGAGCCTTTTGGCTTTTGCCCGGCAGGAATTCCCGGACGGGAAACCTGCCAGGCTGCCTTCTACATCACGCTTGCTGAATGTCGGTTTCGACCCCGGAAGATTCCTTTTCCGGGGCGGGCAAGCCAGCAAGCCCCCGGACAACAATCCTGAGTTCCTCACGCAACCTGGCCGTGTCCACAGCGACGGGCGACAACACTTCCTGTTCAAGCTTCACAGCTTCAGCAAGGGCTGCACTGCCTGCCTCCGTCAAGGTAACAACGTGGCTCCTGCGATCGGAGTCGCTGCGCTGGCGGGTAACATGCCCGTGCAGCTCAAGCCGCGCAAGGGTGGTTCCCATGGTTTGGGCCTTAACCCGTGCAACCTCGGCCAAAGCCGCCTGCGTAATTGCACCCTTGGCTGCAAGTACTTGCATGGCAATGACACCGGCGTGCGTAAGGCCGATGGACTTCAATTTTTCGTTCCACGAGATTTCCACCAAGCGCGCAGCTGTCGAAAGCAATCGGGTAGTGGGCCATCTCTCCATATCTGGCATGCCGACAGTATATGCGCGCAAGGGCCGCAGACGCGGCTTCTGCGGTCTAAAATGGGAAACCGCGACTGAAACCAAGGAGCATATTTTGGCTGAACGACTTATCCCGGGCGACGCCGCACCGGACTTCACCCTGCAGGACGCCACGGGCAAAGGCGTCAGTTTGTCCGACTTCCGTGGCCGTAAAACCATCGTCTATTTCTACCCGGCGGCCTCAACGCCTGGCTGCACGAAGGAAGCATGCGACTTCCGCGACACGTTGGGCTCCTTGCAGGCGGCCGGCTATGAAGTAGTAGGGATCTCACCCGATCCCGTGGAGGCCCTGGCCAAGTTCGCATCGGAGGAAGAACTCACCTTCCCGCTGTTGTCCGACGAAGAACACGCCGTGGCCGATGCCTTCGGGGCATGGGGGGAAAAGAAGAATTACGGCCGGACCTACCAGGGACTGATCCGTTCCACCATTGTGGTTGACCCTGACGGAAAGGTCTCCTTGGCCCAGTACAACGTCCGCGCCACCGGCCATGTGGCCAAGCTGCGCCGGGACCTCAAGCTGGACAAGTAGCGGGTACACTTGAGGCCGTATACGGCACCGGCTGCATAAGCCGCGTGCCAGCCAGCGCGAGTGGTGAAATTGGCAGACACGCAGGATTTAGGTTCCTGTGCCTTCGGGCGTGGGGGTTCAAGTCCCCCCTTGCGCACAGCATGAAACACCGTGGCTTTGAGCCATAAGGAGCCCCCGGCTGCGCACCTGCAGATCCGGGGGTTTTCCGTGTCGGCTGGGTGCTTGGTTAGCTGGAAAAGCGCTGGGAGGCGCATTCAGGACGTTCAACTAGACTGGAACGCGGTCTGGCCTAAGTCGGCCACGGCATTCACACCGGCTTGAGGGGACAAGAGTGGCAAGCAGCACAATGCGGAGCCTGACCGTGCAGTGGCTCAGGGCAGGTTCCGTCTTTGCCGTTTTGGCGTTGACGGCCTGCACCGGAACGCCTGGTCCGGCTCCGTCGTCGTCGGCCAGCAGCACTCCTGCCGCCGAGCCCACTGCCACGTTCAACTTCGGCACCGGCTCGATGCCCTTGGGCCTGGACCCGGCCATGACGGCCGACTCCGAGTCCTACCGCGTCACCCGCCAGGTCCTCGAAGGGCTGGTCGGCGTTGACGGATCAACCGGTGAAACAACTCCCCTGCTGGCCACCGAGTGGAAGGACAGCAACAACGGGCTGACCTATGACTTCACGCTCCGGCCCAAAGTCACCTTCCACGACGGAACACCCTTCGACTCCGCCGCAGTCTGTGCCAACTTCAACCGCTGGTTCAGCTTCCCTGCCGACCTCCGCAAGCAGGCGCCGGGGATCTCGTTCCAGGGCGTCTTCAAGGCCTACTCGGATGAACCGGTCTTTTCCATCTTCAAGGACTGCAAAGTGGTTTCGCCCACGGATGTGCAGATTAACCTGACGCGGCCGTTCACGGGTTTCCTGCAGGCCCTGACGCTCCCGGCCTTCGCCATGTCCTCGCCCGCGGCCCTCGAATCCCAGCGCGCCAACGTCCTTGACCAGACACGGAACGGGTTGGCTGTTTCGGCCTACGCCAGCCACCCGGTCGGGACCGGCCCGTACCAGTTTGGAACCTGGGACGAGAACAAGATCACCCTTCAAAGCTACAAAGGCTACTGGGGCAACAGGGGCCAGATAGCCACCATCAACTTCATTCCG
Source organism: Paenarthrobacter sp. NPDC057981 (assembly GCF_042886835.1). NCBI lineage: Bacteria > Bacillati > Actinomycetota > Actinomycetes > Micrococcales > Micrococcaceae > Paenarthrobacter > Paenarthrobacter sp. NPDC057981. The sequence continues at coordinate 26,693 of NZ_JBHVQI010000015.1, forward strand.
TTTGATCACGCCGAAACGCGGCAACAGGCCCTCCTGGACGGAAAAATCGACGCTTATGACCTGGTGACGCCTGCCACTTTCGACCAGCTGGTCAAAAAGGGTGTCCAGATCATCCAGCGGGACCCGTTCTCGGTCATGTACTTGGGAATCAACCAGGCTGTAGCCCCCCTGGACAAGCTTGAGGTCCGCCAGGCCATTGAGATGGCTGTGGATAAGGAATCATTGATCCGCAAGTTCTTCATCGACAACACGGCCCAGGCTTCCCAGTTCGTGCCGCCAAAGCTCAGTGGCTTCAACAACAACGCTCCTTCGCTGGGCTACAACCCCGACAAAGCCAAGCAGCTGCTGGAAAAGGCCGGGTATAAAGGCGAGGAGCTGAAGTTCTACTACCCGCTCAATGGCACGCGGGCGTACATGCCAACTCCGGAGAAGATCTACGCCGAAATCAGCCGCCAGCTAGTGGCAGTGGGCTTCAACATCAAACCAGTGCCCATCGACTGGGAAAACGGCTACCTGCAAAAGGTCCAGTCCGCCGGTGACCGTGGCCTGCACCTGCTCGGATGGAACGGCTCGTATGCCGATGCCGACAACTTCCTGGGGCCGCTGTTCGGCGAAACCCGGGCCGAGTTCGGCTATACGGACTCGGAAGTCTTCCACAAAATCGAGCGGGCCCGCGCCATGCCCAACGGCGATGAGCGCAATGCCCAGTACCAGGCCATCAATGCCGAGATCGCGGCCTCCGTCCCGGCAGTACCCATTGCCTTTCCCATCTCGGCCCTGGCGTTGTCCAACAAGGTGGAAAGGTACCCGGCCTCACCGGTCCTCAACGAAGTTTTCACGAACGTCCGCTTAAAGTCTTGACGAACCCCCACAATTTCAGTATTGGGTCTGCGCGGGGATATTCTGTGACAGCCAGTGCCGCCGCTAACGGAGATTGATCGTGACCTTCATTTCCAAGACTCAACATGCCGACGTCGTCCTTATTGGCGGCGGAATCATGAGTGCCACCCTTGGTGCGTTCATCAAGCAACTTGAACCCACCTGGACCATCTCCCTGTTCGAACGACTCGACGAAGCAGGGCTCGAGAGCTCTGGACCGTGGAACAACGCCGGCACCGGACACGCTGCCCTGTGTGAGCTTAACTACTCCCCCGCAGCCAAGGACGGCTCCGTGGACCCTTCAAAGGCGCTCCACATCAACGAGCAGTTCCAGCTCTCCCGCCAGTTCTGGTCCCACTTGGTGGACAGCAACGTAATCGGCTCCCCCAAGGGCTTCATCAACACCGTTCCGCACATGAGCTTCGTCATTGGCGATGACCACGCGAAATTCCTCAAAACCCGGTACGAGGCCCTCAAGCCCAACACGCTCTTCCGCAGCATGGAGTACACCGAGGACCAGGACCAGATCGCAAAGTGGGCGCCCCTGATCGTCAAGGGCCGCGACCGTAAGCAGCGCGTTGCCGCCACCCGCGCAGCGGAAGGCACCGACGTCGACTTCGGCGCCCTGACCCGTGAGCTGACCGGCTACCTGCAAAGCAGCGGCGCCGAGGTCAACTACGGCCACGACGTCACCAATATCAACCGTGCGGCCGGCGGCGGCTGGGACCTGAACATCAAGCACGCCAAGTCCGGCGAACACGGCCGCATCCATGCCAAGTTCGTTTTCGTTGGCGCCGGCGGCGGCGCGCTCCACCTCCTGCAGGCCTCAGGCATCCCGGAAAGCAAGGGCTACGGCGGCTTCCCGGTCTCGGGCCAGTTCTTCCGCTGCACCGATGAAGCCATCACGTCCCAGCACAGCGCCAAGGTCTACGGCCAGGCTTCCGTGGGCGCTCCGCCCATGTCCGTCCCCCACCTGGACACCAGGTTTGTTGACGGCAAGCGTTCGCTCCTCTTTGGCCCGTACGCCGGATTCTCCACCAACTTCCTGAAGACCTCCAGCTACCTGGACCTTCCCTTGTCCATTCGGCCGAGCAACATCATCCCAATGCTGGCAGTGGCCAAGGACAACATGGACCTCACGGCCTACCTCATCAAGGAGGTTGCCAAGCGGCACGAGGCCAAGGTGGAGTCCCTGCGCGAGTACTACCCAGAGGCTGTGGGCAGCAACTGGGAACTCATCACCGCCGGGCAGCGCGTGCAAATTATCAAGAAGCACCCGCAAAAGGGTGGCGTCCTGCAGTTCGGCACCGAAGTCATCGCGTCCCGCGACGGCTCCATCGGTGCCCTGCTGGGTGCTTCGCCCGGAGCATCCACGGCTGTGCCGATCATGATCGAACTCCTGCAGAAGTCCTTCCCCAAGAACTTCAAGGGCTGGCAATCCAAGCTCAAGGACATGATGCCGGGCTATGGAGTCAAGCTCAACGAGAATCCGGACCTTGCTGCCGAACTGGAAGCCAGCACAGCCAGGTCCCTTCAACTGGAAGTGGCCAGCGCCGTCCAAAGCTAGGCCATACCGGGGCTGCGGCCGGTTCCCGTCAGACGAATCGTTTCGTAGACCACAGGAGTCGATGCAATGTTCCGCCTGGCCAAGCTCTCCCTGGGAAACCGGGCTCTGATCGCGCTGATCACCGTCTTTGCGGCGGTGTTCGGCGTGATCACCATGGGGTCTTTGAAGCAGGAACTCATTCCATCCATCGAGTTCCCCCAGATCACCGTTGTCACCTCCATGCCAGGCGCCTCCCCCGAGGTGGTGGACAAGCAGCTGAGCCGGCCCCTTGAGACCGCGCTGAACAGTGTGGAAGGACTTGAATCAACCTCGTCCACTTCACGCAACGGCGTCTCGCAGATCACCATGGTGTTCACCTATGGTTCCAATCTTGACCGGGCACGCAACCAGATCGACCGGGCCATTTCCAACGCCAAACGCCTGTTGCCCGCCAACGTCGAACCGCAGTCGATCGCGGGAAACATCAGTGACTTCCCGATCGTCTACCTGGCCGTATCTTCGGACAAGCCACTGAGCGAACTCAACGCGGACCTCCTGCGGCTCAGCGTTCCCCGCCTCCAAAAGATCGACGGCGTTCGTGGCGCCGATGTGACCGGCGGCGCCAGCCAGCACATCCTCATCAAGCCCCGCCAGGCAGATCTCGCAGCGACTGGCGCCTCCGTCCAATCCATCAGTGGCGCCCTGAAGAACAACGGAACCCTGGTTCCCGTTGGCACCATTGAGGACCAGGGCAAGACGTTGTCCCTGCAGCTTGGCAGTCCCGTGGACTCCCTGGACGTCATCAAGGGACTGCCTCTGGCGGGAACCAGCAAAGCGGCCACCATCGGAGCCGTGGCCGAGGTCAGCATCCAGGACGACGCCGCCACCTCCATCACGCGCACCAACGGAAAACCGACGCTGGCGCTGTCCGTCACCAAGAAGCCCGACGGCGACACTGTCGCGATCTCCCATGCTGTCCGTGATGCCATCGGACCGATGCAGGAGGAACTGGGCAACAACGCGACTTTCACGCCTGTTTTCGACCAGGCCCCCTTCATTGAGAAATCCATCAAGGACCTCACCACTGAAGGCCTCCTCGGTTTGGGTTTCGCAGTGGCCGTCATCCTGGTTTTCCTCATGTCCGTCCGCTCCACCTTGGTCACGGCCGTGTCCATCCCGTTGTCCCTGCTGATAACGTTCATCGGCATCTCGGCTACAGGCTATTCGTTGAATATCCTGACCCTGGGAGCCCTCACCATAGCCATCGGCCGCGTGGTGGACGATTCGATCGTGGTCATCGAGAACATCAAGCGGCACCTCAGTTACGGCGAAGCCAAGCTGACGGCCATCCTGACGTCCATCCGTGAGGTCGCAGGAGCCATCACTGCCTCGACGCTTACAACTGTGGCCGTGTTCCTGCCGATCGCGTTCGTAGGCGACCTCGCAGGTGAACTCTTCCGTCCCTTCGCGTTGACGGTGACCATAGCGCTGTTGTCCTCGCTCCTGGTTTCCCTGACCATCGTCCCGGTCCTGGCCTATTGGTTCCTGTCGTCCCCCGCCAAGGGTGCTGTTTCGGCTGCCTCCGTCGGGGAAACAGCGGAAAAGGCCCGTGAGGCGGAGCAACGGAGCCGACTCCAGCGCGGCTACCTTCCCATCCTGACAAAAACGCAAAAGCATCCGGTCATCACGTTGTCCGCAGCGGCCGTGATCCTCGTGGCCACCGTCGCCGTTGCCCCGCTGCTGAACACGGACCTCCTTGGCCGCTCGGGTGAGAACAGCATGACTGTCCGGCAGGTCCTTCCTGCCGGCACCAGCCTGCAGGCCACCAGCGACGAGGCAACAAAGGTGGAGGACTCCCTGAAGGGAATCCAGGGCATCAAGGATGTCCAGGTCACCTCCGGCAACGCCCAGACCGGCTTTGCGGCCCTGACATCGACCGGTTCATCAAACTCCACCTTCACGATCGTCACTGACGAGAAGGTCAACCAAGGCAAGCTCCAGGACGAAGTCCGCAGCAAGCTGTCAGGGGCTGCCGGCAAGATTACGGTTGGCTCCCAGCAAGGTGGCTTCGGTACGTCCTCAACAGTGGACATCACCATCAAGGCCGCCAACTCGTCCGACCTCAAAACCGCCAGCGATGCCATGGTCAAGGCCATGGACGGTGTTCCCGGCAGCACGGAGGTCGCGACGAACCTGGCGTCCACGCAGTCCGTGGTCCAGGTGCGCGTCGACCGCGCCAAAGCTGTAGCCGCGGGCTTGACGGAAGATCAAGTGGGTGCGTTCCTGGCCTCCACCGTCAGCCCGATCCCAGCTGGTACCGTCCGGATCGACACCGACGACTATCCTGTCCAGATCGGCGAAGGAACCCGTTTCACCAGCATCGCTGCCGTCAAAGCGCTCCAGCTTCCCACGGCCAGGGGCGGGGTCGCGCTCGAGACCATTGCAGCCGTCGAACAAGTGGACGTTCCTGTTTCCATCACGAGCAGCAACGGCCAGCGCACAGCGCGGGTGACCGTCACGCCGTCGGGCTCCAACCTCGGCAGTGTCAGCAGCGCCGTGCAGGAGCGACTGAAGTCCGTACAGTTGCCTGCCGGAGTCACCGCAACCATTGGCGGGGCCACCACCCAGCAGGCGGAGTCCTTCCGCCAGCTGGGCCTGGCCCTCCTGGCGGCGATCGCCATCGTTTACGTGATCATGGTGGCTGCTTTTAAGTCCCTCATCCAGCCCCTGATCCTGTTGGTCTCGGTGCCCTTTGCAGCGACCGGCGCCGTCGGCCTCCTCCTGCTGACCGGCGTTCCGCTGGGCCTCCCGTCGCTGATCGGCATGCTGATGTTGGTGGGTATCGTCGTCACCAACGCCATCGTCCTGATCGATCTCATCAACCAGTACAGGAAGCCGCACGAGGGCCGCCCGGGCATGAGCGTCTCCGATGCCATCACCCACGGCGCCCGGCAGCGTCTGCGCCCCATCCTGATGACCGCCCTGGCCACGGTATTTGCCCTGACGCCCATGGCGTTGGGACTGACCGGTGGTGGCGGCTTCATTTCGCAGCCGCTGGCGATCGTGGTGATCGGCGGGCTGGTCTCTTCCACCGCCCTGACGTTGGTGCTGGTTCCCGTGCTCTACAAACTCGTGGAAGGGCGCCGGGAGAAGAAACAGCTCCTGAAGGACTTGCAGGAAAAGCCAACACCGGCCCCGGGGAGCAATGGCCAGGGATCCAGTGGCGCTGAGGAGTTCCAGGACTGGACCACAGGCATGATTCCTCGGGTCAAGGGCCGCCGCGCCGCCCACAATCCGGGCGAGTAGACACACAACAAACCTCGAAGCAGGGCCGGGAACATTTCCCGGCCCTGCTCTGTTGCAGGCACTGATACATGCAAATGCATCTAGTTTGAGGTACACTGTTTACAGAGCCCGGCACCACGGGCAGGGAGAAAGGCACATCATGCAGATCGGCGTATTCAGCGTCAGCGATATCACGACTGACCCCACAACGGGCCGCACGCCCACCGAGAACGAACGCATCAAGGCGTCCGTTGCCATCGCCAAGAAGGTCGAAGAGATCGGCATGGATGTCTACGCTTTGGGCGAGCACCACAACCGGCCGTTCTTCTCTTCCTCCCCCACCACCACGCTGGCCTACATCGCGGCGCAGACCGAGCGCATCACGCTCTCCACTGCCACTACGCTGATCACCACGAACGACCCCGTCAAGATCGCCGAAGACTTCGCCATGCTTCAGCACCTCTCGGACGGCCGCGTTGACCTGGTCCTCGGACGAGGCAACACAGCCCCCGTATACCCCTGGTTCGGCAAGAACATCCAGGACGGCATCGAACTGGCGATCGAAAACTACAGTTTGCTCCGCAAGCTGTGGGACGAGGACACGGTCAACTGGTCGGGCAAGTTCCGCACGCCGCTGCAGAACTTCACGTCCACGCCGAGGCCGCTCGACGACGTCGCGCCTTTTGTCTGGCACGGTTCCATCCGCACTCCGCAGATCGCCGAAGTGGCTGCGTACTACGGTGACGGTTTCTTCGCCAACAACATCTTCTGGCCGAAGGAGCACTACCAGCAGCTGATCGGCCTCTACCGCGAGCGCTACGAGCACTACGGACACGGCAAGGCCGACCAAGCGATCGTGGGCCTCGGTGGTCAGTTCTTCATGAGGAAGAACTCACAGGACGCCGTGAAGGAATTCCGCCCCTACTTCGACAATGCCCCGGTGTACGGCCACGGCCCGTCACTCGAGGACTTTACCTCGCAGACGCCACTGACCGTTGGCAGCCCGCAGGAGGTTATCGAGAAGACCCTCACCTTCCGTGAGTTTTTCGGCGACTACCAGCGCCAGTTGTTCCTGATCGACCACGCCGGGCTTCCCCTGAAGACCGTCCTGGAGCAGCTGGACCTCTTCGGCGAGGAAGTCCTGCCCGTCCTGCGCAAGGAATACGCCGCCATGAAGCCCGCCCACGTGCCGGACGCCCCCACCCACGCTTCCCGCGTGGCAGCCGCACTGGAGGCCAAGGTCAGCGAATCAGCAGCGGCAGGTGCTGCGGGCCAGGACGCCTGATGTCCACGCCATCGGCCTCATCTGCCGTTCGCCTCGCCGCCGAAACCTGGGAGTCCTTGTTCCGCTCCCAGGTGGCGGTGATGCGGAAGCTTCAGTCCGGGCCGGCCTTCAAAGCACTGCCCGTCAAGGAGTACGACGTCCTGTTCACCTTGTCCCGGTGCCCTTCCGGACAGCTTCGCCTGAACGAGATCAACGACAAGGTACTGCTGAGCCAGTCCAGCCTGAGCCGTTTGGTTGACCGTCTGGAGAAGCGCGGACTGGTGGAGCGCACAACCGCTCCCGACGACGGTCGCGGGGTCCTGCTGGCCCTCACCGAAGCCGGAAGCGAACTGCAGAAAACCATCGGGCGCGAACATGTTCGCGACATCGCCACGCTGGTGGCACCCGCCCTCACGGCGGACGAGCAGCGGGAGCTGCTGCGCCTGACGGAGAAGCTCCGCGCGTCCGTGGCCGGACACTAGCGCAGGGTGACGAGCTCCCGGTGGTTCTCCGCCGGGAGCTCTCCATTGACTGAAGCACTGACCTTGAGGGTCTTCAGCGAGAGGCTTCCGCCCACTGTGGAGAGGAACGCCGTATCGGAAGAATCCCGCCCGGTGGTGATGCGGACCATGGATTCGCGGGGCGCCAGGCCGGTGGGGTCGATGATCCGCCATGAACCGTCAACGTACGCCTCGGCGACGGCATGGAAGTCCATGGGGGTCAGTCCCGGCGCATAAACGGCCGCCAGGCGTGCAGGGACATCCTTTGATCTCAGCAGCGCAATGGCGAGGTGGGCAAAATCCCTGCATACTCCCCTGCGGTGGAGCAGCGTTTCCACGGCTCCGTCCGTTCCCCGCGAGGAACCGCTGACGTAACGGAGTTCACCATGGACCCAGTCACGGACGGCGTGGAGCAGCTCTTCACCGTTAAGGGTGCCGAACTCGGCGTAGGAGGTGGGCAACAGCCGATCGGATTCGGCATAGCGGCTGGGCCTGACGCACCGGATTAGTTCCATCGGGGTAGATGTATCGGGCAACGCGTGGCCGTGGATGGTTGCCGCGTACTCCACAGTCACCTCGCTGGGCTCGGCAAACTCAAGATAGTGGAACCGACCCCCGTGATGGTCACTGAGTTCAGCTACGGGAAGCTCCTCCCCCGCCACCGTGACCGACAGGTTCTCGGTGACCGAGTCATAGCCGGGGTTGTTGGCCACGGCAATGGCCATGGCCACCTTGGTGTTGGCTGCGGTCTTGAAAACGAGCGAGGCAGCAACGTTGCGTTCCATTGATCTCCGACACTGGGTTTGCGGCGGTCAGCCCCCATCGCCGCCAAATGTGTGAGTGAGCCAATCCGAGGACTACAGATTGACCTTCAGAGACAGTAGCATCCGCTGGACGTTGGCGAATTCAGAATCGTGGGCCACGTACTTTGCAGCGAGGTCCAAAGTGTCAAAGGATTTTGCCGGGGCGACTTTTTCGTCGGCGGCGAAGGCATGCAGAGCAAGGACGTCCCCAAAAGCAAAGTCGCCTTTTCCTGCCGGCCCCTGCACGCGGTTTGCCAGTTCACACGACTGGCCGTCGGCACCGGCCACCTTGTTGGTGATGCCGTAGGAGCCGAAGAACTTGTAGCCCTGGACTACCCGGAAGACGACGCGCGGAGCGATGGTGTCTGGTCCTTCCGAGTGCGGTACATCCAAGGGCGTGCTGCTGATCACGACGTAGGGCTTTCCTTGTCCGGCCGGGCAAGGCGCCGCAGTGGCCGGGGCCAATCCCGTCTGGAGCGTGGCGATGTACTTCCCTGCCCCGTCCTTGACCTCCACTTTCACTGCCCCGGCCAAAGAACCAGCGTCCGGGGCGGCAGACTGGGCTATCCAATCCTTGGGAAGCTCGAAGCTGACGCTCTTGGCCGGATCCGTAAAGGTTTTCCAGGAAGGGGCGGTGGGTACCGGTTCCGGGCCCTCACTTGAAGATCCCGAAGAGGCGTCCGTTCCGCTCGAAGCAGCCGAAGATGAGGGCTGACCAGTGTCGCTGCCGGGACTCGTCGTCGTGATTTCCGGGGTGCCTGTCCCCGATTCGGAACTGTTGGGACTCGACGACGCCGTGGAGGTCACCTGGGGACCTTTGTTCTCCGACGAGCAGCCCGCCGTGCCGGTCACCAGGCAACCCGCCAAGACAGCCACAGCAAGTTTCAGCGGTATACCTTCGAGGTTCCTCGTGCCGGCCATGAGCACAGCCTAGCGGTGGGGAGGCCACGACACGCACAGGACTAGGCTAGCTGTATGGCCCCCACCGAGCACGACGAATTCGAGGACACCCTCCCCACGATGTCCGCGGTAGATATCGCTGACTGGCGCCTGAAGACCTTCGCCCTGTACGACAGGGTGCGTCAACTCGCAGAGACGAGTCCACAGGAGGCCCACGACTACTGGCGCCAGAAGCGGGATCTTATGTTTGCCTCACATCCTGCGTCCGCCTTAACGCCGGACATGAAGGCTTCTTTTTCCGGCCTGCGGACCGCCGCGTACGATCCCGCCTACCGCTTCCACGCCGAGTTGCTCCCCGAGGGCGTGGGCCAGGAGATGAATGTCCAGACCGGCACCGACGGCGTGGTTCCCTTCACGCGGCTCGGCACCTTTGAACTGCCCGGGCTGGGTTCCCTGGCTGTGTGGCGGCTGAGGAGCTACGGCGGCGGCATCTTTGTACCCTTTCGTGACGCCACGGCAGGGAAGCCCGGCGGCAGCTACGGAGCCGGCAGGTACTTGCTGGATACGGTCAAGGGCTCGTTCCATGGCACCAGGGAAAGTGGCAGTGGACAGGAGTTCATCCTGGACTTCAACTTCGCCTACAACCCGTCCTGCGCCTACAACGAGGCCTGGGCATGCCCGCTTGCCGGACCAGCCAACCGGCTGGCCGCAGACGTTCCTGTCGGCGAGCTGTACGCAGGCTAGCCGAACAACCCGCCCGGCCCGAAGGCTGCGAGCGCCGCGACTGCGGCGACGATGGTCAGTGGTGCCACCAGCAGGCCCATCACCGCATAACCTTGCCATTTCACCAGCACGTTCATGCGCACCAGCCGGTCATGCCAGAGCAAAGTGGCCAACGACGCCCACGGCGCAATCAACGGACCGGCGTTGACCCCCACCAGCAGTGCAGCCATTCTTTCCGGCGTTCCTGCCAGCGGCTCAGCCAGGAGATAGGCCGGCAGGTTATTGACAACGTTGGATCCCAGAGCCCCGGTCAGCGCGAGCCTCAGGAGTTCGAAGAAGCCATCGCCTTGGCCTGCCACCTGGCCGAGCAACGCCGACGCGCCCAGATATTGGGTGGCCTCGACCACCAGGAAAAGCCCACAGGTGAACAGCAGAAGCGACCAGGGAATCAGCGTGATCTTCAGGACGGCCGGGCGGCGGATGATGAACAGGACGGCCAGGGCCACAGCGGCGAGGGCTGCCGGAATCCAGATGGCGATTCCCGACACCAGTGCCGGCAGCAGCAGCACCAGGACTGCTGCGCTGCCTGTCAGCAGCAGCCGGTCGGGAGCCTTTGTCTCCGTTATTGCTGCGGGACGGGAAGCATCCAGGCCGTAGCTCTTTCGCAGCTCGCGCCGGAACACCACGGCAATAAACGCCAAGGGCACCAGGATGGCCGCCAGCGAGGGTGCCCACATCAATTGCGCAAATTGTGCTGGGGTGATGCCACCCAGATTGTGCTGGGCAAGGAGGTTGGTGAGATTGGAGATCGGTAGCAGCAGACTGGCCGTGTTGGCCAGCCATACCGTTGTCAGCGCAAAGGGCAGGACCGGGAGCCCCGCCTGGCGGGCCACTGTGACAACCACCGGGGTGAGGAGGACCGCCGTCGTGTCCAGGGACAGGAAGATCGTGCTCAGGGTCGCAAACAATGCCAGCAGCAACCACAGCAGGACGCTCCGCCCGCGGCCCCAGCGGCGCAGACGGCGGGCGATCCACTGGAAGGTGCCGGCTTCACTGACGAGCTCGGTCACCACGGTCATCGCGACGACGAACGCCAAAATTGGTGCGACGCGATCTACGAGGACCATGACTTCGTGCCATGGCAGCACACCCGTAGCTACGGTCACCCCACCCGCTACAAGGAGAACCAGCCCAATTATCGCCAGACGCATGAGCAGGATTCTAAGCCCCGCACCTGACGGGATTCCCGCGCGGCGCGGGGATAGCGTCACGGTATCGTAAGCAATGGCCCTCCCCTTGGGTTTCCGCGATGCCTAGCCTTGAATCATGAACAGACTCCGGAGGTCGATCCGGTCCCACAAGGCCGTCGCTGCCGCGGCGGGAGTGATGGTCCTCGCGTCTCTTGTGCTTGGGGCCTTCCTGTTTCAGCCGTGGCGGCTTTTTACCAGCAGCAGCCTGGACGAAGCCCTGCCGGTTGCCACGGCGTCGAGGGTTACCACGCCGGGGGTCACCACGCCGGGGCAAGCATCACCTGATTCAACCGCGCCACGCAGCGGACCCACCTTGGTGGACGGGCCGCTTGTTGTGCGAACGGGCATGTTCCAGTCACAGGAACACCCGACCACCGGTACGGCACAGGTGCTCAAACTCCCGGATGGAAGCCATGTGCTCCGCCTGGAAGATCTGGCCAGCAGTGACGGTCCCGACGTCAAAGTGTGGCTGAGCAGTTTGGAGGCCGGTGGCGATTGGTACAAGTACCGCTCCGGACGCTACGTGGACCTGGGGGCCGTTAAGGCCACACACGGCAACCAGAACTACGCCATCCCGGCGGGAACGGACCTCACAGACCTGGCCTCGGTGGTCCTGTGGTGTGATCGCTTCAGCGTGGCATTCGGATCGGCCCCACTCGCCTAGTGCCTTGCGCGGCCCGCTCTGCGCGTCATGGACGAACCATGGGACGTAAAGCGGGCCTCGCAAGGCGTGGGAGGACGTAGGATGTCATCATGACTTCCCCGCTTCCCCATCGTATCGCCCGCGTCCGCCCCCTCACTCCGACCTCCCCGAACGAGCACTTTTTCGTGGCGAACGACGCCGCAGACTTCACTTCGGACGAAGGAAAGCGGTGGACGGTCATCGACTCCCCTTTCCCTTCTTCCCGTGCCAACGCCCCCAGCCCTGGGCGCGAGGGGTGGGAGCGGGGCGCAACAGTTACCGAGGACGCCTTCACGTTCCTCGCGCCATCGGTGCCGGTCAATGTCCTTGGCATGGCGCACAACACTGGACAGCCTGGCCGCGAGCTGCCGCCGCAGGCGTTCCACAAAGCGGCATCGAGCGTGGTGGGTCCGGGCGAGGCGATCGAACTCCAGGCGAACGTGGGCCATGTGGACCCCGAGGCGGAACTGACGATCGTCATAGGCCGGGCGGCGCGCGCGTTGACCCTGGAGACGGCAGCCTCGGCGATTCTCGGCTACACGATCGGCAATGATGTTTCGGCACGCGATCTCCAGAAAACCGACGAACTCTGGATCAGCGCCAAGAGCCAGGACACCTTCACCCCCGCAGGACCTTGGATCGTCACTCAGCTGGACCCCAAGGATCTGAAAATCGGCATCGTCCACAACGGCCGCGAGCTGGAGTCTGCGGGTTCGGCGGACCTCGGATGGAAAGTGGACGAGATCCTGGTCTACCTCACGTCGTTCATGACCCTCCAGCCCGGTGATCTGATCCTCACCGGATTCCCGGCCGGGACCGCCCGCATCCAGCCCGGTGACACCGTGACGTGCCGTGTGGAGGGAATCGGCGAACTCACCAACCCCGTGCGCGGCGCTGCATGGGAGGAGCTGCCTGCGTAGTGTGTCAGGCTTAAGACCATGGAGATAGCTGCGGACGCCACAGGCCTACTGCCATCTCCCCCTCAAAAACCACCCCGCAAACGGCATCGCGGCATCCTGAAGTACCCCGTAGTGAGGCAATTGATCCGCTTCAGCGGTGTCGGAGTCATCTGCACGGGAAGCTCGCTGGCCATCTACGCGCTGCTGCGTCCCTTGATCGACCCCCAATTGGCAAACGCCGTGGCCTTGATTTTGACCTCGTTGATGAACACGGCACTGAATCGGCGACTGACGTTCAAAATCACTGGAAGCAGGAAACGCACCCGGGACCACCTCAGCGGAGTCATCGTGATCGGTATCGCACTGCTCATCACCGGTGGCAGCCTGGGTGTGCTGCATCTGTTCAAGCCGGACGCCAGCGTCGCTGAGGAACTCTGGACAACAACGTTGTCCGGTTTCGTAGCCACCGCTGTCCGCTTCACCTTGCTGCGTCACTGGATTTTCCGCCGCGCGCGGCACGTTTAGCCCCTGCCGGTCAGCCCGCCTGCGGTGCGGCAAGGCTCCTGACACGCCCGACGGCGGTTTTCACAGCGACGGCGGCAGCCTCCAGGTCGGTGTCGGAAATGGTGGAGGTGAAACTGAACCGGACGGCCGTCTGGGCCGTTTCCGGAGCGATACCCAAGGCCACCAACACCGGAGACGGGGCGTCGGAGCCTGCAGCGCACGCCGATCCGCTGGAGCACACAACGCCCAGCCTTTCTAGTTCGAGCAAGACGGATTCGCCGCTGGTTCCCGGGAAGCAGAAGGACGCGACCGACGGCAGGCGTTGGCTGCGATGGCCCGTGAGCAAAGCGTCCGGCACCGTGTCCAGGACCCGGTCAATGAAGCGGTCCCGCAACTGCGCGACGCGTTGGGCCTGAGCCGGCTGTTCAGCATGGGCGAGTGCCAACGCCGTGGACAACGCGACGGCTCCGGCCACATTTTCGGTCCCGGAGCGCTTTCCGCGTTCCTGCCCACCCCCATGGATGAGCGGTTCAACCCGCAGTCGCCCTTTGAGGAAAACGGCACCGGATCCTTTAGGCGCCCCCAGTTTGTGTGCCGAAATGCTCATGGCGTCCACACCGAGAACCTTGACATCCAGCGGACACCACCCGGCGGCCTGGACCGCGTCGGTGTGGAAAGGGACCCCTTGAGCGTGGGCCACTGCAGCGAGCTCGGCAATGGGTTGAACGGTGCCGATTTCGTTGTTGGCGTACATGATGCTCACCAGGGCCGTCTCCGGCCGAAGAACCCTGCGCAGCGCATCCACAGTGACGAGTCCGTCGCCGTCGACCGGAACGATGTCCACAGCGAAGCCGTGGACGCGTTCGAGGTAACGGGCTGATTCCTCCACGGCGGGATGCTCGACGGCGCTGATCACCACGCGGTTGAGCGCCGGATCGGCGGCCTGCCGGGCGAGGGCGATGCCCTTGACGGCCAGGTTGTCGGACTCCGTGCCGCCCGAGTTGAACGTCACCTCACCAGAGCGGCAATTGAACACTTTCGCGACGCCGGAACGCGCTTCTGCGAGCGCCGTCGCGGCTGCCTCGCCCAGGGTGTGGTGGCTTGAGGGATTGCCGAATTCACCGCTCAGGTAGGGCCACATGGCCTCAAGTACCTCACGGCGGACGGGAGTGGTGGCCGCAGCATCCAGGAAGATCATGTCGGGAACGGCTTTCAGTTCCGGCCCGAAGTCAGTTCGATGTCCAGGCCAAGGTCAAGGGCGTTCACGCTGTGGGTCAGCCCGCCGATGGAGATCACGTCGACTCCGGCTGCGGCAATACCGGTGACCGTATCGAGGTTGACGTTGCCGCTGGCTTCCACGATCGCCCTGCCGTCCACTTGCTTGACTCCGGCGCGCAGCTCCTCCAGGGAGAAGTTGTCCAGCATGATGGTGTCCACCCCCGCAGCCAGCACGGGTTCGATCTGTTCGGCACTGTCCACTTCGACCTCGAAGTGCGTGGTGTGGCCAAGCTGGGCTTTGGCTGCGATCAGCAGTTCTGTCAGTTTGGTGGTGTCGCCCCCGGTCATGACGGCCAGGTGGTTGTCCTTGGCCAGTACGGCGTCGGAAAGGCTGTAACGGTGGTTCGCTCCCCCACCGCAGCGGACCGCATACCGTTCCAGCGCCCGCAGCCCCGGGGTGGTCTTGCGCGTATCAGTGATCCGGGCACGCGTTCCTTCCACCAAGCGGACGAATTCCGCGGTCTTGGTGGCAATGGCGCTCATGCGCTGAACCAGGTTCAGGCCTACACGTTCGGCCATCAGCACGGAACGTGCACTGCCGCTGACGCGCGCCAGGTGCGTTCCGGCGTCGAACGCTTCACCGTCGGCGAGCAGCAATTCGACCTCGGTGTCGGGGTCCACGATCTTCATGGCGTCGCGGAAAACGGTGCCGCCGCTGAAGACGCCAGGGACCCGGGCGTTGAGGACAGCGACTGCGCGTGCCTCGGCCGGGATGAGCAGCTGGGACGTGATGTCGCCGCTGGGCGCGTCCTCAGCGAATGCCCGCTCCAGGATGTCCCGCACGGGGGCGGCAGGAAGGGTCAGGTTAGTCATGGACGAGGCTCGCTTTCGGGCTCATGGTGTAACGCTTGTCAAAATCGACGACGGCGGCTGCTTGGGTCGCGGTGTCGCTGCGGTAGTGCGCCCCCAAGGACCCGGGCCGCTCCCGGGCCGCACGCACGAGTAATTGGGCCGCCAACAGCAGATTGGCATCCTCATGCACCCGCACCTCCAAGGAACCAGGAACATCCATGGGCAACAGTTCCTCAGCCCACGCCTCAAGCGCAGCCTCAGCCTCGGCCAGCAACACTCCACTCCGAAGCACCCCGGCCTTGGCGGTCATAAGCCGCTGCAACGCGGCCCGCGAGAATCCATCACGAGCACCCGGCCCAGCGGATAGGTCCTCCATCGCACCGAGCGGCGCCGGAGTCCCCGACAGCGCCGTGCTCGCGACGGGGACGTCCTGGCCGCCTGGCGGGGTCCCGGCAGCGTGCGTAAAAGCGAGGCCGCCCGCGGCCGAGTTAGCACGCAGAGGGAGGCCGCCTGGCGTACCCAGGAACGCCTCAACAGCCCGCCGCCCGAACACGAGACCTTCAAGCAACGAGTTACTGGCCAGCCGGTTGGCCCCCTGAACGCCTGTGCAGGCAACCTCGCCGGCCGCGTACAGGCCCGGAACAGTGGTCCGGCCGTGGAGGTCGGTCACCACCCCACCCATCCAGTAGTGCGCCGCCGGTGCTACGGGCACCAGGTCCTTGGTCCAGTCCAAGCCTGCCTGCCGGGTGTGGCGGCTCAACGTTGGGAAGCGCTTGTCCAGGAAACCTCCGCCGCGCAGTTGCTCAATGACGGTGGCATCGAGGTAGACCTGGCCATTGGGGTCGCCCAGGGATGCAAGGTGCAGGGCAATACTGCGGGAGACCACGTCCCGTGGTGCGAGCTCGGCGTCGGGGTGGTACCCGGGCATGAAGCGATATCCGTTGGCATCGACGAGGAGTGCGCCTTCACCGCGGACGGCTTCGGAAATGAGCAAGGGGTGCGCATCGCCGCTGGCTGCGGCTGCTGATCTGTGGGAGACCATGCAGGTGGGGTGGAATTGGAAGAATTCGAGGTCGGCCACGGCGGCTCCGGCCCGCCAGGCCAGTGCCAGGCCGTCTGCGGTTGCCACCGAGGGGTTGGTGGTTTGGGCGAACAGTTGTCCGGCCCCACCGGTGGCAAGGAGCACGGCGTCGCCCCGGAGGCTTTGGGGTAGTCCTCCTTGCAGGAACTCGACGCCAACCACGTGCCCGTCGTCGTGGGCAAGGGAGGTGACCTGGGCGTTCCCGAACATCGTGATCCGGCCCTGTGCCTGGAAGTCCAGCACGGACGCTATCAGCGCCGCTGCCACCCCCGCCCCGGTGGCGTCCCCTCCGGTGTGGAGGATGCGTGGAGCTGAATGCGCGGCTTCGAGTCCCAGCGCCGGGCCGCCGTCGTCGTCAAGGTCGAAACGGACGCCGAACCGCTCCAGCCCGGCGATGTCCCACCGTGCTTCGGTGCACAGTATCCGCACCGCCTCTTCGTTGCAGTGTCCGGCGCCTGCGCGCAGCGTGTCAGCGATGTGGGCGGCCACGGTGTCACCGGGCGCGGGTTCGTCCAGTACGGCGGAAATACCGCCCTGCGCGTAGTACGTGTTGCTGTCTGCGAGCGCACCTTTGGTCAGCAGCACCACCTCCGCGCCGGACTCCGCGGCGAGCAAGGCAGAATACAGGCCGGCGATGCCGCTTCCGACGACGATCAACCGTCCGGGCGCGGGCCTTGCGGCCGGGTTCTCTGTAGTCATGTGGGGCTCGATTCGAACTAGGTGGAGTGCCTGTTGGGCTAGGCCGGCTTGGCGGCCAGCATGCGCTCCAGGGCAATCTTGGCGTTGTCCTGGACGGTGTCGTCCACAGTGATGCGGTTGACGATGCGGCCCTCGACGAGCTCCTCAAGCACCCAGGCAAGGTAGCCAGGGTGGATCCGGTACATGGTGGAGCACGGGCAGATGACCGGATCCAGGCAGAAGATGGTGTGCTGCGGGTTTTCCGCGGCGAGCCTGTTCACCATGTTGATCTCGGTACCGATGGCGAAAGTGGTGGGCTCGGTGGCCGCGGCAATCGCCTTCTTGATGAAGTCGGTGGAGCCCGCTGAGTCCGCTGCGTCCACAACCTCCATCGGGCATTCCGGGTGCACGATGACGTTGACGCCGGGGAAGTCCTGGCGGGCCTTCTCGATCTGGGCTACGTTGAAGCGCTTGTGGACGGAGCAGAAGCCGTGCCAGAGGATGACCCGTGAGTCCAGCAGCGTCTGTTCGTCGTTTCCGCCCAGTTCCTTGCGCGGGTTCCACATCGGCATCTGTTCCAGGGGTACGCCGAGGGCCTTGGCGGTGTTGCGGCCAAGGTGCTGGTCGGGGAAGAACAGGACGCGCTGGCCGCGTTCGAAGGCCCATTCGAGGACCACTTTGGCGTTGGACGAGGTGCAGACGATTCCGCCGTTGCGTCCGCAGAAAGCTTTCAGGGCGGCGGAAGAGTTCATGTAGGTGACGGGAATGACCGGCACACGGCCATGTCCGTCAACGTCGGTGCCGAAGATTTCCTCAAGCTGCTCCCAACACTCTTCCACGGAGTCCTCATCGGCCATGTCTGCCATGGAGCATCCGGCGGCGAGGTTGGGCAGGATGACTGCCTGCTCCGGGGTGGAGAGGATGTCGGCGGTTTCGGCCATGAAGTGCACGCCGCAGAAGATGATCGCTTCGGCGTCCGGCTTGGTCAGCGCAGCGTTGGCCAGCTGGAATGAGTCACCGACGAAGTCCGCGTACTGGATGACCTCGTCACGCTGGTAGAAGTGGCCGAGGATGACGGCACGGTCGCCGAGTGCCGCTTTGGCGGCCCGGATGCGGGCGTCAAGTTCGGCGTCGCTGGCTTTTTTGTACTCTTCCGGCAGCTGGCCTTGGCGAGGCGTTGCCGGCGGGGCGACGTCGTCACTGGAAGCACCCGGACCGTAGGCGGGTGCACCGGAGAGAGCTTCGGTGAGGTCGTATTCCCATGGGCCCCTGGCCAAGGCCGGGCTGCAGGTTGATCCCGCCCGTGAGAGGCCTTTCTCGGCTTCCTCGCGGGTGATCAGCTGGACGGCGGTGTTGACGCTGCTCATGGTGTACTCCTGTTGTCTGGCCCGAGGCCGGGTGTTCCGGTGAAGCGGTAGAGGCGTGGGGGACGGTGTTTGCCGCCCTGGAGATATTCACCGGTTTCTTCTATTTCCGGCGTGGCTTTGATGTGGCGGCGGAAGTTCGCGGGATCGAGCTGGCGGTCCAGGACCGCTTCATAGACTTCACGGACCTGCGCCAAGGTGAAGTACTCCCCCAGCAGGTGGTAGGCAATGGATCCGTAGGCCATCTTGTTGCGCAGGCGCCAGAGGGCGTAGTCCACGATTGCCTTGTGGTCGAACGCGAGGTCTCCGACCTTGTCCGCCCGGAACCACCGCACATTCTCGGACTCGTCGGCGAGCGCTGCTTCTGTCGGCTGCACCAGGGCCCAATAAACGATCGAGACAACGCGCTGGCTGGGCGAGCGGTGCAGGCCGCCGAAGGCGTACAGCTGTTCCAGGTAGTGCGGCGTGAGGCCGGTGGTCTCGCGGAGGTTGCGGGAGGCGGCATCCTGCAGTGATTCATCGTGGGCCAGAGGACCTCCGGGGAGGGCCCACATGTCTTTATATGGTTCCCGGATCCGGCGGACCAACGGGAGCCAGAGGGTGGGCCTTCCGGATTTTTCGCTGGGGCGGAGGGCAAAAATTACCGTGGAAATAGCCAACGACGGCGGCGCGAGTCGCCTTTCGGCGACGTTGGCGGAGCTTGGATTCACGGCGTTCACCTCGCTTCATCGCCGCTTGGGGCAGTCCTTGCGGTGAGGACTGCGCTAGTTAAAGTCACTTTGACTAGAACTAATGGTACGACTCCGCGGCCCTCCAGCAAAATGCCTTGCGTCACACTGACTTGGCGGCGGCTTCCATCAAAGGCAGTGTCCGGCCCTGGATATGGCTGTTCAGCACTATCACCGACGAACACCGGACCACGGATTTGGTGGCGATCATGGCGTCCAGGACCCGCTGCATGTCCGGATTGGACCGGGCCGCGATGCGCACCATAAGGTCCGAGTTGCCCGTCACGGTGTGGACTTCGATGATCTCCGGGATGGCACTCAGGCTCTCGATGATGGCGTCGTGGCCGATCTCCTGGGTAATGGTGACCGAGCAGAACGCCACTACCGGGAATCCGAAGTTGGCCGGATCCGGCTGCGGCACCCAAGAGCCGATGACCCCGTTTTCGATCATCCTGTCGATCCGGGACTGCACCGTGGCACGCGCGACCCTGAGCACCCGGGATGCCTCCAGCACGGAAGATCGCGGCGAATCAGTGAAAAAACGTACAATTTTTGCATCAAGTGCATCGACCAGCATCAAAGTTCCTGTCCCCGGGGATCCCTACCCATCACATCGCCTAAGCAAAAAGTGATGTATCTTACAAACTGCGAGAATTATTCCATGCTCTTGCTGCGTCGTCGACGCCCGCTTGCCCAGCCCACGAGGCGGGCACGCCAAACCCGTTTGCAATCCATAGAAGGTAGACACGTATGACAACGAAGTCCATCGCGGCTCCTGCCCCAACCTCCGGCCTCGGGCATTCGCTCAAACCGCGGCAACTGACCATGATGGGGCTCGGCAGCGCAATTGGCGCAGGCCTGTTCCTTGGTTCCGGCGCGGGCGTACAGGCCGCGGGGCCGGCGGTCCTTATCTCCTATCTCATTGCCGGAACACTGATCATCCTGGTGATGTGGGCCCTGGGCGAAATGGCAGCAGCCAACCCCAACAGCGGCGCCTTCTCCGTCTACGCAGAGAAAGCCATGGGCAAAACCGCTGGTGGGACCATCGGCTGGCTGTGGTGGTTGCAACTGGTGGTGGTGATAGCCGCTGAGGCCCTGGGAGCCGCAGGGCTGCTCTTCTCCGTGTGGCCGGTCATCCCCGTGTGGATCCTGGCACTGGTCTTCATGGTGGTCTTCACCGGAATCAACCTGGTGGGAGTACGGAACTTCGGTGAATTCGAATTCTGGTTCGCCATCCTCAAGGTCGCAGCAATTGTCATTTTCCTGCTCATCGGAGCCGCCCTGCTGTTCGGCTGGCTTCCGAACGTCCCCTCCCCCGGACTCTCGGCCTTCGGCGACTTCGCGCCCCACGGCATCGGCGGCATGGCCGCTGCCCTCTTCGTTGTGATCTTCGCTTTCGGCGGCACGGAAATCGTCAGTGTGGCAGCAGCAGAAACCGAAAACCCGGCGCACAGCGTGGGTAAGGCGATCCGCACAGTGGTCTGGCGCATCCTGGTCTTCTACATCGGTTCCGTCTTCGTCATCGCGGCAATCCTGCCCGTTGGCTCGGACGGGCTGAAGTCCCCCTTCGCCGGCGTCCTCGACATCGCCGGGATTCCCGGTGCCGGAACCGCCATCACCTTGGTGGCCGTTGTAGCGCTGCTTTCGGCCTTGAACGCCAACCTTTACGGCGCATCCCGCATGATCTTCTCACTCTCCGAGCGTGGCGAAGCACCGCGGCTCCTGTCCACGCTGAGCGGCGCCAAGGTGCCCGTAGCCGCCGTCGGAATCTCGGTGGCTTTTGGCTTCGTCGCCACGATCCTGGAACTGCTTTTCCCGGAGAAGATCCTGCCCGCCCTGCTGAACCTCGTGGGTTCCACCTGCCTGGTGGTGTGGGGAACGGCACTGGTCTCACAGTTCATCCTGCGCCGCCGGGCAGACCGCGCAGGCGTTGAGCTGCCCCTGCGCATGAAGGGCTTCCCCTACCTCACCATCGTGGGACTCGTCCTGCTGGGCATCATTTTCGTGGTGGGCTTCGCCAACCCGGAGAGCGCCGGCCAGCTTATTGGCACCTTCATCCTTATTCTGGTCATTGCCGCCGGATGCTTCCTCAACGCCAAGGCAAAGGCTGGCAAGGAAACGCACAACATCCGCTGACTTCATGCCAGCAACACCCAAGAAGCCCTGGACAGTTTGCACTGTGCAGGGCTTCTTTGCTTATTCAACTTGTACAAAGTGTTTGCTTGATACTGAGCTTATTGCGAAGAAGCATCGCCGGTGACTAGGGTCACAGCCATGACGACCAAACCCGCGCTGGCCGCCGTCGACGACGACGCCGCCGCCCCGCTCACCCACCACCAACTCCGCGAGCTGTACACGCTGATGGCAGTGGTCCGGCACCTGGACACCTCAGCTGTGGCATGGCAACGCCAAGGCATTATCCCCGGCTACGCACCCGAGCTCGGGCAGGAAGCAGCCCAGGTGGGCAGCGGATACGCCGTGGACCGGAGCCGGGACTTCGTGTTCCCCACCTACCGTGAAATGGGCGTGGCACGGGCCATGGAGTTGGACATGGTGGGCTACATGTCCACCCACAAAGCCACGTGGCACGGCGGGATGTACAACCCCATGGAGTCCAGGTTCGCGCCCATCCAGGCAGTTGTGGCCGGCTCCGTCCTGCACGCTGTCGGCTGGGCCCATGGCCAAACGCTGTCCCACCCTGACGGGGAGACCGGCGTAGCCATGACCTACTTCGGCGACGGCGCTTCCTCCCAGGGAGACGTCCACGAAGCCATGAACTTCGCGGCTGTCATGAAGGCGCCAGTGGTGTTCTTCATCCAGAACAACGGCTGGGCCATCTCCGTTCCCACCGAACGCCAGGTAGCAGGAGGATCCGTGGCAGCCCGGGCGGCCGGCTACGGCATTCCGGCACTGCAGGTCGATGGCAACGATGTCGTCGCCGTGTACGAGGCCACCCGGTCTGCCTTCGCCCACTGCCGGAACGGCAACGGTCCGGTGGTGATCGAGGCCATGACGTATCGGCGCGGACCACACTCCACCGCAGATGACCCCGGCCGCTACCGCAGCCTCGAGGAGGAACGCCTGGATGCCGGCGAGGACCCCCTGGCGCGGTTCAAGCAGCGGTTGCTCCGCGACGGCGTGGCAGACGAGGCCTTCTTTGCCGAGGCCCAACGCCAGGCCGAGAAAGAAGTGGAAACCATCCGCGCAGGAATCCAGGACCTCGGCCCCCGCCCGGGCGCCGAAATGTTCGGCCTGGTTTTCCAGGAGCCAACTCCCGCCCTTCAATCCCAGGCCACCGCGTGGCGCCAGGAGTCAGAACATGTCTGAGACCATCACCGCAATGCCCTCCACGAACACTGGAGCCCCAGGCATCCAGCAACTGTCCATGCAGCAGGCGCTGAACCTGGCGCTCGATGAGGTGCTGGCTGAAAACCCCAAGTCCCTCATCTTTGGAGAGGACTGCGGCCGCCTCGGCGGCGTCTTCCGCATCACCGACGGTCTTCAGGCCAAGCATGGCGAGGACCGCGTCTTCGACACCCCGCTTGCTGAATCGGGCATCCTGGGCATGTCCGTGGGACTGGCCATGGCGGGTTTCCACCCCATTCCCGAAGTCCAGTTCGACGGTTTCGCCTATCCGGCCATCAACCAGATCATCTGCCAGATCGCCCGGATGAACTACCGAAGCCGGGGCACCATGCCCATGCCCATCACCCTGCGCGTGCCCAGCTTCGGCGGCATCCGCGCTCCCGAGCACCACGGCGAGAGCCTGGAAGCCCTCTTTGCGCACGTACCTGGCCTCAAAGTGGTTTCGCCGTCGAACCCGCACGATGCCTACCATCTGCTCAAGTACGCGGCCACGCGGCCGGATCCGGTCATCTTCATGGAACCGAAGTCCCGCTACTGGCAGAAGGGAGCGGTGGATACGACGTCCGACGACGGCCGGCCCACCGGAGCCCGCGTGGCGCGGGAAGGCCGGCACCTGACACTCGTCGCCTGGGGCGCCATGGTGTCCCGCTGCCTCCAAGTCGCGGAGCTCGCCGCAGAGGACGGGATCGACGTCGAAGTCCTCGACTTGCGCTGGCTGAAGCCGATCGATGCCGAGGCCTTGGCGAGGTCCGTGGGAAAGACGCGGCGCGCCGTCGTCGTCCATGAAGCCCCCTTGACCTCAGGCCTTGGCGCCGAAGTCGCCCAGCTCATCACCCAACAGTGCTTCGACACGTTGAAGGCCCCGGTGGAACGCGTCACCGGCTTTGACGTGCCCTACCCCTCCGGTGACCTGGAGGACGAATACATTCCCAACATCGACCGCATCCTCTTTGGGATCCAACGAGTACTGGAGTACCGCCGTGGCTGAAATTTCCTTCCCTCTTCCGGATTTGGGCGAAGGCCTCATCGAGGCTACCGTGCTGGACTGGCTGGTGGAACCGGGACAGCAGGTTGAACGCAACCAACCCATCGTTGAGCTGGAAACAAGCAAGTCCGCACTCGAATTGCCGAGTCCCCAGGCGGGTAAAGTTGTCCGTATTCACGGAGCGCCCGGGGAAACCATCAACGTAGGCGCCCCGCTGATCGTGTTCGAAGTTCCGGACGATACCGCCGGAATCGTGGGCACTGTTCCGAAGGACGAAGCACCCAAGCGCCGGGTCCGCCTGAGCGCCGTACTCGATGAGGACTGACATGATGACCGGCAGGCACACCGTGGAACAGCACAGACACACCGTGGAAGGTACGGATCCGGGACTGTTCGTGGAAGTTCATGAGCCGGCTGCCGACGCCGGGCTCCGACCCGTTCTGCTGATTCATGGCTTCTCCTCCTCCAGCAAGCTGAACTGGGCAGACAGCGGCTGGATCACCACTCTTCAGGAAGCCGGGCGCCGGATCATCACCGTGGACCTTCCGGGACACGGCCGGAGCCACTCCCCCGAAGACCTGGATTCCTACACGCCAAGCCGGATCCGCGCGGACCTCCTGCAGATAGTGACCGACGCCGGAGCCCGGCCCCTGCGCGACGGCGACCCCTCCACCGGGCTGGATGTCATCGGCTACTCCCTGGGATCCCGGCTGGCGTGGGAATTCGGAGCCACACAGCCGGACCTCGTGCACAGGATCGTCCTGGGCGGTCCAAGCTCAGCTGACCCCTTGGCCGCCTTCGACCTCGCTGCTGCCCAACGGCACCTCGCTGACGGCACTCCCATCGAGGACGAATCCACCAACGGGCTGTTGAAGATGGCCCAGCTGCTGCCCAGCAACAACCTGTTCGCCATGTTGTCCCTGATTGAGGCCATCAAGGGCGAGCCGTTCGATCCCGCCGAGGCAGCCCCGCACATGCCGCTTCTACTGGTCGCCGGTGAAAAGGACGAACGGGCAGCAACCATGCCTGAGCTGGCCACCCTGGCGGCCCAACGCGGTGGGATGGTCGAATCCCTGGTCATTCCGGGGCGCACCCACACCAACGTGATCACCAGCAGGGCCTTCAAGGAGGCCGCCATCGAATTCCTGGGAGTCTAGTCTCCAACCGCCGAACGGCTGGTCCCTTAGCGGGCCAGCCGTTCGGCGTTAAGGCTCATGCGCTCCAGGACACTGACGGCCATGGCGTATTCGTCGATGCCGATACCCATCGAGAGATCGTGCCGCGCATCTTCCACCAGCTGCTGCGCCTGGTGGTACCTTTCCCGCCCACGCTCACTCAGTGCCAGGCGGTCATCGATCATGGTGATCATTCCGTGCCCCACCAAAGCAGCAAGCTCACGCTCGCGCAAGCGGTCATCGCCACCCCACAGAGGCTTCAGCACGTCTTCAAGCTGGTCCGGAAGCATGGCACCATCGGCCAACGTAGCCAGAGTCTGCCATTGACGGCGGGTCAGCTTGATCCGAGCCAAGGTGCGATCCAACTGGACCTCCAGCGCGGCGTCCAGCCTCTTGATCCAATATCCGATGGGCTTGTTCACAAGGCCATGCTTTCAGTGGAGGGGGCGGTGGGCAAGGTGCGGAAGGTAGGCTTGGGAGAGCACTGGAAGACGTGGAAGTGGAGCAGATGGGCATGCGTTTCAAGGACCGGCCGGAAGCCGGTCGGCGCCTGGCTGAAGCACTCCCTCAGCTGAGGGAGCGTCCCGATACCATCGTCCTGGGGCTCGCCCGGGGAGGTGTCCCGGTGGCCGCCGCAGCAGCCGCTGAGCTTTACTTGCCCTTCGGCGCCGTGCTGGTGCGCAAACTGGGTATCCCGGGCAGGGATGAAACTGCTTTTGGCGCATTGGCGTGGGCCGGTGGCGACGTGCTCCGGATCATCAACAGGCCGCTCAAGGAACTCATCCTCGCCCGCGGTATCCCGCAGTCCGGGTTGGACGCCGTGGAAGCCCAGGAACGCTCGGAGCTGTTGCGCCGGGCCAAGGAGTATCCCGGGACCGGCCACGATCTCCGCGGGAAGATAGTGGTCTTGGCAGACGATGGCCTCGCGACCGGAGCCACCATGCGTGCCGCAGTGGAAGCTGTCCGGGCAGGCGGTGCGAAGACCGTGATAGCTGCCGTCCCGGTTGCCTCCCTGGAAGCGTCAACATCACTGGCACGGGTCTGCGACGTCGTCATGGCCCTCCACACTCCGGGCAAGTTTCACGCGGTGGGTGCTTTCTACCAGCACTTCGAGCAACTGACGGACGAGGACGTCACGGACTTGTTGAAGGGTGCTGCGGCCAAAGGGCAGAGTCAGTAGCCTCGTCCGCGCGGAGCGCCCACGTCGGGCGGCGGTAGTTGAAGGAACCGCGTCGATTTCATGTGTCCAGACGTTCGTTGTAAATCCTGAGGCCTCTCCACATCAAAAGCGCCAAAGCTGCTACGAGGATGCCAACACCGGCTTTCATAACCAAGGGCCCAAGGCTGCCCAGCAAGGCATACATGTCGAGTATCCAACCGACCAGGATCATCAACGGTCCGATACTCAGGCCGGCATAGCTTGTTTTCTTCATTAAGTCCCCCAAAGATTTGATGTGTTCATTCCTCACAGCACCATCTTGGAGTGCTTGCCTACGTGGAAAAATGACGCCGCTCAACTGAGATCTTTCGAACATTGCTTGATCGACTCTGCCCTGCACCATGGAGGTTCCGTTTCCAGCGCGAAGCAAGAGGGGCGCAGCCGTCACGGCTGCGCCCCTCCTTTGCCTTGGCGATTAGTGGTGGGCGCTGTAACCCAGCGGCCGGCCCCGCGTCTCCTTGGCCAGGATCACGCCGACGGCGGAAATGATGCACAGACCCATGATGTAGAGCCCCACGGACCCGGACCACTTGGTGGAGTCCAGGAGTGCCTGGGCAATCAACGGCGCAAATGCACCACCCAGGATCGCACCCAGTGCGTAACCGATGGAGATTCCCGAGTAGCGCACCTGGGCCGGGAACATCTCGGCGTACATGGCGGACATCGGACCGTAGGATAGGCCGAGGCCGATGGTGAGCACGAACAGCGCGGTTCCATAGAGCAGGATGTCCTTGCTGTCGATCAGGACGAACATCGGGATCATCCACGCGAACACCAGGGCGTAGCCGATCAGGAACGTCTTCACGCGACCGATCTTGTCGGAGAGCCAGCCACCCACCATCGTGAAGATCAGCCAACCGAAGGATGCGATGGTTGTTGCCAGCAGAACCTGTGGCGCCGGCATCTTCAGTGCCTTCGTGGCGTAGGAGATGAAGAAGGCAATGAGCAAGTAGCCCGCGGCATTGTTGGCGATGAAGATCAAAGCAGCGAGAACAACTTCCTTCTTGTTCCGGCGGAAAAGCTCACCGAGCGGTGCTTTGCTCTCGGCCTTGCGCTGGGAAAGTTCCTTGAAGACCGGGCTCTCACCAACAGCCCGGCGGATCAAGTAGCCCACCACGATCAGGACCACGGACAGCAGGAACGGCACCCGCCAACCCCAGGCCGTGAAAGCCTCCTTCGACATGCCCGACTGCAGGAAGAACAACAGCCCCGTGGCGAGGATCATGCCGATGGGCACGCCAATCTGGGGGTAGGCGCCAAAGAGCCCGCGCTTCTTGATGGGGGCGTGCTCCACGGCCATGAGGGCCGCTCCACCCCATTCACCGCCGGCGGAGAAGCCCTGGACCACGCGGAGGAAAATCAGCAGCACGGGTGCCCAGAGACCGATCGTCTCGTACGTGGGAAGGACGCCGATCAGTGCCGTAGCTGCTCCCATCATGACGAGCGTCATGACAAGAACGGCCTTTCGTCCCATCTTGTCGCCCAGGTGGCCCGCCACGAACGCGCCGAGGGGGCGGAAGAGGAAACTGATGCCGATGGTGGCGAAAGACAAGAGCTGGGCGACGCCCGGGTTGGACTTTTCCAGGGGAGAAAGGAACAACGGCGCCAACAGTGTGGCTGTGAGCTGGGCGAAGATGAAGAAGTCGTACCACTCAATGGTGGTGCCCACCAGGGTTCCCGCCAGAACCCGGCGCTCTTCGCGCTTGCTGCTTGGGCCCGTCGGCGAGTCGACAGTGGAAGTTGCGGTCATTGGAACTCCATGGGGTGAAGGTGCGATGCGAGACGTGTATAACCGACAGAACGGTCAGTTAGGAAAGAATACTACAGGCTGTGACCCAAAGCACAGCCATGCCAACACGCCGCCAACATAGGATGGTTCGCATGAATCCACGCAGCGGCGTCAACGGCCAGCAGCAAGCAGGGGCCCAAGTCCCGCCGTCGCAAACACTCTCGCGTGGCATCCGCGCCCTGGAGATCCTCGCCGCAGCCGACCGCCCCCTCAGCATCGGAGAACTTACCGAAGCCCTGGGCGTACACCGCTCCGTCGCGTACCGGATACTCAGGACCCTTGAAGACCATTCGCTGCTGGTCCGCGACGACTCCGGCCGGGTCCAGCCGGGCCCCGGCCTTTCTGTTCTGGCCAGCGGGGTTTCCAGGAACCTGCAAACCGCCGCCCTGCCGGAGCTGACTCAACTGGCCAACACCCTGCACATGACAGCCTTCATTGCTGTGTGGGACCACCAGGAATGCGTCACCCTGGTGACGGTTGAACCACGCCATACCGGCGCGGCCCTCGCGCAACATCCAGGGAGCCGCCACCCCGTCAGCACCGGCGCTCCCGGCATTGCCATTCAATCAAGCATGACCGAAGAACGGTGGCAGCAGGTAGGCGCAGGCAACCCGTACCGGCCTGAAGCCCATGAAGCCCGCCGGCTCGGCTACGCCACCAGTCACGATGAAGTAGTGGCCGGATTGTCCTCCATCGCCGCCCCCATCAAGGTTCCGGGCGGACGACCGGCCGCGATCGCCGTCGTCTATATCCGGCTTGACCAGGACGCCGACGAGGTGGGCCAGGCCTTGGCGGCCAGTGCGGCACGTATCGAAAGCCAACTGGCTTGAGGTCATTCGTTCCACGCCAAGGAGTGTGCCCCGGCACACAAGACTGAGTGCCGGCGGATCTCGAATACTCGAGGAAGGACAGGACCGCCTTGGCCTGGCCTTGTTCGAGTTTCGAAAGGAACCCCATGAGCCTGAATCTTCTTGACACCTCCAACTGGCTGCCCCTTGACGGCCTGGCGCCCGGCTTCGATGCCAACAAGGCGCCCACCGTCCAGGATTTGGCGGGCAAGGAACTGACGGTCGTCGGCGACGGCGGCCCCATGACTTTCAGCTTCGACGACGAAGAAGTCACGTGGACAGCCACAGGCTACACGGGCACCTCAACCCACGAGGTCTTCAAGGTTGCCGAGGACCTTTATTATGCGCAGTGGCACAGCAGTGTTGATGCTGGACTCGCGGTCTCGCTCATTGCGGACCTGGCCAACGGCCGCGGCCTGTACATCGGTGCGCATCTGGGCCGGGCAACCGCGGGGTCCACGGCCGTGCAGCATGACTTCCGGGTCGGCACGCTGGAGGGCTTCACAGCCACAGGTGACGCCATCGGTGAAAGCACAGCCTTGATCGGGCGCCGCGTCGAATGGATTTACAGCCCGGTCCACGCCTACGAGCACGTCTACCTCAGCCCCACCTGGTACACGTGGCAATGCCTGGCCGGTCCGGAGCGTGGCTTGGCAGACACCGATTCCAACACCGTTTTCCAGGTCAGGCCGGGCATTTTCGTGTTCACGTGGCGCGAGAAGGTGATTCCGTGCGGATCGGTGACCATTGCCGATCACCGCGATATCAAGGCCATCCGTTCTCACGGCAGCCTGTTCGGTTGGGACGAAGCCGGGGTCGATCCCGTCCACTTCACGTTCGGAGCGCATGGCCGCCTGATCAGCGTCAGCCACCACAGCCCCGCATTGAACCCCGCAAACTAAGCACCCACAACGCGGAAGCGTCCCCGGCAGAACCTGCCGGGGACGGTTCCGTTGCGGAACGGTTCAGTCTTCCGAGCCGTGGCCAATCCGTGCATACAACGCCGGCTGCGAGCGCCGCAGACGAAGGCCCCAGATGATCCCCGCCACACCCGGCAGCAGGACCAACAGGGGCAGGACAAAGCTGGCAGCCGTGGACTCCGACTGGCCCAGCAACACGTTGAAGTTCGACACAATCAGCACCAGGACGAGGGCCAGCAGGGCGAAGCCCAAGCCCGGCGCCACCACCCGTACCCATAGGCTTGCGCCGTGCCCGTTCTTTCGGAAGAAGCCGATCACGGCCACGGACACAACGGTCATCAGCAACACCAGCCCGAGGGCGCCGCTGTTGGTCAGCCACGTGAACATGGTCAGGACGGGGTACAGTTCGCCGAGTTCGGAACCGGAGCCCGCGATGGCAAAACCAATGGTTACGACGACGGCGATCACCGTCTGCGCGAGCGAACCCGCGAACGGCGCGCCACTCTCCGCACGCACCTTGGCCAGCGCTCCCGGAAGGACCCGTTCGCGGCCAAGGGAGAAGAAGTACCGCGCCACCGCGTTATGGAAGCTCACGAGGGCCGCAAAAAGGCTGGTGACAAACAGGAGTTGCGCGATGTCGCTCAGGAGCAACCCACCGTGTTCGCCGAGGAAGGCGAAAATCATGTCCGGGCCACTGGTGGCAGCGGTCTCGACCACCGCGGAGGGGCCGGTTCCCACAGTCATGGCCCAGGCTGAAACAGCATAGAAAACAGCGATGATGCCCACCGCCGCAAAGGTGGCCCGGGCGACGGTGCGTTGCGGGTCCTTGGACTCTTCGCCGTAAATTCCGGCGGATTCAAATCCCATGAAGGCGGCAATGCCGAAGGACAGGACCGCCCCAACCCCTGGAACGAACAGAGTTTCCGGGCTGAAGGTCGCCGCGCTGACACCTTCGGGAGCCACCGCCAGGCTCATGACGTCGTAAACGATGACCACCAGGAACTCCAGGGCCACCAGGACACCAAGGACCTTCGCGGACAGATCCACCCTGTTAACCCCTAGCCATCCCACGATCGCGATGCACACCAGCACCGGGATCCACCACGGCACGCTAATGCCAAGCCGCGCCGACAACAGCGACGAAACCGTGAAGCCAAACAAGCCGTAGATGCCTACCTGCATCAGGTTGTACGCCATCAGGGCTATCAACGAAGCCCCGACACCGGCCGGCCGCGAAATACCTTGGGCGATGTAGGCGTAGAAGGCGCCCGCGTTGGTGACGTACCGGCTCATCGCCGCATAACCGACGGCGAACAGCGCCAGGATGGCACCCAACACCAGGAAGGACAACGGCACACCGGTCACTCCCGTTACGCCGAAAGTGGTGGTGACTCCCCCAGCCAGAACGGTCAGCGGCGCAGAGGCCGCGATAATCATGAAGGTCACAGCCGGTACGCCCAGCCGCCGCTTGGTGCTGACGGTGCCGGTGGTCCTGCCTTTGACGGGGTTGTCCACGCTCATAGTGTGCTCCTGCTCCTGCCTCGGTGCCGCGGGAGAAGGGCGCGGCACGTAGTGTTTCCGCAATCTTCCACCGCCGGAACACTGCGTGACTTGTCTCACACGGCAGGGTAGTTGTCAGAGCACGCACGCCGTTTCCGACAGGGACGACCGGTGTAGAATCGTGGGCAAGCTCACGAAGGGAGTCCGATGACCGTCACAGCTCACACGGACCCCGCAACCGTTCAAACCATCGTCGCGGAGTCGTTCCAGGAATGGAGCCGGGCCATCTCTGCGTCCTTCGTACCGTTGGCGGCAACCGGCCCCAGGGACTTGTCCTTCCACGGCGTCATGCGTGCCCGCGTGCTGGGCCAGATCTCCGTGGTGGAAGTTACCGCCGGACCGCATACTGTCCTGCGCACTCCGGAGTTGATCGCCGGATCCGCGGGCCGCTTCTTCAAGCTCAGCATCCAACTGGCGGGATCGGGCCGACTGGTCCAGGACGAACGGGAGGCGGTGCTTCGCCCGGGCGATCTGTCCATCTACGACACATCCCGCCCCTACCAGCTAACCTTCGACGACGACTTCCGCACACTGGTGCTGATGTTCCCCCACGTGCTGCTGGACTTACCGGCAGAGGCCATGGGACACGTTACGGCGCTTCGGATACCGGGCGATCAAGGCCTGGGTGAACTCATCAGCCCGTTCCTGGTGAAGCTCGCTGACAACCTTGAAGCCCTGTCCGGAACCAATGGCCTGCGACTGGTTCATAACGCCCTGGACCTGGTTACCACCCTTTTCAACGGCGAACTCGACCAGCTCATCGAAACAGGGCGTGACCCACATCTTTTGCTGCTGGGCCGTATCCACGACTACATCGAAGCCAACCTCGGCGATCCCGAACTCTCCCCGGGGACCATCGCCGCTGCACACTACATCTCCACGCGGCACCTGCACGACCTCTTCCAGGAAATAGGGACCACCGTGGCATCGTCCATCCGGCAGCGGCGCCTTGAACGGTGCCGGCGCGACCTGAGGGACCCGGTGCTGGCGGACCGTCCCGTCACCGCCATCGCCGCACGTTGGGGCTTCACTGATGCCGCCCATTTCAGCAGGATCTTCCGCGCAGCGTTCGGCAACTCCCCCACCGGCTACCGGAACAGCGCTTAACTTCAGTGGACTTCCCGGTTGGTGAGTGCGGCTACGCCTGGGGCCGGCCCTTCATGACCAGCCAGGTGATGGCGCCCAGCAGCAGAAGACCACCGGCTGCGCCCATGGATACCGAGAAGGCCGCTCCTGCCCCTTGGGTCTGAGCGAGTTGGCCCGCCAGGTAGGACCCCAGTGCGGTGCCCGCCACGATCCCGCTGGCCAGTGCTGTCATAACCGTCGCCATTCGACCGACAGGCGCCACCACACCGCCGATGCTGAAAACCGTGACCATCACCGGCCCCACCGGGATTCCGAGGAGCAGCAGAACGAAGACCATCGGCCAGATGCCGGACGGGAGGAACAGCAGCACTGACAGGCCCGTCATGGCCAGCGCGGCGGCAACCCATCGTGACGCCAGGCTGAAGCGCTGTGGCCAGAAGGCCACGGACAAGGCCGCGACAGCTGAGCTAAGGCCCATCACTGCATAAAGGAGTCCGGCGATCTCGGCCGTCGCGTACTGGGCGGAGTAGGCGCTGAGCGCATTCTGGGTGGCACCAAAAAAGGTGCCCATGCAAACCATCGCCACTACGGGTACCGCCACCACGGCCCCGGACCAGCGGTTGCGGCGCGTTGCTGCTGTTGTCTGTTCTGCGGAACTTTCCACGCCGGCACCCGGCACCCGCGGTGCCGGCACCACGGCCAGCTGGCTGGGGTGCACTGCAAAGGCCGGAACCAGTGCAATGGTCATGACGGCCGCCAAGGCGAGCGGCAACCACGGCGCCACGAGGCTTGCGAGCAAACCCACCAAAGCCGGACCCAAGACAAAGGTGATTTCATCAGCGGTGCCCTCGTAGGACAGTGCCGTGTCCAGATCGGCCCTGTTGGAGGCCACGCTCTTGCTGCCACCGCTCGAGGCATGCGAAAGGTTTCTGGTAGTCAACGCCATCCACCGGACACGGGCCATGGGGCCCACCTGCGGGCAGCTGGCACCGGCCAGGAAGGCAGCGATGAGAACTCCCACGGCATCAGACGCCGAGCCGTAGACCGGGGTGAGATAGGCGGTGGTCAAGAGAGCGGCGACGGCGAGGGTGTTGACCACTGCTGCGACAAGAAGCACAATCCGCTGCCCGGCGCGGTCAGCCAGGGAACCAAGGACCGGCGCTCCAAGAGCCGATCCGATGCCGACAGCTCCGGCGGCCGTGCCACCGATGGCATAGGAGTGACTTACTGCCGTGACAAGGGTCAGGGTGCCCACGGTCAGCATGGCAAGTGGCAGGCGGGCAAACAGCCCCAACGGCAGGAATCCAGGTCCGGCCAGTTCGGGGAGCCGGGCAAATCGGCCTGGCAAGCGGGAGGGACGGGGAGCCACGTGTGAATCGGGCTGGGTGGCCACTGTAGATTTTTCCATTAATCCGGGTTCGCTAAAGTGTGCGCATCGTCCCTCCTCCCGATGCGCGAGACCCGGTGTAACGGAACAAGTCTATCGGATGAGGCTCAGACCGGAACAGCTTCCGCGAACCGTATGCTGGAACCGTTGCGCCCCTTGACCACCTGAAGCTGGGAGGTGATGCGCTGCTTCATCTCCGCAACGTGGCTGACCAGGCCAACCACCCTGCCGCCGTCGCGCAGTCCCTCCAAGGCGTCCATCACCTGTTCCAGCGCCTGCTCGTCGAGGCTACCGAAACCTTCGTCCACGAACAGGGTCTCGATGTCCACGCCACCGGCCTCCTGCTGCACCACGTCCGCCAATCCCAGCGCCAACGCCAACGAGGCCATGAAGGACTCCCCTCCGGAGAGGGTGGAGGTGTCACGACGCTGACCGGTCCATTCATCCACGACTTCCAGCCCCAGGCCTGACTTCGCACCCCGGGCAGCTTTGGCATCTGTGTGCTGCAGCGTGTAGCGGCCACCGCTCATGGATACCAGACGTTCGGAGGCCGCGAGGGCGACTTGCTCGAGTCGTGCAGCCAGGACGTAGGTATTCAAGCTCATCCGGTAACCGTTATCTCCCGAACCCCGGGCAGTGTCGGCGAGGCCGGCCAACATCAGGGCGCGCATCCGGGGTTCATTCCCGGCTTCGGCGAGCGCCTCATAGGTGGTACGCAATCGGCGGATGGTTTCGGCCGACTTGGCCGCAAGGCCAGCTGCCAGAGCCGCAGCCTGGGAATCCCCGGCCGCGACTGAGGCCCTACGTTGCGCCTGGTCGAGTTCAGCTGCGGGCAGGGGAAGCTCGCCGATACTTATTTCTTTGGCTGCCAGGACGATGTCCTCGTTGGCAAACAGCTCATCCAGCCGGGCGGTTTCGGCGTCGAAATCTGAAATGTCCTTCTCAAGACCCACCACGTCGGCGGCTGGGAGGATGTCGTGGCGGGCTTCGTCGGCAGACGAGAACCCCGCTGCCAAGAGCGCTTTCTTCAACGACTCCACTGCGTCGAGCCTGGCTTCTGTGGCACGGGTTAGTTCGGATCCGGCATCTGTGGCTTCCTGAAGCAGCGCGCAATCCGCCGACACAGCGTCCAAGCGAGCGCGCAAGCTGCGGTAACCGGACCGCAGCGTCGAAAGCCCAGCCTCGAGGACTTCATGTTGCTCCTGAAGCAGCAGTACGGTCGATGATGCCTGCCCTTCGGCCTGCAAGCACTCTGCTTGTTCCTGTTGCGCAGTGAGAAGCCGCTGGGTGATGCGATCTTGGCGGGCCTTCAGTTCCTCCAGCAGAGTGGCGGCCCGCTGGGCGGCAGAGGCAGCGGCCTCAGCCTTGGACAAACGATCGTCCGCCTCGGCCGGCTCCGTTGCTCCGCCTTGTGCTTGAAGCCCGGCAACCGTTTGGGCAGCCGCAGAGAGCTTTTCTCCCAGCTTCCCCAACGTTTCCTCGCTGGCTTCCAAACGGGCCTTTGCTTCTTCCTCTTCCTGGGCAAGGGAAAGAGCAGTGCGGACAGCCGACGCAGGATTCGGGTGCTCCGTGCTTCCGCAGACGGCGCACGGTTCTCCGCTTTCCAACGCTGCGGCCAGTTCGCCGGCCGCATTGGCGAGCCGCTGTTCCCGCACGTCAAGCCACTGCTCTTTGAAATCCTGGGCGGCGACCCGGGCCTGGAGGTGCCTTTCAGTGAGGTCCTCCAGCTCAGCCGCGGCCACTGTGTGGCGGGAGACGACGGCCACCAGTTCGGCCGCTGCTGTCGCCTCGCGTTCCGCCGCCGCTACGTCGGCGGCAACGGACACCAAGGGTTCCATGCGGGTTTCAAGCTGTGTGGCTTCGTCGCGCAGTTGCGTCAGGGCAGCAGCGACGGACTCGGCCGCAGCCCGCTGACGGGCGACTTCCTTGCGCTCTGCGTCGAGCCTCAGGGCAACTTGCTCGAGGCGTTGCTCATCGGGAACTCTCGCTTCAATGACGGCCATGGAGGCCTTGACACTCTCCAGTGCGGAAGCAGGGTTCTCCGAATTTAGGCCCGATGCTGACAACTTCTCCCGGAGCTGTTGCATCCGGGTCTCCGCAGACGTGTATTTGCGTTCGGCAGCATCGACGGCGTCCAGTTGTCCGCTCAGGACAGCAGCGCGGCGGTGCTTTCCGAGCAGTTCCTTGTTCTCCAGGGCGCGCGGGGCGGCCAGTTCAAGGAGAACTTTTCTTTGGGTCGCTGAGCGCAGCCGTTCGTGCCGTTGCGTTTTCTCCTGCTCCGCGCGGAGTTCGCCGCTCATACGGGTAACCAGGGAATCAGCCACTGCGGCTTCTTCCTGCCGCCGTTTCACTTCGTCGTCCACCTGTGCCTGGACTTCAGCGAGCCACAGGCCGGGATCGGGAGCGGCACTGGTGGGAGTGTCTTCGCCGTCAACCCCGGCTTCCTCCAGCCCAAGCTGATCCAGCTCGGAAGCTGCCTTGTCCAGGAGCATTTTGAGCTCTGAGGCATTCTCCTCCACGGCCTTGGCAGCGTCTGCGGCCTGACGGGCGAGTTCCTGCTCGACGGCCTCGAAGCGCTGGGTACCGAAGAGTTTCTGAAGGAGGTCCAAGCGGTCACCCGCCTTGGATCTCAGGAATGCGGCGAAGTCGCCCTGCGGCAGCATGACTACCCGGGTGAATTGGTCCCTGTCCATACCAAGGACATCGGAAAGCTCAGCGCCGACTTCGTCGTTCCTGGATGATTTTTCTTCCCAATGCCCAGCCACTTTCTCCCGCAAGAGCGTCTTGGCTTGCTGCGTGGTGAAGCCCTTGCGACCACGGGCGCTGGGTCGATCCCATGCCGGGGACCGAGTCACCTCAAAACGCCTGCCGCGCGCGGAAAATTCGCAGACCACGCGAGGCTCGGCGCCGGGAAGGGCATGATCACTGCGCAGCCGTTTGCCTTCCTGCCTGGCCCCGGGCACCGAGCCGTAGAGGGCGAAGCAGATCGCGTCCAGGATGCTCGTTTTGCCTGCACCGGTCGCGCCGTTGAGAAGGAACAGCCCCTGGGCACTCAACAGGTCAAAATCGATGCGCTGCGGGGTGGCAAAGGGACCGAACGCTTCAATGTCCAGCCGATGGATCCTCATAGTTCCGCTTCCTCCAGACGGACAGCCTCAAGGGCTTCGCGAAGGGCAACTACCTCGGACTCAGCGGGGCCCCGATCCCGGACATGTTCGAGGAAGCCGCAACAAACATCCAGATCGTTTTCGGCCTCTGCGAGGCGGTTGCTGTAACTTGTCTGCGGCTTGGATTCGGCGCCTTCCGGGTCAAAGGCAAGAACCAGTGTTTCGGGAAAGCGCGTACGCAACTTCTCCATGGCCTGGGCTGGACGTTCCGCATCCGTCAGGGTGACCTGGCAGTAGGCGTTCTCTGCCCAGGCGTACTCCTGCGAGGCCAACAAATGATCCAGTTTTCCCCTCAGGACCGCGAGCGCTTTGGGCGGCTCCCAGAGGACTTCCTCAACACTGGCGGCTCCGTCGGTTCCAATCTCCAGCAACCACGCGCCCTTGTGGTGCTTGGCCTCGGAGAAGGAGTAGGCCAACGGAGAACCTGAGTATCGGACGTTGGGTGCCAGCTCCTGACGCCCATGAAGGTGGCCCAGTGCCGTGTACGTGAAGCCTTCAAACAGGTCCAGCGGTACCGCCCCCAGGCCGCCAATGCTGATATCCCGCTCGCTTTCGGAGGTGATGCCTCCGCTGGCGAACGTATGCGCCAGGACAACCGGGTGGACGGGGCCGGATTCGCGGCGGCGCTCAACGTCGCGCCGGATCCGTTCAGTCGCCTCCTTCGTGACATCGAAATGGTTGGCGTTACCGACGCCCAGGCGTTCGGCCACCAGTCGGGGCTCAAGGTAGGGGATTCCGTAAATGGCGACCTCTGCGGATGTATCCCCTCCCGGGTCCAGCGGTAAGAGGACCGGCAGGTCCAATTCCTCCACGCGTGTCCGGACATGGACTCCGCCGCGTTCCAGGAGCCGGGACGCAAAGCCCAACCTGATGGCGGAATCGTGATTGCCGCTGGTCGCAACGACGGCCGCGCCAGCCTGGGTCAGACGGACCAAGGCGTCATCGAGCAGCTTCACTACGTCCAGACCGGGCAGCGCGCGGTCGTAGACGTCTCCGGCAATCAACACCACGTCCACTGATTGGGCCTGGACAAAAGCCACGAGCTGGTCCACGAAGCTGCGCTGGGCTTCCAGCATGCCTACACCGTGGAATGACCGGCCCAAATGCCAATCCGATGTATGGAGTAACCGCATATTTCCAAACTAACCGCGGGCACCGACAAAAAAGCGCAGACAAGCCGTCCGCCGTCGTCCCTTAAGGTTCGCTAGCCTTTCTTGCCGTCGAAAAAGTCCCGGGCGTCATCGTGTGCCGGCTTGCTTGGAAGCGGCTGCGGAGCGGCGTCCGTTTCGGAGTCCGACGCCTCCTCAGCAGTGCCGGCGTCGAAGTCGTCATTGATGGCGTCAGAACCGGACTGGGGTTCGGCAGCTGCGTCAGAGCCAGCGGACAAGCCCTGGAAGCCACGGAAAGCCAGCCCCGCCAGCACCGCGCCCATGAGCGGAGCCACCCAGAACAGCCACAGGCCGTCGAGTGCCCACGAGGGGCTGAAGAATGCCTGGGCGGTTGCGCGTGCGGGGTTGAACGGGAGGTTGCCAAGAACCTGGCCGAGCTGCAGCAGCACGGCTACCGAAAGGCCCACTGCGAACGGGGCCAAGGACGGAAGAGCCCGGCGCCCGGCCGTGGCGCCGAGGAACACGGCCACAAGAAGGGCAGAACCAACTACTTCCACCAACAACACGCCGGCCAGCTGGGTTTGTGCCGCTGCGTGCTCGCCGTAGCCGGCTGCGGTGGATCCGAACGCGGCCCGCGCATCCGTGAGTACGGGCACCATGGTGACCACGATGTAGACCAGGGCGGCGCCAATGACGCTGCCAACGATCTGTGCTGCGATGTACGCTACCGCGGCCACAGCCCGGATGCGACCGGCAATGAGGTTGCCCAAAGTGATCACCGGGTTGAAGTGGCCACCGGAGATGTAGCCGAAGGCCACCATGGACACGGTAACTGCCAGGCCGGTCGCCAAAGCGGCAGGCAGCGGCGCACCGGAAGGGTTCGAGAAAATCGAAACGCCCACCGCCACGAGCACAACGAAAAACGATCCCAAGGCTTCGGTCCCCAACCTGGCCAGGAGTCCCGGCTGGGGGTCGGTAGCGGCCTGAACAGAAGAGGTCATGGGGAACGGGTCCTTACGATCGGGGTGGTAGGTGTACGGGTGCCCAAGCAGGGAGGTTCGCTCTGCGCGCGGTGTGAACGCGCCCGGGATCCTTGAGCATTTTGCCAGCCGAATCTGGACAGTTGCTGGGTTAAGGCTGAAGGTGCTGGGACAGGGCTAAGGACGCGAACCTACCCTTGAGCTTATCCGCCCAACGCGATGGCCGCGATCGCGGCTGCGCCCAGTCCCAGGACGGCCAGCGTGCTTGCCAGAATCAGCCTCGCCGAGGACGCTGCGATCCCGGCCTGCAGCTGCCTCGACCGGACCCAGACAACGGAAGCGAGAACAACCGTGGCTGCGGCGGCCATGAGGGCGCAGATTCCTTGATAGTCGAGCCCCGGCAGGCCGTTGATGGTACTGACCGACGATGGCTCGGATGTCAGCCAGCTGCGCCAAATGAACAGATCCACCACCACCAGGGAGATCAAGGTTCTGCGCCACGCCAGAGTGGTTCGTTCCGGCTGCAGCCCGGGATCCCGGGCGGCTTCCGGACCAGGGCTGGTCACAGGTCTTTCCCGCTCACCGGGCCACCAGGATCAGCACCGCGAAGGCGAAAGCCGCCACAGCCACAACGATGGTCATGAACAACATCACGCGGGAGAACGGCAGGGCCTCGTCGTTGCGCATGGCTGCTTCCATACGTCCCCATCTGCGGTAGGACAGGGCCGCAAGGCCGGCCCCCACGAGGGCGAGCAACACGCACAAAACCAGGCGGACCGGCGTCGGAGCGATATTCGGCGCCAACTGATCGACGGCGACCGCGCCGGCAAGCAAGGCAAGCGAGGTGCGGATCCAGGCCAGGAAGGTACGTTCGTTGGCCAGCGAAAACCGGTAGTCAGGAGTCTTGCCCGTTTGTCGCCAAGC
Organism: Paenarthrobacter sp. NPDC057981; assembly: GCF_042886835.1. NCBI lineage: Bacteria > Bacillati > Actinomycetota > Actinomycetes > Micrococcales > Micrococcaceae > Paenarthrobacter > Paenarthrobacter sp. NPDC057981. The sequence continues at coordinate 66,364 of NZ_JBHVQI010000015.1, forward strand.
AGGTTCACGCACGATGTCTCTCCAGGTTTCTCAGCGACGGACAGCTTCCCCACCATATCAGCGGGGGCGTCCTGGGCACGGTAAGTTACTGGCATGAGTGCTGAAGCTACCTCCCCTGCCGCGCCTTCCTTCACCTCCCGCGTCTACGGCTCCCTGCTGGGTGGCGCCCTGGGCGATTCCCTGGGTTATGCCGTGGAGTTCGACTCCATTGCCGCAATCCGCGCGCACTACGGATCAGAGGGTCTGACCTCATTTGGACAGCTCGACGGCGACAGCCACTTTTCGGACGATACCCAGATGACGCTCTATACGGTGGATGGCCTGGTGGAGGCGCTTGAATGGGCAAACGACGGAGTAGCCGCCGATGAAACCGCCTGCCTCTGGCTCGCCTACCTGCGGTGGCTTGCTACGCAGGACGCGGAAGTTTCCTCCGCTGCGCCCGTCCCGCAGCCCCGGTGGATCGACGCCCAGGACGTACTCCGGCACCGGCGGGCACCAGGCAATGCCTGCCTGAGCGGGCTCGCTTCGGGCGAGATGGGAACAGTGGCGCGTCCGGTCAACCCCGACTCCAAAGGGTGCGGCACGGTCATGCGCTCAGCGCCGTTCGGACTGATCCCCCACATTTCACCGGATGCGGTCTACAAGCTCAGCTCGGATGCGGCTTCACTGACGCACGGTCATCCCTCGGCGCGACTGAGCGCCGCGGCATTCAGCCTGCTGATCCACAACATCGTCGCGGGAAGGAGCATCCGCGAGGCAGCGCAGGAGGCGCTGGCCTACATCGAAGGTGCCGCCACGCAGGCGCCCGAACTTCGTGAGCGGTTGCAGGTGGCTTTGCAGTTGTCACTTCAGCCCGCCCGGCTGGACCCCGAGGAACTCATCACGACGCTGGGTGAAGGGTGGGTAGCCGAAGAAGCCCTCGCCGTCGCCCTTTACGCTGTCCTGTCCACCACGGACGCTGACCCTGCGGAGCATTTCCGCAGGGCGATTGCAGTTGCCATCAACCACAGCGGTGACAGCGACTCCACCGGATCCATCGCCGGAAACATCCTGGGAGCCTACTACGGTGAGGAGTGCCTTCCCACGGACTGGCTCGCCGCGCTGGAAGCACCCGACGTGATCCGCGGTATGGCGGACCGGCTGATTGCCGTCACTGCGGGCTGAGGGTCCCTACGAGCGGCGAAGCGTGATGTTGTTGCAGGCCTCGCAGATGTCCTCGGGAATCAGTCCGCGTCGTTGCAGGAGGCCAAAGATCGCGCAGCCAAGGCAGTAGCCGACGAAAGACTCCAGCGATGCAGCGACGATCAGCAAGGCCAGCACAGCCCAGGCAGCCGGCTGGAAGCCGGTGAAATACAGCACGACGGCGGCGCTCGTCATTGCGGCCCCCATCCCTTGGGCGAAACGCTTGGGAGGACCGGCAACGAGCTTGACGTGTCCAATGCGGGGCGCCAGGACTTTGACCGACAGCAGGGCAAACGGCGAAATGCGCGGACCAAACAGCACGCGGAGCCAGAATCCAACCGCCAGGACCACCAGGCCCCAACCCCAGCCCGTCAGAAGGGTCGCGACAGCCAGCAGCACCACCAGGCCGGCCGTGATACGGGCGGCATACTCGTTGACGGGGTTGGGGAACGCGAAGACAGCCCGCCAATCAATCCCGCTATTCACGCGCGCCCCCGTCTGGCGCACTGGCGTTACAGGAAGGGTTGGCTTTGTCATGCCCCTAGGCTAGGAGCGTCGCCCCGGCTGCCGAAAGCATTGTTGCGGACTATGACCCCAACGCTCTCCCACTTCCCCCGTCCTTTCCCCCAACCGTCAATCACATCCCACCCGCTTGAACCAAGCGCTCGCTCAGCCGGCCGGTAGCAGATCTGCCAACCTTCGATCCGGTATCGCGCCGCCTCCTGACGTTCCCACCCAACCCGGGGGATGTGACGGAGCGTTCCGGGGCGCCCCTAAGCGCCGCCGACCATTTGCAGGAACTCGCCCTCTGACACCACTTCGATCTGCTGGCCCTTGGCGTGCAGCTCCAGAACGCGCTTTGCTTTGCCTGTGAGCCGTCCGGCGCGAAGGTCGCCTGCGACGAATCCGTCGCCAACGATCAAAACAGTGGTCCGTGCCGTAACGCGGCTTTCGGGACGGGCTCCCATGTCAGCGGCCCGCGATTTCGCCTCAGGCCGGGTGATGGCGAGATCGCCCGTGAACACTACAGTCTGTCCAAAGAGCGGATGTCCGGGCTCGGCAGCCGGGTTCGGCAAGGGGTTGGGGCCTTCTTCGGGCCACGCCGACCAGCCCGGGGCTTCCGCAATCCGTGCAGAGCCCGTTGTGAACGCGCTGCCGGTCCGGGCAGCGAGGGCGGACATGGTGGCCTTCGACAACCCGTGAGCGGGATCAAATGCCGGCTGATTGGGCAGGCTCAGGCCTAGGGACAGATAGAGTTCGGCGATGCTGTTGGCGTTGTTCCGCCGAGCGATGTCCACCAGGATTCCGGCACAGGCACGGGCATCCTCCGCCGCATCGTGGTGGTTCACCAGCGGCACGCCCGCTTCCTCGGCGGCATAAGGTAGCGAGTTGGACACCAGCGAATAGCAGCGCCGGGACAACATCACGGTACAGACGTAGTCATAGGCCGGACCGGGAAGCCCTGAGACTTCCAAACCGGACCTGATGACGCCAAGATCAAACGCGGCGTTGTGTGCTGCGAGGATGTCGTCGCCGATGAAGGCGCCGATTTCCGGGAAAATCTCCCCAAACCGGGGCTGTCCAGCGACGTCCTCAGCCCGGATCCCGTGAATGCGGGTGTTGTGGAACTCAAAGTGATCGTGGTTCTTCGGCGGACGCATAAGCCACGAGGCTTCCTCCACGACGACTCCCCCGCGGACCTTGCTCAGCCCCACGGAGCACGGGGAGCCCCTGAAGCCGTTGGCTGTTTCAAAGTCGATCGCCGTAAAGTCCAATGCCACTGCACAAGATTACAGCCGGGAAGGGCCGCGCCTGGCCGATTTCGACGGCGGGGCGGCCCTTCCGGCCTGCATTGTGGGCAACGCTACATTTCCGATATCACGGCGTTGCCCGTCGCAACGTTGCATAGGAGCCGGCCGCGAGCACCACGCAGAGCAAAGCCATCCACCCGCTGATGCTGAGGGGCGTTTGCAGGGCGGCCCAGCTTCCCACCGCACCCCACCAGTCCAGCAGCGTCACCAAGGCAGCAAGACCAATCAGGACAATGCCTGTTCCGAGGGTCGAGACCAACGTTCCGCTGGTGCCCCAGCGCTTGAAGATCGTGGCGAACCAGAATCCGATGATGAACATGAACATCATCACCACGAAGAAGAATGAAGCAGTCGAATACCACGGGCCATCCGTTACCCAGGGGACCTTGAAGTAGTAGCCGTATACGCCCCAACCGTTAGTGGCTCCTTCGATTGCACCGCCCAGCAAATAGAGCGCCGTCATGCCCAGGGCAATCAGGGAGAACAGTCCCAGCGTGCCAAGGTAGAAGGCTTTGCGGCTGATGCTCAGGCCCTGCGAAAACGGGAATACCAGAGTCATGCTTTGGATTCCCAGAATCAGGAAGTACCACATGGGCGCCTGGCTTCCGCCGCCATATTTGCCCTCGTTGACGGGGATGAGCGCGAAAATCGCGAGCGACATCAGGAAGGATGCCGCCAGGATGGTCAAAGGCCACCCGATATAAGTCCACTTGTTGATCAGTTGCATCCGGGCAACTGCTACCGTTCTGCTCATCGCCTTGCCTCCATCGTGTCATCGGCGACGTCCGCACTGCCAGTTCCAATGGCGCCCGACCCGGCCATGGTCTTGCGGACCACCAACTGCTGAAGGGACACGGGCGACAATTCGAGTCCCAGCTCCTGGGCCTCGGACCGCTCCCTGCCGGTGAGTACCTCGTCCACCGTCACCGAGGCCAGCGAACCAAGCGTTTCCCGATGCAGGATCCTGCGGCCCGCCAGGAAGGTGTCCACCTTGTCGGCGGAACCGGAAACGGTTACCGCCGAACCCCGGATGTCCTCCGCATCCGCGTCCATGATGATCCGGCCGCGATCAATGACCACCACGTGCTCCAGAAGGTTGGCAACCTCATCGATCAGGTGCGAGGAGAGGATGATGGTTCGCGGGTGCTCGGCATAGTCCTCCACAAGACGGTCGTAGAACAGCTGGCGGGCCACGGCGTCGAGACCCAGATACGGCTCATCGAAGAACGTCAGTTCCGCCCGTGACGCGAGGCCGATGATGACTCCGACGGCGGACAACTGGCCTCGGGAGAGTTTCTTGATCCGTCGTTTGACGGGAAGCTGGAAGTCTCCTGCCAGCCGGTCCGCGAACCCTTGGTCCCAGTTCTTGTAAAAGAGCGCGGCGGACCGGAAGGCGTGCTGCGGCTGGAAGTCATCCGGATACTTCTGGGATTCACGGATGAAACACATCCGGGACAGCACCGACTCATTCTCGTAGGCGCTGGCACCGAAGACGAGGGCCTCGCCCGAGCAGGCGAAAGCTTGCGCGGTGAGGATGGACATCAATGTCGTCTTGCCTGCGCCGTTACGTCCAAGCAGGCCGTAGATGCGGTTGGCCGACAGGCTCAGGTTGACGTTGTCCAGCGCGGTGAGGTCTTTGTAATGCTTGAACAGGGTACGGGCCTCGACGATGGTGTCGTTCACAGGGCCGCGCTCCTTTCCTTGTCTGTTCCGGACTCCGGCGCGAGTGCGGAACTGCGTTCGATCATGGTGTTCAGCTGCTCCGCCGAGATACCCAGCTTCCGGGCCTCCAGAGTCAGCGGCTTGACATACTGTTCGAAGAATTCCTCGGTGCGGCGCGCGATGACCTGGGCGCGGGCCCCTGTGGCGACGAACATGCCTATCCCCCTGCGTTTGTAGAGAATTCCTGAATCCACCAGCACGTTGACGCCCTTGGCGGCAGTTGCCGGGTTGATGCGATGGAAGGCTGCGAACTCGTTAGTGGAAGGAACTTGCGACTCTTCGGCCATGGTGCCCTCGACTATTCCGTTCTCTATGAGTTCAGCGATCTGCATGAAGATCGGCTTGCTGTCATCGATCATGAGCACCACCGCCTTATTGGTTCATTACTCATGTAACTAACCATATAACCTCTATTACTTCAGTCAAGAGCCCGGCATAGGATTTACGACGGCGGCGGTCCAGTAGGCTTGTTGGGTGATCTTTTCTGCGATGAGCGACCTTGCCGTATCCACTTTCGGCGGCGCAGGCCCCGTGCAGCCGGCCATGGCGTCGTTCCTGCCGGACTGGCTGAACCCCGATGTCTTCCTCCGCGACTCACCGCTGGGACCGTGGGTGGTCCTCCTGGTGTGCGCCATCGTCTTCGCAGAGACCGGGTTGCTGGTGGGGTTCTTCCTGCCTGGCGACTCGATGCTCTTTACTGCCGGGCTGCTGGTCTCCACGGGGGCCATTGAGTTCAACTTGTGGGCCATGTGCGGCCTGATCATCGTCGCGGCCATCCTGGGTAACCAGACCGGCTACCTTATCGGGTCCAAGGCCGGACCTGCGATCTTCAACAAGCCCGATTCCCGCCTCTTCAAGCGGGAAAACGTCGAAAGCGCGCACGCCTTCTTCGAGAAGCATGGCGGCAAGGCGCTGATCCTGGCGCGCTTCGTTCCGATTATCCGCACGTTCGTGCCGGTGATCGTCGGTGTTGCACAGATGGACAAGCGCAAGTTCTTCCTCTACAACGTCATCGGCGCTGTCCTGTGGGGCGGCGGCGTCACCCTTCTGGGTGCCTGGCTCGGCCAGTTTGAGTGGGTGGGCAAGAACATCGACATCATCTTCATCGTGATCGTCCTGATCTCCGTCATTCCGATTCTGGTCGAGGTCGCCCGAGGTTTCGTGGCGAAGCGGAAGGCCGCAGCCGAAGGCACCGACCCTGTGGAGGAATTCATCGACGAACACGAAACCGGAAAACACGGAGAACGCTAGGAAGTACCGAAGCTAAAAGGCACCCCCGCTGTGCGGGGGTGCCTTTTCCTTTGTCGTTGCCTGCCGGGCTAGGACTGACCTGAACCGTTCCCGGATAGCGCCGAAACGATGGCCGGGAGCAAAGCCCTGAACGCTTGTCCGCGGTGGCTGATGGCGTTCTTCTCCTCGGAACTCAACTCCGCACAGCTGCGGTCCATCCCAGCCGGCTGCAGCACGGGGTCGTAGCCGAAACCACCTTCACCCCGGGGCTCACGCAGAAGCGTTCCTTCAAGTTGGCCGTACTCCACGGTCTCGTGGGCAACGCCATCAGGTCCCGGTACCGCCAAGGCCGCGGCACACACGAAGGCTGCCCCGCGGAAGCCGTCCGGCACATCGGAAAGCTGGGCCAGCAGCAGGTTCAGGTTTGCTTCGTCGTCGCCATGCCGGCCGGACCAGCGGGCTGAGAAAATACCCGGTGCGCCGCCCAGAACATCCACCGCCAGCCCGGAATCGTCGGCAATGGCCAACAAGCCGGTCGCCTCTGCTACGGCGCGTGCTTTGAGGAGCGAGTTCTCGGCAAACGTGACTCCGGTTTCCGCAACGTCCGGGGCACCCGCCGCAGCGGCGTCAACCACTTGGGTGTCGACGTCGAGACCTGGCACCTGCCCACGCAGCAGTTCGCGGAGCTCCTTCAATTTGCCCTTGTTGTGGGTAGCGAGAACCAGCAGTGGCGCACCAGCTACGGTTTCGGCGCTCACGGGGCTTCCGCCAGCGTTTCGCGCTGGATGGCAGCGAGCTGGGTGGTGCCCAGGAGGGCGAGGTCCAGCAGGGCGTTCAGTTCGTCACGGTCGAAGGGTGCGCCTTCAGCTGTGCCCTGTACCTCAACAAACTTGCCCGAGCCTGTCACCACGACGTTCATGTCTGTCTCCGCCCGGACGTCTTCGACGTACGGCAGGTCAAGCATCGGAACGCCATCAATGATTCCCACGGAGACTGCCGCAATGGTGTCAACCAGGGGCTCGGCGTTGCGGGCGATGAGCTTGTTCTCGCGGGCAAAGCGGATGGCCTCGGCCAGGGCCACGTAGGCACCGGTAATGGCAGCGGTGCGCGTACCGCCGTCGGCCTGGAGGACATCGCAGTCCAGGACGATGGTGTTCTCGCCGAGCGCTTTGGTGTCGATGATCGAGCGGAGGGAACGGCCGATGAGGCGCGAAATTTCGTGGGTGCGTCCGCCGATCTTGCCCTTCACGGACTCACGGTCCGAGCGGGTGTTCGTCGCGCGGGGAAGCATCGCGTACTCGGCAGTTACCCAGCCGCGGCCCTCGCCCTTGAGCCAGCGGGGCACACCCTCAGTCAGGGAAGCGGTGCACAGAACCCTGGTGTTTCCGAACTCGATCAATGCCGAGCCCTCTGCCTGCTTGGACCAGCCACGGGTGATGCTGATGGGTCGCAGTTGCTCGGGGGTCCGGCCGTCGGCGCGGATGACGGGTGTTGCTGTAGCTTCAGAAGTCATGCTCCAAGCTTAGCGACGATGGCCACCAAGCCCGTGCCGGAGTCCGTTAGATGGTGTAGTGAACTCCCGCTACAGCTACTGCAACGTCCCCCGTGAAAACGGGCTTGGCCTCGGACATCACTTTCGTCTGGGAAGTCCAGACGGGGATGTGGGTCAGCAGCAGCCGCTTGGCGCCGGCGTTCACTGCTGCCTCCGCGGCGCGCTTGCCGGTAAGGTGAACGTCCTTGATGGCGTCATCGCGGCCTTCCTCGAAGGCCGCTTCGCAGAGGAAAAGGTCTGCCCCCTGTGCGGCGTCTTCCAAGCCCTGGCAGGAATCGGTGTCCCCGGAATATGTCAGCACCCGGGTTACCGGCGTACCGTCTTTGCCCGGCTCGGTCGCGGTGACGCGCAAGGCGTAGCACTCCTCCACCGGATGGTTGACGCCATAAGGGGTAACGGTGAACGGTCCCACTGTCACGGGCTTCTGTTCCGCCCAGTTGGTGAAGTCGAACTCCTCATGCATCCCTGGGTCCAGGTCCAGCCCGTAGGCGGTGGCCATGCGGTCCGCAGTGGCTGCGGGACCCCACACCGGAATCCGGTCGCGTCCCCAGCCGCCAGGCTTCCACCGCACAGCTACGTGGAGGCCACAGAGATCCATGCAGTGGTCCGGGTGCAGGTGGGTGAGGAAAATCGCGTCGATGTCCTCAAGATCCGTATACCGCTGGATCGCGCCCAGGGCGCCGCTTCCAAGGTCCATGACGATCTTCCACTCGCGTTCGCCGTCATGGGCTGTCACCAGATAGCACGACGCCGGCGAACCCGGCCCCGGGAATGAACCCGTACACCCCACGATGGTCAGCTTCACAAGCCACGCCCCAAGGCGGCTTCGGCGGGGTTGACGAAGTAGGAGCGACGCGCCAGGCCTGCCCCTGATTTTGCTGCTTCGAGCATTTCGGGGGTGATCCGTGCGAGGCTTCCGGTTGGATACTGCGCTGCCACATGGTCCACGTGCTTCACGGACAGCACTTCAGGTCCCAGGAACCGGCGGGCCAGCGTTTCGAACTGGGCGGCATCACCTGTGGCGATGAATTCGTGGCTGGGAGCAGATGCGCCGGTCCGCTGGATGCCGTGGGTGGCCAGCGCCCGGTAGACGTCCTTGGCTGTTTCTTCGGCGCTGGAGACCAGAGTGACATCTTCACCCATGACGAAGGAAATAACGCCGGTCAGCAGTGGATAGTGCGTGCATCCAAGGACAACGGTGTCCACACCGGCCTCCTTGAGCGGGGCCAAGTACTCGTTGGCGGCTGCCAAAAGTTCAGGGCCGGTGGTAACGCCGGCTTCGACGAAACTGACGAACGCAGGGCAGGCAACGGACGTGATGGTGAGGTCCGGGGCTGCGGCAAAGGTGTCTTCGTAGGCCCGTGAACCCACCGTGGCAGAGGTTCCAATGACCCCGATCCTGCCGGACCGCGTCGCGGAAACGGCACGTCGGACAGCGGGTTGAATGACCTCGATCACCGGTATCCCGTACCTGGCTGTGTATCTTTCCCGGGCGTCGCGGAGCACAGCAGCCGACGCCGAGTTGCAGGCTATGGTCAGCAGCTTGACGCCGGAGTCCACCAGTTCGTCCATCACGCCGAGGGCATTGGCGCGCACTTCGGCGATGGGGAGGGGACCGTACGGGCCGTTGGCGGTGTCGCCTACATACAGGATCGACTCGTTGGGTAGTTGGTCGATGATGGCCCGCGCCACTGTCAATCCGCCTACGCCGGAGTCGAAAATACCGATCGGGCGCGTTCCCACGATCTCCCCCGTGCTGATGGGGGCGCCACTGCCCGGAGCGCCGCTTGGTGAACCCGATGCTGATGTCATGATTATTCGAGAATAAGGCTTCCCAGGGGGTGCGGCCATCAGGTGTGTCCTCCGCCTCGTGTCTTATGTGTCACAGGGGCGGGGCGGCACAGGGCCTCCACGATCAGGATTTCGCCTGTCGGGCAGAGATCATTGCCTGGACCAGGGACTCCTGAAGCCACGTGGTGAAGTTGTAGACCAACGCCAAATAGCTCTCCACGTCTTCGGCCTGGCTCCAGTCCTGCATGCTGTGAATGTGCTCGGCATCCGCCTCATCCCGGATGTCCAAGCGTTCCGCGAGAACCAACCTGACATCATTGAGCGCCATGGACCAGCGCGCAGCCTCTTCCGGTGTCAGGACCAGATCCTGCCTGTCCAAGCCCAATGCCGTGGCCCGCAGCGCCCCGATCTTGTTCTCCCGGACAGAGCGTTCGGTGAGCTGCCGGAACTCGAGCGAGCCGCCGTCGTCGTCCTTCAAAACGTTCGGCAACAACCGCAGCAGGGCCCGGTCGCTTGGCTGCTTGACGTCCATATCCAAGCCGATGAGGGCCGCCAGGGGGTCTTCATCTTCCCGGACTTCGGGGTCGAGCATCGAGATGACGTCATCCAGCAAACCGCGCAGGAGGTCACGCTCGGCCGGCTCAAGGAACCCCGTAATGCCTTTGAGTCCGTATTTGAATGCCTTAGCCACGCTGGCGGCCGCCCTTTCCGGGTGTTTCGTTGCCGCTTGCGGCCTTCTCCACAGTGGCCCACAGGCCAAAACCGTGCATGGCCACAGCGTGCTGCTCCACTTGTTCCTTGCTTCCGAACGCCACGACGGAACGGCCTTTCTTGTGGACCTCCATCATCAACTTGTGTGCCTTCGACTCCGAATAGCCGAAATAGCTCTGGAAAACGTAGCTCACATAGCTCATCAGGTTGACGGGATCGTTCCAGATCACCAGGTTCCAAGGGACATCGGGGGCTGTCAGGACATCGGTGGACGTCTGCTCTGCAGCTTCCGTCCGCTCGTCGATGTCCGTGCCAAACGCAACGCTAGGGCTCATCTGTCCATTCTATGGCGGCTCGCACTAGAGTGAATTCGTGAGTAGAGCCGCGTCGTGGGACCATCCCGCAACTTCCTTGTACACAGACCACTACGAACTGACCATGCTGCAGGCAGCCCTGCACTCGGGCGCCGCGCACCGGCGTTCGGTGTTTGAAGCCTTCGCCCGCCGGCTCCCGGACGGACGCCGGTACGGAGTGGTGGGCGGCACGGGACGCCTGCTTGAAGGTATCGCGGACTTCAGGTTTGGTGACGCCGAACTCGCCTTCCTGGAACAGAACAAGGTGGTCAACAGGGAAACGCTGGACTACCTGGCGGACTACAAGTTCAGCGGCGACATCTGGGGCTACGCAGAAGGGGATGCCTACTTCCCCAACTCCCCCATCCTGATTGTTGAGTCGACGTTCGCTGAGGCCTGCATCCTTGAGACGTTCATCCTCTCTGTCCTCAATCACGACAGCGCCATAGCTTCGGCAGCGTCCCGCATGACCTCGGCGGCCGGAAGCCGTCCTTGCATCGAGATGGGCTCCCGGCGCACCCAGGAGGAATCGGCGACGGCGGCAGCACGCGCCGCTGTCATCGCCGGCTTTGCCAGCACCTCCAACCTTGAGGCCGGCCGGCGCTACGGGATCAAGACGGTCGGCACAGCGGCACACTCCTTCACCCTTCTGCACGACACCGAACGTGAAGCCTTCGAAGCCCAGATCGCAGCCTTCGGCCCTGGGACTTCCCTGTTGGTGGACACCTACGACGTCGAAACGGCGGTGCGGACCGCCGTCGAACTCGCCGGAGACAAACTCGGCGCCGTACGCCTGGACTCCGGCGACCTCGTGGCGCAGGCCCAATGGGTCCGCCAGCTGCTCGATGACCTTGGCAACGTCAACACCCGCATCGTGGTGACATCTGACCTTGACGAGTTCGCCATCGCAGCCCTGCAGTCCGCGCCCGTGGATTCCTACGGGGTGGGGACATCGCTGGTCACAGGCTCGGGGGCCCCAACAGCCAGCATGGTCTACAAGCTCGTCAGCCGCACCAACGACGCCGGCGAATTCATTTCCGTCGCCAAGGCAGCCAAGAACAAAGCAAGTGTTGGTGGCCGCAAGTATGCCCTGCGCAAGCTCAATGAGCGCGGCCGGGCCACCCACGAAGTGGTGGGCATCGGACACCGCCCCGAGGATGACGGCAATGACCGCCCCCTGCTCCACCAGTTCGTCAAGAACGGCGAGGTCCTGCCGGGGTGGACGGGCCCTGAAGGTGTTGTCCGGGCGAAGGAACGCCACGCGGCAACCATGGCCGAGCTACCCCCTGTTGTGAACCGTTTGCAGCGCGGCGAGGCCGCCATCCCCACCGTTTACGAGGAGAACTGATGTCCAGGGCCCTGATCATCGTTGATGTCCAGAACGATTTCTGCGAGGGCGGCACCTTGGCGGTCCAGGGAGGTGCCGATGTTGCCGGCGCCATCACCGAATACGTTGATGCCAACCAGCAGCATTTCGACCACATCGTGGCAACACAGGATTGGCACATTGAGCCGGGCGACCATTTCTCAGACAACCCGGACATGGTGGATTCATGGCCACCGCACTGCCGGGCACGCACCAAAGGTGCCGAGCTTCATGAGGACCTGGACCCCGAGTACATCCAGGCCTACTTCCGCAAGGGACAGTACACGGCTGCCTACTCGGGTTTCGAAGGCGTCCTTGCGCCGGAAGACGATGTTCCTTCAGGAGACCTGAAAGCCGGCGCCACGGTAGCCGAAGTGATCGATGAGGACGCGATTGGACTCGACGACTGGCTCCAGAGCCATGATGTCGAAGATGTGGTGATCGTAGGCATTGCCACCGACTACTGCGTCAAGGCCACCGCATTGGATGCCGTCCAGGCCGGGTACAACACCACCGTGATTGCCGATCTCACGGCCGGGATCTCCGAGGACCTCAGCGACGTCTTCGAGGACTTGGAAGCCGCCGGCGTCGAGGTCGACCACGGCTGAGCCACAAGGCACACAAGGCCACAGGGCGCCGCAACTGCGGCGCCCTGTGGCGTATGAGCTGACATCCGAGCCGGCTACTTCCGGCCGATGAACCAATCCTGGAGCTTCCGGAGGCGTGCCTGCAGTTGCTCCTCATTGGCCTGGGCCACGGCTGGACCACCGCAGACCTCGCGCAGCTTGGTGTGGACCACCCCGTGCGGAGTTCCTGTACGGGCAGCCCACGCGGCAACGTTCTTGGCGAGCTCGTTGCGCAGATCCATGAGCATGCGGTGGTCCGGAACTGCAGGAGACGCCGCGGCGGCCAAGGGCGATTGGCGTTTCTTGCGGGACTGCTGCTCGTGTTGTCGCTGCCGGAGCAGTGTACCCACCTGCTCGGCATCCAGAAGGCCGGGAATGCCAAGGAAGTCCAGTTCCTCGTCCGAGCCGATGTCAGCCCCGGTACCGAACTCACCGCCGTCGAACAGGACACGGTCAAAGGAGGCCTGGGAGTCCAACGCCTCGAACTTGCCCTTGGTGAGCTCGTCAGAAGCTTTGTCTTCCCGGTTGGCCTCGGCCATCAGGTTTTCCTCCGGGCTGAACAGCCCGTCGTCGTCCTTTTCCGGGCGGTCCAGCGCGTGGTCGCGTTCGGCTTCCATGGTGTTGGCGAGGATCATCAACGGCGGTACCGACGGCAGGAAGACCGACGCCGTTTCTCCCCTTTTGCGCGCACGGACAAAACGGCCTACAGCCTGGGCAAAGAACAAGGGAGTGGAGGTGGACGTGGCATAGACACCCACCGACAGGCGGGGAACGTCGACACCTTCGGACACCATGCGCACGGCCACCATCCAGCGCTTGTCCCCTGCCGAGAACTCCTCGATTTTGCTGGAGGCTTTTGAGTCGTCGGAGAGAATCACCGTGGGCGACTGGCCTGTGATTTTCTTCAACTGGCCGGCGTAAGCACGCGCGTCATCGTGGTCGGTAGCGATCACCAGGCCACCGGCGTCCGGAACCGTCCGACGCACCTCGCTGAGGCGCTTGTCCGCAGCTGCCAGAACCGCTGGGATCCACTCGCCGGTGGGATTGAGCGCCGTCCGCCAAGCCTGGGAGGTGATGTCCTTGGTCACGGCGGCTTCGCCCAGGGAGGCCGCCATTTCGTCACCTGCACTGGTGCGCCACCGCATCTGGCCGGAGTACGCCATGAACAGCACAGGCCGGACTACATGGTCCCGCAGCGCGTTGCCATAGCCGTAGGTGTAGTCGGCCTTGGACCTGCGGATCCCGTCCCGGTCCTCAGCGTATTCAACAAACGGGATGGGCGAAGTGTCCGAGCGGAACGGCGTTCCTGTCAGGGAGAGGCGGCGGGCAGCAGGATCAAAAGCCTCGCGCAGCCCATCACCCCAGGACAGCGCTTCACCGCCGTGGTGGATCTCGTCAAGGATCACCAGGGTCCGGGCCGCTTCGGTCTTGGCCCGGTGCAGCATCGGCTTGCTGGCCACCTGAGCGTAGGTGACAGCGACGCCGACGAAGCCTCTGCCGTGCTGGCCGTCGGAGTTCTTGAAGTTGGGATCGATGGCGATCCCTACCCTGGCCGCGGCGTCAGCCCACTGCCTTTTGAGGTGGTCGGTTGGTGCCACGATGGTGACGCGGTTGACCACCCCGCTGTCCAGCAGCGTGGTGGCAATACGCAGGGCGAAGGTGGTCTTACCGGCGCCGGGCGTTGCCACAGCGAGGAAGTCCTTCGGGTTGCGGGTCATGTAGAGGTCAAGTGCCTCCTGCTGCCAGGCACGCAGCTTGGGGGCCGTACCCCAGGCAGCGCGTTCCGGGTATGCGGGAGGCAGGGAGGGACCACCGAAAAGTGTTTCTGTCATGCTGACTCCCCCGGCCTGATGGCAGTTGCAGTTACGGCACTGTCTTCGGGCACGCCAAAGCGGACCGCACAGCGGTGTCGTTCAGAAGGGGCCTGTGTTCTCTTCCCACCCACTACTTGGAGTTGCCCGGACCGTCGCCGTTTCCACCGTCGTTGCCGGGGCGGAGGCCCTCATAGATCTCTTTGCACTCCGGGCAGACCGGGAACTTCTGGGGATCCCGGCCCGGGGTCCAGACTTTTCCGCACAAAGCAATGACGGGTTCGCCGGTCATTGCCGATTCCATGATCTTTTCCTTGCGGACGTAGTGCGCAAACCGCTCACGGTCGCCGGGTTCCACTTCCTGGCGTGTTTCTTCACGCTCGATGGTGGAGGTGGACGTTCCGGCTCCGGAAAGTTCGCGCATGGGGTCGTTTTCGAATGGATCCGGAGGAAGCGTAGTCATGCCAAACATCTTACCGTCTACAGACCCTGCCACTTCGGCTTGTTGTCGTAGGTGTGCCGGTAGTAGTCGGCCAGCTTCAGCGACGACGCGGCGGCTTCATCCACCAGGATGGTGGCGTGGGGGTGCATCTGGAGGATGGACGCGGCGCAGATGGCCGCCACGGGCCCTTCCACGAAGTCCCGGACCGCCTGGGCCTTCTGGGCTCCCGTCGCCACAAGCACCACATGCTTTGCATCCATGATGGTACCCAGCCCCTGGGTCACCACATGGTGCGGAACGTCGTCAATGCTGTCAAAGAAGCGTGCGTTGTCCTTGCGGGTTTGCTCAATCAGGGTTTTGATCCGCGTCCGGGAAGCCAGCGAGGAACCCGGTTCGTTGAAACCGATGTGCCCATCCGTTCCCACGCCCAGGATCTGGAGGTCCACGCCGCCAACGGCCTTGATGGCGTCCTCGTAGGCCTGGCACGCTGCTTCGAGGTCGTCAGCAGCGCCGTCCGGACCATGGACATTTTCGGGCTTGATGTTGACCCGGTTGGTGAATTCCCGTCGGATGACTTCGCGGTAGGACTCCGGGTGCCCGGCCTCCAAGCCAACGTACTCATCCAGGGCGAAGCCGTGGGCCTGGCTGAAGTCCAGGTCCCCGGCTTCGTAGCGGCTCGCCAATTCATCGTAGATGGGCAGGGGTGAAGAGCCCGTGGCGAGGCCCAGCACAGCATTCGGCTTGCGCCGCACCAATGCCTCGATGGCATCGGCAGCCAGCGCACCAATCTGCTTGGTGCCAGGGAGAATGACAACTTCCATCGTCACGGCCTTTCTTTCTGAGGATCATCTACTGTCACAGAGGTTATCCCATGTCCCACCTATAGGGCCACGGTAATCACACTTGTTACGGGACTAGCGGTTGACACTGAGCTGGGCGAACATCTCCGGGCCACGCGCGTCCAGCCACTTACCCCCAAGTCGAACGCCGACGATAAAGAGGATCCCGCCAAGCAGTGGACCGACCACCAGGTTGATCCATCCTGCTTCCGGACCGCCGCTAACGGCCTGGACAACCATCAAAGCAAGTTCCGGAACCAACAGCAGAGCCAGCACCACCATTCCGACTCCCTGCACGGCGAGCGTTTGGGCTACGTTTCCCGGTGGCTTCTTGAACGGGCTGTCGCCGGGCAGCGGTACGGCAATGTTATACCGGGCCGAGATCACAGAGGACAGGCCCAGTCCGGTGAAGAGAGTTCCGAGAGACAAGCCCAAAAGATTGGGAAGCCACTGCCATTCCCCGGTGAGGAACAACGGCGCCACAGTGAAGACCAGGACCACGGGAAGCGATATCGCCAGGCAGGCCAAGGCGCGCCCCAAGCGGTCATCCACACCCCGGACACCGGCGGCCAGGTGGAGCGCAAAGGCTGTGTTGTCGTAGGAAACATCGGCACAGATGGACCACGCCATAACGAATGCGGTGAGCGGCCCCAGGATCATGAAGAGCCCGTGGCTGCCACTTTGTGAACTGCCGAAGAAGAAGAGCACAGGGAACAGTGGGACGATGACCAAGGACGCTGCATAGCGCGGATCCTTCATCCAGTAGACCAGCGCCCGAGCCATGACGGCTCCGGCCGGCGTCCCGGGAAGGCGGCCAAAAAGGCCAAGCTTTCCGCCCTTCCTCGCCGAGGCGCCGGAATAAGTGGGCGTCACCAAGGCGCGCCGCAGGAGTAGGTGCCAGCACAACAGCAGCGCACCAATCGTAGCTGCCGCAATCAGGAACTTCAGACCGGCGGCGGCTGCCTGGCCAGATTCCAGGTCCCCACCCAGCGACCACGCCGCTCCGAGGGGCGTCCAGGACAAAGTACGTGCCAGCCCGGGAAGGTAGTCGGCGCTGTTGCGGACCCCCTCCACGATCCCCATCATGATGGGCCCCAGCAGGACCAGGGGGATGAAGACAACGATGCTGCTTACATCCTTGAACCGCCGGGACGCGGCAAGGCCGGCAGTCGCCGTCGTGACAACCTTGGACAACACGACGCAGGTCAGCGTCCCCAGGACGGCACCGAGCAATGCGCCAAGAGCCGACGGAACACTCCGCCACCAAGTGCCAACGGTTCCCAAGGCCGCAATCAGCGTCGCAAGGCCGGGAATTCCGATCAGCCCGGCAAGCGCCAGACCAGCGAGCAGTTGCTTCGGCGGGATCGCGAACGTGGTGAAACGTGCAGGATCCAGCGTCATGTCCGCCGCCGAAGCTACCAGGGGGATGACCGCCCACCCCAGAACAGTGGCCACTCCACCCAATACCACCACGGTGTGGGAGATCTCGGGATCTGCCCACCGCAGTGCTATGAGGCCTCCAACAAGGAGGACCAGCATTCCCAGGGCGTAGAGCAATCCCAACGCCATGCCAACCAATTGCCACGGACTGCGCTTGAAGCCGTTAAGAAGCAGCTGCCACTTCAGGCCTAGAAGGTGCGCAACCATTCCAGCCCCTCCGTCCGGTGTCCGCCGCCCACCAACTGCACGAAGCGCTCTTCGAGGGTGGAACCGTTGCGTACCTCGTCCACAGAGCCCGCTGCCAGGACCCGGCCGCCGGCAACGACAGCTACGTGGCTGCACATGCGCTGTACGAGATCCATGACGTGGCTGGAAACAATAACCGTTCCTCCGGATGCCACATAGCTCTCCAGGATGCCCCGGATATTTGCTGCCGATACCGGGTCCACCGACTCAAAAGGCTCATCCAGGACAAGGAGCCGGGGCGCATGGATCAGGGCAGATGCCAAGGCTATTTTCTTGGTCATGCCGGCCGAATAGTCGACCACCAGGGATCCGGCATCACCTTCGAGGTCAAGGGCGGCCAGCAGCTCCGACACCCGCGTACCTACAACATCCCTGTCCATGCCGCGCAACAGGCCGGAGTAGGTGACCAGTTGCTCGCCCGTCAGCCGGTCGAACAGGCGGACGCCATCGGGCAGCACGCCCATGAGTTTCTTGGCCGCCAGCGGCTGTGCCCAGACGTCGACTCCATGGACCACGGCGGTTCCGAAGTCAGGACGCAGCAGGCCGGTCGCCATGGACAGCGTTGTAGTCTTGCCGGCACCGTTGGGTCCCACCATCCCGTAAAAGGAGCCGGCAGGTACTTCCAGGTTGATTCCGTCGACCGCGATCTTGTCGCCAAAACGCTTTGCCAGGCCCCGGATGGACAGCGCAGACAAGGGGGCTTCTGCCGGGGGTGCCGGCTGCGGTGCCTCTTGCGGTGTTTGGCTGGCACCCGTAGCGGTCGACGGCGGGGACTCGGACGCCGGGGCAGGGGTGGATAAGGGCAAGGATTCATGGCGTGGTTCCGTCATGGAACCAGCCTAGCCTCGCGGGCGCGGGCTGGCTGGGGTTCTAGAAACCGTGGCGGGGCACAGCGCGCTGATACTGCGGAACCCACGGCAGATTGTGCCCAAGCTCGTAGGCTGCGCGCAGCCACCAGTGTGGATCGCGCAGGGCGGCCCGCGCCATGAACACGGCGTCAGCACGGCCGTTGGCCACGATGTCCTCAACCTGGGCGGGACTGGTCAGCAGTCCCACAGCGGCGGTGGGGACACCGGCGTCGCGCTTTACCTGCTCGGCGAAGCCGGCCTGGTAACCGGGCACCGCGTTGATCTTCTGATGGGCCACAGCACCACCGCTGGAGACATCTACCAAATCGACGCCGAGGCCGGCGGCAGCGCGCGCCAACCTGGCCGAGGCGTCCACGTCCACACCTCGTTCTGCCCAGTCGGAGGCCGAGATCCGAAGCAGCAGCGGCATGGAGTCGGGGATGACCGCCCTGACCGCCTCCACTACCGTGAGCATGAGCCGGTTCCTGCCTTCCTCGCTCCCGCCCCAGCCGTCCGTGCGCGTATTGATCAGAGGGCTCTGGAACTGGTGCAGGAGGTACCCGTGCGCACCGTGGATCTCCACAGTGTCAAAGCCGACATCTACGGCACGGGAAGCAGCGGCGGCGAAATCTGCCACAACGGCCTGGATGTCCTCTTCGCTCATGGCCGCTGGCGCCGCGTAGCCGTCGAAGGGCTCCTGCGTCGGGCCAACGGTGGGCCAACCGCCATCGGACTCCGGAACCGAACCTGAGTGGTCGGCAAAAGGCCAGTAGGTGGAGGCCTTCCGCCCCGCATGTGCCAGTTGGGCGCCGATCCTGCAATCCACTGCGCCGTGCCGGTGCACGAAATGGACTATGCGTTCCCAAGCGGCAGCCTGTTCATCGGTGTAGAGTCCTGCGTCCCGCGGGCTGATCCGGCCCACCGGGTTCACCGCCGCAGCCTCACTCATGATCAGCGCGGCACCCCCGGCGGCGAAGGAACCCAAATGCATCAGGTGCCAGTCGTTCGGGACGCCCTCCCCCGCGTCCGGATGGCAACTGTACTGGCACATCGGCGAGACCCAACCCCGATGCGGAATCGTGAGCGAACGAAGCTTGAGCGGGGAAAAGAGCGCCGACGTCACTAGAAGAGAACCCTTGCCAAGCCCTGCCGGGCCTTGGCCACACGCTCGTCCTTGATGCCCACGACTTCGAAGAGCTCAAGGAGACGCACGCGGGCCGTCTCCCGCTCGGGACCGAAGTTCCTGCCAATGAAGCCGATGATCCGGTTGAAGGCATCGTCAATGTGGCCGCCCGAGACATCGAGGTCGGCGACGCCCAATTGTGCCCGGAGATTGTCGGGTTCCCTGGCAGCGAGGTCGCGGAGAGCCTCGGCTTCGGGGGCGGTGAGCTTTTCCAGCCTGGCCATCAATTCAACCTGGGCGAGGCCTGCTTTGGCTTCAGCATCCGCGGGCTGCTCCAGAAGGGCCTGCTTGTAAGCGGCCACCGCAGCGTCGTAGTCGCCGGCCTCGATGGCATCCACGGCGGCCTGGTGCAGCGGCGGCAATGGTGCGGGTTCGGCGTTGTCTGCCTGTCCGGCATCGCCAATGCTTCCGGTGACGCCATTGGCGGCGGCTACCTTCAGGAGTTCCTCGATAAGGTTACGTATCTGCGCGTCGTCGGCCGGGCCTTGGAACAGCGGCACGGGCTGGCCTTTGATCACGGCGACGGCGGTGGGGACGGCCTCCACTTGGAAGGCCTGGGCCAATTGCGGGAAGGCATCCACGTCCGCTGCGGCGAGCACCAGGCGGCCACCGTAGCTTTCAACAACGCGCTGTGCGGTATCAAGGACGCCGGGCGATTCTGCCGCATATCGCGACCAGAGCAGGAACAGCACGGGAATCTGGGCGGACAACTGCACCAGATCCTGGAAGTTTGTTTCCGTGGCATCCACGCGAAGAGGGGCATTGCCTGTGCCACCGCTTTGGGGTGCCTCTCCATCCGCGGACACCGGAGCCGGTGGCCCCTGCGGTGGAGTGGGGCGGCGCAACGACGAGAGGTCGACGGCGCCGCGCAGGTTGAGCTGGCTGGCAGCGGCTGGAGTGGGTCGGTATCCGGGCGAACTCATACCGTCCACTCTAGCCGCTGCCTGCCTGCCGGTCGGGCTACTTGAAGCTGGCTCCAACCAAACCGCGGGTGGCAGCCACCAGCTTCATGGGATCGGATGATCCCGCCGGTGGGATGTACACGGCAACCGATTCAGCGAAGTTCAACACCATGCCGGTGGTTGTCTCCTTACCGCCGGCAAAGACAGCGGAGTCGTCCTCCAGGATCAGCTTGTCACCTGCTGCCTTTGGAGTTCCCTCAAAGGAGAAGTCCAGGCGTCCCACTACCAACGCTCCGCCGTCGGCTGTCTTCAACACAACGGTCTGGTTGGTGACGGGCGTGTGGGTGAACTTGAAGTTGGCGCTGCTTCCGTTCTTCACGGTATCGGCTTGGTAAGCGAGCGCGCCTGCGATGTACGGGGACGATTGGCCGTCTGCGAGCTTGCTCCGGTTGGGCGAATCCGGGTTGGTGAGCATTTCACTCAGGATCTCCAACGCCTGGTTGCCGCTGTAGGCCAAGCCGTCCTTGTCGCTGGCAGGAACAGGCGTGGTGCCCTTGCGCGGTACCGGGAACGACGGGAAGTTGGTGCCGGGCTGCAGAGGCGCAGTGCCCCACAGCTTGTAGTTTTCGCGCGGCGACAGCTGCACAAGTGTCAGGACCTGCGGGACAACATTTCCCTCACCCTGCGTCAGGGCGTACACCGTCCTCGGCCAGTCCTTCTTGGTGCTGATGACGCTGCTCTGGAGCTTGGTGGCCCGGACCGGCATGCGTGGCTCGTATGCCGAGACAGTGGACCGGATCTTGTAGTTCTGCGTCCGGATTTGAAGTTCCATCTTGTCCACGCGCGGGGCAAGCTTGGCAGCATCCTTCGCGGCATCGGCCGCGTCAACGGTGCTGGCGACCTGCTCGAGGATGCGCTGAAGCTGGGATTCGAGCATGACCGGGGTTCCGCCGTCGCCACCGGCAGCCGGGGTCGACGACGCCGAGGGGGTGGCATCCGGGGACGACGTCGCCTGGGCGGCCACCGCCGTCCCGCCTACCATGACAGCTGCAAGGGCGGCAGCTACGGCAGTGACACGCAGTGCGGGGCCTTCGGCACCTCCGGTACGACGCCGGCCCTCATCACCTGCGGGCGACTGGACGGGCAGCGTTGTGGTTGCCTCGCCGTCGTGCGGGCCATCGCCCTCGCCGTTGTTACGGCGGCTGCTCAATGCTTTGGCGATGAACGGCAGGGCCGCTCCCACCAGGATGATGATGATGCCGAGAACGATCAGCGGCACAGCCCAGGGCGTGGTTGCTTTGTTCGGGAAGGTCATCGAGATGGCTGTCGGTGCGGGCTTCGTGCCGTCGGCTGCCACCAGGAGCGACCATTCGCCGTCAGCGGGAGCGTTCCAGGTGTATTCGAAGTCGCCGCTTGCATCCTCCGTGCTCACCCAGAGATCGGATCCGGCCGGGGACGGCGCTGTTGCTTCGCCGTCTGCGGAGGTCACTTCAAGCGACTTCTGGTCTGCGGAGACACCAGTCAGCGTGGTGTGGGCTGTTTTCCCAACCCAGGCGTCAACATCGTCCGGGCGGCCGGTGGCAATGGTGTAGTTGCCCTCGCCCTGGATCTTGATCTTCACGGGTCCGTCGTGGAGGTCGATCAGCTTTTGATCGATCACGGTCAGAGGGGAAGCTTTGGTATCGCCGGGAACCGAAGCCGTCACGGTTTCAGCGGGGGCCCAGAAAGTCAGCTGGCCAATGCCGGCCAGCATCGTCAGCAGGCCCAGCAGCACCAGCAAGGCTGCAGTCTTCAAACGCACAGGATCACCTATCATCAGCGGTCGTTGAACTTCAAGGGTAACCGTTTTGTTATCAATGAGTCAGATCGGGGTGACGCCGATGACACCCTGAAAAGCCTGCCGTGGCGCCGCAGCAGCCCGATTCCGCGCTCCTGATAGTGTGGCGATGATCATGATATCCGGGCAGTAGATAGCCTGAATTGACCCTGCACCACCAATGAAAAGGCTGTACAACCCCGTGAAAGACCACATGGAGTCCCGTCCCGTCGATGAGCCAGCGTCAGCTGCGGGCTCGGCTGCGGTGGATGCCTCGTCCGAAGGGTCTGCCGCCGCTGTTCCAGTCCGGACCGGACGGCTTGCCGCCATCAGCCGCCGACTCAGGCAACCCATCCCCGGCGCCCGCAACCGCGTCCGCTTCGAGATGCCGCCGGAAGATGTCAGCGAAGGCGAGCGGGAGGGCTTCCGACCCGAGGACGATCATGGTTTCGGCGCTCCCGGCCCCCGGATGTCATCACAGCACCCGCTCTATGTCGGCTTCATGGGAACCGCCGGCGTGGGAGTGGCCCTTGCCGTGTTCTACATTGCCAGCAACACGACCCAGCTGATCCTGTGGATTGTGGCCGCCCTCTTTATTGCCCTTGGACTTGATCCCGTCGTCCGTTGGCTGGAGGCGCACAGGGTCCCGCGACCAGCCGGCATCCTGATCTCCGTCTCCGCACTGGTATTGGCGGTGGCGGGCTTCTTCGCAACCCTGATTCCTACGATCGTTGAACAGGTATCGGAGATCGTCCGGCAGGCTCCGGACTGGATCCGCAACTTCCTCGACTCGGACTTCTTCCGCACCGTGGACAGCCAATTCGGCGTGCGCGACCGGATCACCACAGAGCTGGACAAGTTCGTCAAGGATCCCGAAACCATGGGAGGCATCTTTGGCGGTGTCGTCGGATTCGGCTCCACCGTTGCCAACGGCTTGTTCGGATCTCTGATCGTCCTTGTCCTCAGCCTCTATTTCCTGGCAGCGCTGCCGTCCATGAAGAAGTGGGCTTACCGCCTCGCTCCCCGTTCACGCCGCCTCAGGGTTGAAGCCCTGTCCGAGGCCATTACCGATTCCGTGGGCAACTACGTGATCGGCCAGGCATGTGTCGCCCTGCTGAACGCTGTCTTCGCCTTCATCGTCATGACCATCCTGGGCATCCCGTTCAGCGTCCTGCTGGCCTTCGTCGTAGCTCTGTTGGCCTTTATCCCCTTGGTGGGCGGAATGATCGCGGCGGTGGTCGTCATCCTGGTAGCCCTCACAGCAGGCTGGCAGACCGCCGTCATCTACGCGATCGCCTACTTCGCCTATCTCCAATTCGAGGCCTACTTCATATCTCCCCGCATCATGCAGCGGGCCGTGGCCGTGCCCGGCGCCGTTGCGGTCATCTCCGTCATTGCCGGCGGCAGCCTCCTGGGCGTGCTGGGAGCGCTCATTGCCATTCCAACCGCCGCGGCCATCATGTTGCTGATCAAGGAAGTCTTCATCGTCCGACAGGACAGACACTGACCTGCCCTCCCCCTCCTCCCCGGGGTGCGGGTTGGGCAGTGGCTACCGGTCAGGCACCCGCTACCGGTCAGGCACTCGCTACCGGCCCCGCCCACCGGCGCGGCAGGCCGTCGACGCCGGCACCTGCGGGAGTTACGTCGTCGACGATTTCGTCCAGGACCCGCGCTGCGTACTTCTCCCCCACCCACAGGTGCTTCGCACCGTCGACGCCGACAACCCGCGCCTGCGGGACCAGGCTGAACCGCCGGGAGGCTTCCTCAGGCTGCAGGTAATCGTCCTGTTCGGGCACCAAAACCGTTAGCGGCTTGCCGGAGCCGGCCCATTCCTTGAGGTGGACGTCCGTAGCCCGGTGCAGCGGCGGTGACAGGAGAACTGCTCCTTCAATCTGGCTTGCCACAGGCTCCACAGCGCCATACATCAACGCAAGTTCCGTTCCGAAAGACCATCCCACCAGCCAGCGGTTGGGCAGGCCACGTTCAACAGCGAAGCGCACAGCTGCCTCAACGTCGTAGCGCTCACCGATGCCCTCTTCGAAGTGCCCATCGCTGGTCCCGCGAGGAGATGACGTGCCCCTGGTATTGAAACGAAGGACAGCGACGCCGGAGAGTGCGGGGAGCCTGTAGGACGCCTTCCGGTACACGTGGGAGTCCATGAATCCGCCGTGGGTCGGCAGAGGGTGGAGGGTGATCAGGGTTGCCGTGACCTCACCCGACTCGGGAAGCGCAAGCTCGCCCAGCAGGACCTTGCCGTCCTCCGTGATGATCTCCACATTCTCGCGTTTGGCCGGGAGCACCGTTGAGGCACGGATCTCCGAGGGCGCGTCCTGTGGGGTGAAAACGAACGAGGCGGGGTCGAAAGTCATGCTTCCTAGCCTAAGCGCTTCAGCGGTACCGGTACGTCCGCGATGTCCAGCAGTTGGTGTGCCAATGGCGACGCTCGGCCAATCCGGCAGCCGGCCCAAACAGGTGGTTGTCGGACCACACCACCAGATGCGCGATGCCCGGCAGGATGGCCGTCGAGCAACCCGGGCAGATGTATTGTTTCTCGGCCTTCTTGGCCGTCATGGTCCGGACCATCCAGTCGCCGTCCGGAGCGCTCTCCCGGCGGGCAATTCCTGCACGGGTCCGTTCCAGGTCAAGCTCGGGCACCGGTTCTGTCCATTTGCCGCCAGCGTTGCCTGAGCGTGCGCTGGACGCATTGCGGCGAGGACGGTTGGAGCGGGGCATACCTCCATTCTGCCCCAAACCACCGCGCCCAGACGGTAATGTGGGGCGGGTGCGACTCGTGATAGCCCGTTGTTCTGTTGATTATGTAGGCCGGCTCAAGGCCCACCTCCCCCTCGCCACCAGGCTGCTGCTGGTCAAAGCGGACGGCTCGGTGCTGGTGCACTCCGATGGCGGCTCATACAAGCCGTTGAACTGGATGAGCCCGCCTGCCACCTTGCGGGTGACCACCCCCGAAGAGACCGACGTCGAAGAGGGCGTGGTGGAACAGTGGACAGTCCAATCGGCGAAGACCGATGACCGCCTCATTATCAACATCTACGAACAACTCCACGACACCTCCCATGATCTCGGCGTCGACCCCGGACTGATCAAGGATGGAGTGGAAGCGGACCTTCAGCGCCTCCTGGCCGAGCAAATCGAGACCCTCGGAGCGGGCTACTCCCTGATCCGCCGCGAGTACTTCACAGCCATCGGCCCCGTGGATATCCTGGCCCGTGACGCCAGCGGCGCCACTGTCGCCGTCGAGCTCAAGCGCCGTGGTGACATCGACGGCGTTGAACAACTCACCCGTTACCTGGAGTTGTTGAACCGTGACCCCCTGCTGGCGCCGGTACGGGGTATTTTCGCAGCACAGCAGATCAAGCCTCAGGCCAAGGTCCTGGCAAATGACCGCGGAATCGATTGCGTCACCCTGGATTATGACGCCATGCGCGGAGTGGATGACAGCGAGTCCCGCCTCTTCTGAGGCTACCGGCGGCCAGTGTGCCGCAGGCCACTAGAATCAGAAACATGACTGCCCCAACCCGTTTCGCTTCCTCGTCCGCGCCAAGCCATCAGATCATCAAAGGAACGCTTGTCACCGACGGCGAGGTGGTGGAAGACGGACTGCTGGCCATCGACGGCGACCGGATTGCCTACGCGGGTCCTGCCGAGGACTTCGACCTCGACGCCTTCGACGACTTCGAGGGGGCAATCCGTCTCGGGGTGCCGAGCGGGAGCTACTTGATCCCAGGGCTGGTGGACGTGCACTGCCACGGCGGCAATGGAGGCGACTTCCCCGGTGGTGAAGAGGCCTCCGCGCGCAAGGCCGTCGAGTTCCTGCACCGCTCCGGCACCACCACCTTCCTCGCCAGCATGGTCACCGCTCCCCGGGAAGACCTCCTCCGAGGCATAGAGCTTTACGTGAAGCTGGTGGAAGAAGGACTCGTAGCCGGAATCCATCTTGAGGGCCCGTTCCTCTCCCATGCCCGCTGCGGGGCGCAGAATCCGGAGTACCTGCTGGAGCCGGATCTGGACCTCATGACCGAATTGGTCGGCGCCGCCGGGGGCAAGCTGGCCACCATGACGTACGCACCCGAACTCCCGGGCGCCGCTGCCCTGGTGGACCTCATGACCTCCCATGGCGTGACGCCCTCGTTGGGCCACACCGATTGCGATGACGCCACGGCGGCCGCGTCGCTGGCTGCCGCTCGCGAAGGACTTGAGTCAGCGGGGTTCGACGGCGTGAGCTCACTTCCTACGGTCACCCACCTTTTCAATGGGATGCCTCCGATGCACCACCGCTCGCCCGGGCCTGTCGCCGCCTGCTTGCGCATGGCGCAGGAAGGCAAAGCGGTAGTGGAACTCATTGCGGATGGAACCCATTTGGCACCCAGCACGGTCGCCACCGTCTTCCAGTTGGTCGGAGCAAGCAACATCGTCCTGGTGACCGATTCCATGGCCGCGGCCGGCTTGTCTGACGGCAACTACATGCTGGGTCCTTCTCCCGTGACCGTGAGCAATGGTGTAGCCACACTGGACGCCACAGGTTCGATCGCAGGCGGTACCGATACCCTCCTGGACGTTGTCCGCAAAACGGTAGCTGCCGGCGTCGCACTTCCCGACGTCGTTTGCTCGGCTACAGCGGTTCCCGCAGCCGTTCTTGGCCTTTCCGACGAAATAGGCGGACTGCGGCGCGGACTTCGCGCCGACCTCGTTGTTACCAATGAAGACCTGGAGCTCACCGGCGTGATGCGCAATGGGCAATGGCTGTCCTAGGCATGCACTTGCGCAATTGGGGGCAGCGCCGCGTTACCTTCTTTTTACCTAAATTTTTCTCGAATTGCCCAAAACACCGTTGACCTCCGGCAGAGCACATGAAAGTGTTGTAGCAGTCTTTGTGTAGGTGGTTTTCATGCTCGCAAGACGAGTTGCGAGCGTGAAGCTCCTGCGAATCCAACCAGGTCAACTGGAAGGGAATTCAGGTCTTCTCGCGGAGTAACAAGGCCGGTACGAAGTGTATCGGACTGAAGTTCCATAATGAGGAGATATACATGGCACTGGGAACCGTAAAGTGGTTCAACGCTGAAAAGGGCTTCGGCTTCATTACCCCGGACGACTCGGATGGGGACGTCTTCGTTCACTACTCCGAAATCCAGACCGGTGGCTTCAAGACCCTCGATGAGAACCAGCGCGTTCAGTTCGAGATCGGCCAGGGTGCCAAGGGCCCCCAGGCCACCGGCGTTACCGTCGTCTAGTCTTACCCGTTGATTCTGCGTTGATTCGAGTTGGCGCAGAAGCCACAAACACCTTGACCCCGGCTTCCCAGCCGGGGTCAAGGTGTTTAAGGCCGAGAAGATCGTTTATGCCGTTGATTCTGTCATATCCAGATTGTGACTGTTACTAAACGTGAAGAAATGCATGCTCATAAAAGCATTGACAATTCAACCAACCAAAGTCCGAAGCAGCCTGGCGGAATGACGAACTGACAGCCCCGGGAGGTATGCGCGACTGAGAGCGCGTCCCATTGCCGGAAGATGCAGGGGATCCTGGTAATACATGTACAGCGTCCGGTACTCGGGTTGGAAGCGCGACTTAAAGGACGCCAAGGACCTAAAACCATAAACGGGTTCCAAGGCCTGGCCCACGACATCGAGCAACCCCGCCAAGCCCTTGGCTTGCTGTTCGATCTCACCCTTCTCCTGGGCCAACGGCGAACCCGATAACGAGATGACCTCCACGGATTCCCGCAGATGAAGAACAGCCGAGGCGATCAGGAACTCCATCACCCCGGGGAACCCATCCCCACGCCGCCGCATGAAGTCCAGGGTCCAGCTGACCACCTTGCCGTCTTCGAAGACCGGGAGCCAGCTGGTCACGCCATGGACAAAGCCGGCATCATCGACTGCTACACCGCACAACACCTCGTCGTCGTCGAGTTCGTCCAGGCCGCCGAGAGTAAAGCCCATCTCCGGAATCGTTTTCTGCGCTGCCCATTCTTCCGAGACCTCACTGATCTGGGCACGTATTCCATGCGGCAGCCCGGAGAACGTGCCCCATCGTGCCCTCACGCCCAGCTTTGCCGCACGGTTCAGGGACGTTCTGACGTTCTGCCATTCCTTGCCCCTGAATTCCAGGCCGCGGATGCGTAGGCGGGTCTCCTGGGCTACTGCCACGCGGCGGAATCCCCGCCCGTGCAGCATTGGCCACAGTTCATCCGTGCAGGAGTACAAACACGGGATCAGCGCATGTTCGGAGCAATACCCAAGGAATCCGGCGGCTGTTGCCACGTGATGATCAGCCGGCCCGAAAGGACCCGCCATTGTCAGTGCTACATGCCCGTGCTGCTGGTATGCCACTGCTCCGGCGTGATCCGGGGCGAACCAGTACTTGTTCGGCTCCCACAGCGCCATCCAGGATAAAGAGTCGCCTCCGGACTTCACCAGGCCGCGGGCGCGCTCACGCGCTTGGTGATCCCTGCCTCCTGTGTGGTGCCCGCGGATGAAAAGTACCCATACGCCCACCAATGCCACCAGCCAGAACACCGTTCCGGAGTAGGAGAAGAGGAAGCCTTCAAGAACATCGCGCTCTGCAAAGACCTTCCGGTACGAGCCCGGAAGCGGAACAGGGAGGTACTGCCGGGCAAGTTCCGCAGCGAGGCCGAGCAGGCCGCCGTCCCTCGACATTCCACCGGAGGAGAACCAGACAATGCAGTAGGCGAGGCCAAGGCTTAAACCCGTCAGGCCAACAAGCCAAAACACCCTTCGGCGAAGACGGTCCGAAGAGACAACCCGGAAATGCCCCCGGTAGACAAAGAGCAGTACCGCCAGGACCAGGGGAACCAGCACCAGTGGAATGAGGTGGACCACGGCCGAGTTCATCATCCCCTCGTGGGAACGCCCCTGCGGCCTGGGGATGTTGGCAAAAAGGCCAAGGTAGATGGCCGAGAGAGCGACCACCACCAGCTGCACACCAATGGCGATCCCCAGAGCGAGCCGACGCCCCCTCCGCATTCCATCGGCGCAGATCAGGAGAAGTACCACCGGCACCACGGCAAGAGCCAGGCCGAACGGACCGGTGTACCCCTGTCGTCCGACCTCCAGGCATGAGACATCAATGCTGCCGCCGCAGTTGCTCTCAAGCTGGCCCAACGTGGGAATTGGATTCAGAATGACGTCCCGCAGCAAAGCGAGCGGACCGGACGGGCTCTTCGCAGCGGCCGTAACGATCGGGCCCACCGCGAAAATCGCCATGGTTAGGGACAACAGATTCCGCACTTCCCTGCCTGTGGACCTGTGCAGGCGGAGATGGCCCTGGCTGCTTTGTGTCCACCAACCGGCCGCCAAGCCGATCAATGCCCCAAGGAAGCCCACCACCGTCTCCGCGTGGCCCACGTACAGCAGCAAGAGCAGGGAGACCGACAACGCCACTGTGCGCAGTCGGCGTTGCCACAGCGTAGGCAGGAGCGCGCTGGCCGCCAGGCACGTCGAGAGGATGGCGGCGTACGGCCCAATCAGGCGGGTATCGCCCATGCGGGCCAGCCAGCCGTCGTCGGACGTTTGCGCTACCTGGGTGACCAACAGGAATGCCGAGACTGCGGCGAACTGGCTGCCAAAGAATACGGCGGCTGTCCTCAGGGAGCCGAAGCGCCGTTCGGCCAGGCCCAGAAGAAACAGGATCATCAGCACGGCGGTGACATAGGCCAAAGGGTTGGTGGTAAAGAACAGCGATGTCCAAATGGACCACCAGTCGCCGGACTTCAGACCGGACAGGCTCACACCAGCCACCCGCAGCCATCCATCTGGAGGCCCGGCGACAAAACTGCCGGAGATGATGGACAGGGCAACGAACAAAACAAGAATGCCGGCCGTGAAGGGGGTGGACCGCACGTGTTGTCCGGTTTGCCTCAAGGCGGGCAGGACAACACCCTTTACGGCAAGGCTCATTTCGGAAGCCCCCATCGACCGGCAAGGAAATCGAGGCCTTCCGGCATGCCCTTCACCACGGCATCCCAGGAATGCCCGGCCTTCCGGATCGTGTGCTCTTCGGTCTGGAAGCCGGCGTTCTTGGCGGCTTCGCCGAGCTCGTGCATGTAATTAATGAATTCGTTGTCCGTCTCGCCGGCGGCGAAGTAGACGCCACTGCCTGCGAAATCGCGGTCCCGCATCAACACCAACGGCGTTCTTGATTCGAAGGCTGCGACGTCGCCGTCGAACGAGTCCCCAATGGTTTTGTTCCTGTCCTTGGCCAAGGCAGGTTCGCGCTCTGCGGAAAAGGCCAGCACCGAGGGAAAGATGTCGGGGTGCGCGGTTCCCATCTGCAGCGCACACGTACCACCAAAGGAGAAGCCACCCACAGCCCATTGCTTGTGATCGGTGGAGACGTCCAGGGTGTCCGAGATCCACGCTGGGACGTCTTGGGAAAGATAGGTGTCGGCCGGGGCGATCCGGCTGTCCATGCACAAGGTATTGGCGTTGCCGGATCCGTTCGGATCCACTACCACCGTGACTGGCGCAATACCGCCATGGGCCTCTGCGAAACGGTCGAGTTGGGCGCGGAGTCTTCCTCCGGTCAACCAGTCGGCTGGTGCTCCGGGTTGCCCTGCAAAAAGCACCAACACCGGCAAGCTGGGCCGGAGCTCAGTCTGATATGCCGGCGGGAAGTAGATGAACGCATCCCGGGAAGTGAAACCGGAGACGGTCCCGGGGATCGTGGCTTTTCGCAGAATGCCATATTGCGGCATGGAATCTGGCGCTTTCCACGCCGACGGCAGTGGAGCCGGCGCGGCCTTAGCAGAGCGCTTGAGGCTCTGCTCAAGCGGCTGGATTCGTGCCACAGCGGTCCCTAGAAGGTCAGCAACCGTGTTGTTCAATCCGAAATACAGGTTCACTTGGACCATGCAGAGCAGGATCACTCCCAGCATGGACGTCACGCTCAGCACGCGCCCTTTGGCGGAATTGCGGGGAATACGTGCAGCGCTGAGCACAATGGCGGCTACTGCCGGCACGGTCCACGCCACCGTCTCGAACGGCAGGTTCTCCGAGAAGACGGCCATGAGATCCACCAGGATCCAGTGCACCAAGGCGACAACGGCGATGGCTATCAGCAAGGAGCCCACAACCACCAGCAACCAGGACAGTCGTCGTCGCCAGAGCAGGTAGGCTCCCCCAACGATCCCGCAGGCAATGCTGAACCAGAGGAACGGCCCAGACACAAGACTGACGTCCGAAAGGAAGTCCATGACGCCTAACGCCAGGTACCGACGCCGATAACCGGGCCGGCCTCCAGCCAGGAGGAGAGCCCTGCATAGGCATCGAAGTTCATGGCCAGCATGAACTTCCTGCCTTCGTACTGCAGTTCAACCACCACGACGCCGGGCTGCACCCGGACCAGCTCTTCCTCTGTCGGTTGGCGGCGGCCCAGCAATTCCAGCGAGCTGCGTTTGAACTTGTGCTTGGGAACAACGCTCAGCGACATCAAGCGGAACCACTCAAGATCATTGTCCTGATAACGACAAACCCCCATCTGCCAGCTGTTCCCAGCCGTGCAAATGGAGGCGTCGATCGTGCCAAGGGCGCGCCGCAGATTGAAGCGGCGCACCCCCAGAAGGCACAGTGAAATGATCAGCAACGTGAACGCTGTTGCCAAGGCGATGAACGGAATAAGGGAATCGTCCATCAAGGTCGTGCTATCGGATCCCCGCTGTAGCCGCTTCGCCCAATTTGGCGTTGTCAGCAACAATGACCACGCGATCGTTGTCCACGGAGAAGAACCCGCCGTCAACAACTACTGCAATCCGGTCACCGGAAACCGGCTGGATTGCCAGCTCGCCCCCAGCCATGATGGCCAGAAGGGGCGAGTGGCCCGGCAGGATTCCGATTTCACCATCGCTGGTGCGGGCCTTCACCATCTTGGCCGCTCCGGACCACACGAAGTGGTCCGCCGCGACAATCTCAACCTCGAGCTCAGCCATACTACTTGGTCTGTTCCTGGATCTTGGCCCAGTTGCGCTCGACGTCATCCAGGCCGCCGACGTTGAAGAACGCCTGCTCTGCGATGTGGTCCAGCTCGCCGTCGCAGATAGCGGTGAAGCCTTCGACGGTGTCCTTGATGGACACGGTGGAGCCTTCGACGCCGGTGAACTGCTTTGCGGTGTAGGTGTTCTGGGAGAGGAACTGCTGGATACGACGTGCACGCGACACGACGATCTTGTCTTCTTCAGAGAGTTCATCGACACCGAGGATGGCGATGATGTCCTGGAGTTCCTTGTTCTTCTGCAGGATCTGCTTAACACGAACAGCCGTGTTGTAGTGATCCTTGCCGATGTACTGGGGGTCCAGGATACGGGAAGTCGACGTCAGCGGGTCAACGGCCGGGTACAGACCACGGGAGGCGATTTCACGGGAAAGTTCCGTGGTCGCGTCGAGGTGTGCGAAGGTCGTGGCCGGAGCCGGGTCGGTGTAGTCATCAGCAGGCACGTAGATGGCCTGCATCGACGTGATGGAGTGACCCTTGGTGGAGGTGATGCGCTCCTGGAGCAGACCCATCTCGTCAGCAAGGTTGGGCTGGTAGCCCACGGCGGACGGCATGCGGCCGAGCAGCGTGGAAACTTCCGAACCTGCCTGCGTGAAGCGGAAGATGTTGTCGATGAAGAGCAGCACGTCCTGGTTCTGGACATCGCGGAAGTACTCCGCCATGGTCAGGGCCGACAGGGCCACGCGCAGACGCGTTCCCGGCGGCTCGTCCATCTGGCCGAAGACAAGGGCGGTGTCCTTCAGAACGCCGGCCTCTTCCATTTCAACCCAGAGGTCGTTGCCTTCACGGGTACGCTCGCCAACGCCGGCGAATACCGAAGTACCACCGAAGTTACGGGCAACACGGGTGATCATTTCCTGGATCAGAACGGTCTTGCCAACGCCGGCGCCGCCGAACAGGCCGATCTTTCCACCCTTGATGTAGGGGGTGAGAAGGTCGATGACCTTGATGCCGGTCTCGAGCATCTCCGTGGAGCCCTCGAGGGAAGCAAAGTTCGGAGCCTTGCGGTGGATCGGCCAGTAGGCGTCAGCCTTGATCTCGGACTCTTCGACGTCGAGCGGCTTGCCGAGGACGTTGAAGATGTGGCCCTTGACGCCGTCGCCGACGGGCACGGAGATCGGAGCGCCGGTGTCCTGCACGGTGGTACCACGGACAAGTCCGTCAGTTGCCTGCAGGGAGATGGCGCGGACGAGGTTGTCACCCAGGTGCTGGGAGGTCTCGAACGTGATGGTCTTGGTCTGGCCGTTGAGGGTGATCTCAGTGGTCAGGGCGTTGTAAATCGAGGGGATTGCGTCAGCCGGGAATTCGACGTCGACAACCGGACCAATAACACGGGCAATGCGGCCGGTGGCACCGGCCGTTGCTACGTGTTCGGTAGCAGTGGCAGTCATCTCTCTCACTTCACTCAGTAGATGGCGTGGGGTTAAGTTTATCTGTTGTTCAGGTGCGGCTTTGAACCGAATCGGTGCAGGCTAGGACGCGAGTGCGTCGGCGCCGGCCACGATTTCGGAAAGCTCCTGCGTGATCTCGGCCTGGCGGGCCGTGTTGCGAAGGCGCGTGTACTTCTTGATCAGTTCCGTAGCGTTGTCACCGGCCGACTTCATGGCACGCTGGCGGGCTGCGAGCTCGGAAGCAGCAGCCTGCAGCATCGCCGCGAAGATGCGGGACTCGATGTAACGCGGAAGCAGGGCGTCGAGAACCTGCTCCGTTTCCGGTTCGAATTCGTACAACGGCAGCAGCTCGGTTTCCGAGGCAGCTTCCTCTTCGACGACCTCAAGCGGGAGCAAACGGATTACCGTGGGCTCCTGCGTCACCATGGACTTGAAGCGGGTGTAAACGACGTGGATTTCGTCCACGCCACCCTCTTCATAGTCGGTGGAGAAGTCTTCGAGAAGAGCAGCTCCGACTTCCTGCGCGGTTTCGAATTCCGGTGCGTCCGTGCCGCCGGTCCATACGCGGGCGTAGGACCGGTTCCGGAAATCGAAGTACGCCTGCGCCTTGCGGCCAACAAGGTACGCCTTGACTTCCTTGCCTTCTGCGTGAAGAAGCTCGGTGAGACCTTCAGCCTGCTTGAGCACACTGGCCGAGTAGGATCCTGCAAGGCCGCGGTCCGAGGTGATGATCAGGACTGCGGCGCGACGGATCTGCTCCGGCTCGGTGGTCAGCGGGTGGTCGATTTCGCTCTGAGTTGCGACAGCAGAAACGGCGCGGGTAATCGCGTTTGCGTAGGGCAGTGAAGCTGCTACGCGGGCGCGGGCCTTACCAATGCGCGAGGTAGCGATCAGTTCCATCGCCTTGAAGATCTTGCGCATCGACGTCGTCGAGCTGATCTTCTGACGGTAGACCCGAATCTGGGCTCCCATACTTATCCTTTCCTAAGTTCCCGATGTGCTGCCCTGCCGGGGCCCTTGCGGACCCCGGCAGGGCAGGTTGTCGGAACTAGCGCTTCTGCTTGACGATCTTTTCCTGGTCGACGTCGCCGCCGGAGATCGCTGCGTGCTCTTCGTGGCCGGCGCCAACCAGGCGGTTGTCACCTTCGCCGAAGAAGCCCTTCTTGAAGGAGACGATTGCTTCCTTCAAGGCTGCAACGGTGTCGTCATCCAGGACGTTGGTCTGTGCCAGCGTGGTCAGGATGGAGGACTTGTGCGTGAGGTGCTCCAGGAACTCGGACTCGAAACGGCTGATGTCCTCAACCGGAACGTCGTCCAGGTAACCGTTGGTACCGGCCCAGATGGAAACGACCTGGTTCTCGACGGGGAACGGCGAGTACTGGCCCTGCTTCAGCAGTTCCATCAGGCGTGCGCCACGGGTCAGCTGCTGACGGGAAGCAGCATCGAGGTCGGAGGCGAACATGGCGAAGGCCTGCATGTCGCGGTACTGGGCCAGGTCCAGCTTCAAGGTACCGGAGACCTTCTTCATGGACTTGACCTGTGCAGCGCCACCAACGCGGGAGACGGACACACCAACGTCAACAGCAGGACGCTGGTTGGCGTTGAAGAGGTCCGACTGGAGGAAGATCTGGCCATCGGTAATGGAGATCACGTTGGTCGGGATGTAGGCGGAAACGTCGTTTGCCTTGGTCTCGACGATCGGCAGACCGGTCATCGAGCCTGCACCGAGCTCGTCGGAGAGCTTGGCACAACGCTCCAGCAGACGGGAGTGCAAGTAGAAGACGTCGCCCGGGTATGCTTCACGTCCCGGCGGACGGCGCAGCAACAGGGACACGGCACGGTAGGCTTCAGCCTGCTTGGACAGGTCATCGAAGATCACCAGAACGTGCTTGCCGCCGTACATCCAGTGCTGGCCAATGGCCGAACCGGCGTACGGTGCCAGGTACTTGAAGCCGGCGGGGTCAGAAGCCGGAGACGCCACGATGGTGGTGTACTCCAGTGCGCCGTGGTCCTCAAGGGTCTGGCGGACGGCTGCGATGGTGGAAGCCTTCTGGCCGACACCAACGTAGACGCAACGAACCTGCTTGGTGACATCTCCCGAAGCCCAGTTGGCCTTCTGGTTGATGATGGTGTCGACGGCGATTGCGGTCTTACCGGTCTGACGGTCACCAATGATCAGCTGACGCTGGCCACGGCCGATCGGGATCATGGCGTCGATAGCCTTGAGGCCGGTCTGCATCGGTTCGTGGACCGACTTGCGTTCGGTAACGCCCGGAGCCTGGAGTTCCAGTGCACGGGTGGTTTCGGCCTTGATCTCGCCAAGGTCGTCGATGGGCTGGCCCAAGGGGTCAACAACGCGACCCAGGAAGGCGTCGCCCACCGGAACGGACAGGATCTCACCAGTACGGTGAACTTCCTGGCCTTCTTCAATACCGGTGAAGTCACCGAGGATAATGACACCGATCTCGCGGACGTCAAGGTTCTGGGCCAGGCCCAGCGTGCCATCTTCGAAGCGAAGCAGCTCGTTCGCCATGACCGAGGGAAGACCCTCAACACGGGCGATGCCGTCACTTGCGGTGGTCACACGACCAACCTCTACGCGCTCTGCGTTACCGGGTTCGTAGGACGCCGCGAACTCGTTCAACGCATTACGGACGTCGTCGGCGTTGATGGTCAATTCGGCCATCTGCAGTCCCTGCTCTCCTGTTTCGTGATCATCGTTGCTCACGATGACCGGGTTTTATATCAGTTAAGTTGTGCTATGTCTTCGCTAGCCGGCAAGCTGGCGGCGGAGCTCGGTCAGGCGGGCGATGACCGAAGCATCGAGTACTTCGTCGCCTATCTGAACGCGGATACCACCGATAAGTGCCGGATCAACGTTGACGTTGACCTTCAGCTCGCGACCGTACAGGGCATCAAGCCCGGCCTGCAGACGGCTGGCCTGCGTTTCCGTCAACGGACGGGTAACGCTGACAGTTGCAATCCAGCGCTGCTGACGCTTGGCTGCAAGCTTGGCGAAAGATTCGACGAGCTTGCTCGGCTTGACACCGCGCGGCTGCGTCACTGCCTGGCTGATGAGAATCTTGGCTTCCTCGCTGATGCCAGGAACCAGTTTCTCGGCCAGTGCGATCTTCGCCGCAGGGGAAGCCTGCGGCTCAGACAAAGCACGTTGTACTTCGTGGCTGGAGGCGACGGCCTGGTTGAAGGCAAACAGATCGTTTTCCAGCTCTTCCAGCCCCGTGATACCGGAGGCAGAAACGGCCGACTTGTTTTCAGCTACGGCAATGACCACCGTGGCGGCAAGGGTCTCGAGTGCATCGCCGATATCGCGTGCCGACGCCCAGCGTGAACTGGCCAATCCGCCCGCGATTTCAGCTGCATCAGCGGAGACTTTCCCGCCAACCAGCTGCTTGACCAGCGCCGACTTCTCGTCTCCGGTACGGGACGGGTCAGTCAGGGCGCGGCGCAAGCCAGCCGAGCTGTCCACCGTTCCCAGGATTCCGAAGAGGTCCTTAGCCAACTGCAGCGAGGCCAGGGGAAGCTTGGCTTCCAACTGCGCCAGTGCTGTGGTCAGCGATTCGCTCGATATACCTGCCATTACTTAGCTGCACCTGCGCTCTGGGTCTCCAGATCGGCCAGGAAGCGGTCAACAACGCGGGCAGCGCGCTCGTCGTCGGTGAGTGCTTCGCCAACGATGCGGCCAGCCAGCGTGGTGGCCAGGGTACCGACCTCGGAACGAAGCGAGACAACAGCTGCCTGGCGCTCCGATTCGATGGCGGCGTGTGCCTGCTCGGTGATGCGTGCAGACTCGGCTGCAGCCTTTGCCTTCAGGTCCGCGAGGATCTGGGCGCCTTCGGCGCGTGCTTCTTCACGGATGCGGTTGGCTTCGGCACGGGCATCGGTGAGCTGCTGCTTGTACTCTTCAAGAGCCGCAGAAGCTTCTGCCTGAGCCGCTTCGGCCTTTGCAATGCCACCTTCGATTGCTTCGGCACGCTCTGCGAAGGTCTT
Source organism: Paenarthrobacter sp. NPDC057981 (assembly GCF_042886835.1). Lineage (NCBI taxonomy): Bacteria > Bacillati > Actinomycetota > Actinomycetes > Micrococcales > Micrococcaceae > Paenarthrobacter > Paenarthrobacter sp. NPDC057981. The sequence continues at coordinate 103,660 of NZ_JBHVQI010000015.1, forward strand.
CTCGAACATCGGGACAACAAACTTGACCACGATGTACATGAGGACCGCAAAGCCGACGAGGACAACGCCCATTTCCCAAATATTGGGAACAAGCGGGTTCGCGGCCGCTTCGCCTTCAGTGGCGGCTGAGATGATCAGCTGATTCATATTTCACCCGTCCTATCTACTCGTGCTTGGATTCGCTTGGTTCTTAGGACTAGGAAAGAACGAAAGCGAAGACCAGGCCGAGGATGGCAAGAGCTTCAGTCAGTGCCAGACCAAGGAACGCGATCGGCTGCAGCACACGCTGAGCTTCCGGCTGACGTGCAACACCGTTGATGTAAGCGGCGAACACGAGACCCACACCGATACCACCGCCGATGGCCGAAAGACCGTAGCCGATGAGGTTGAGGGAGCCGTTGATGGTGCCTTCCATTTTTTCTTCCTTTCAAGATGCCGCCCGTGCGGCAGGTTGTTTGGGTTGCTTCATCCCCGCGAGGGGAAGTGTTGGGAGCCTTAGTGGCTGTCGGCGTGCAGGGCGCCTTCGATGTAGATCGCGGTCAGCAGGGTGAACACGTAGGCCTGCAGGGCCATGATCAGCGCTTCAAGCATGTACATGGCGATGGCACCGACGAGGACCAGGACCGACGCACCCTTGAGGAGCACGTTTTCCTGCATGACCAGGAACTCGATGCCGGAACCGGCGAGCATCACGATCAAGTGGCCGGCCAGCATGGTCGCGAACAGACGGAGGCTGTGCGTGACAGGGCGGACCAGGAAGTTGGAGATGATTTCGATCGGAACAACGATCGGAAGGATGTACCACGGCACGCCGGACGGAACCGTCGCGAGCTTGAAGTACTTGAGACCGTTCTTCTTCAGGCCGATCGCGATCCAGGTGACGTACACGATGCCTGCCATCACGTAGGCGCCGCCTACGTGGGAGAAGCTCGGAAGCTGGATCAACGGAATGGCGCCGTAGATGTTGTTCACAAGGATGAAGAAGAACAGGCTGAACAACAGCGGGACGTACTTGATGAAGTCCTTGCCGCCGATGATGTCCTTGGCGATGCTGTTGCGGACGAAGCCGTAAGCCATCTCACCGGCGAACTGCAGCTTGCCGGGAACCAGCTGCTGCTTGCGTGCAGCGAGGATGAAGAATGTAGCGATAATGACGACCGAAAGGATCACCAGCAGCATCTGCTTGGAGAATCCGTCGTGCGCACCCCAAGGCAGGATTGCCGGCAGGTGCATTTCGTCGATTCCGGGTGGGGTGAAGGACCCCGAATCCTGGGCGGGGAGCGCAAGCGCGATCAACGCGTTTCCTCTCTGCTGTGTCCATCATTGGGCATTGGTTGAAATCCGGAAGCGGTGAACGCATCCACATTCCATGTGAAATTATTTGGCATTACTGTCCCCGTCCGTGGACGGACCGCTGTCTGCGTTGCTCTCGCCAGAAGAGGAGCTTTGCCTGGTGAGGCCGTGCATATGGGAAAGATAGAACCCTCCTGCGGCTCCCAGCAGAGCGCCAAGGAGCACAATCCAGCGGGTCCCCCACAGATTATCCAGACCCCAGCCTATCAAACTCCAGACAATGATCCCGCCAATGATGTAGCTGAAGACAGCGATACCGGCGTTGTAGCCGCCGTCGTTTCCGGCTTCAGCGGAGTCATTGAGGTTGGCGGGCTGCTGGCCACCGAGGGACGGGCGCGAATAACGCTTACGCGGGGACATCCGGACCACCCTTCGGTTCGGAAGGATCGTTGTAGATCTGGAGGCGTGCCTTGCTGAAACCGTAGATTTCCGCGGCTTGCCAGAAGACCACCGTGACGACTGCCCCGATGAGGAACCACCGGGCGTGCAGCCACTCCGGCGCTCCGAGCACAAACAGCACTACAGCGAAGCCGACAACCTTGATGAAGTACGTGGCCACAAAAAGGCCTACGGCACCGGAGGGGTTGTTCCGGCCGACAAAGTGACCGATCAGGAGGCTGATTCCAAAGAAGAGCATGACCAGCGCTGCACCGAACGCGGCCGAGAGCGCGCCTTGCCCGCCATTCATGAAGGCTGCAATCACGCAAGTGACCGCCGTTGCAGCAGTTGCCGCCGCAGCGCTGAGGCCAAGCAGCCTTAGCCACAGCGAGGACCGGCCACCCACAGATCCAACAACACGTTTGCCGGACGGGCGTCCGGAATCGGCGTTGGATGTCATGGGGATACCAATCCTCGTGGCACAGGTGCCATATTCTCAAAGTGGGGTTACGGGCGAGTGACTGTCCGCAGTAAGAATTCTACATGAGATAGAACTGGGACGATAACCGGCCGTCATCTATTGCTCCCCCGGCCCGGCTGTTTTCCGGGTGAAGTACGGCCACGCCGTCACCGCGGCCATGACCAGCGCGGCGGCAATGACCACGATCAGCACCACCTGCCAGGGGAAGACGGCAAAAGCCACGCCGCCGAAGGCCAGGATCGACGTCCAGACATACAACATCACGACGGCGGTGCGGTGCGAGTACCCGAGGTCCACCAGCTTGTGGTGGAGGTGCCCACGGTCAGCAGACCACGGGGACTGGCCCCGCGCGGTCCTCCGGACAACTGCCATGCCCAGATCCAGCAGGGGAAGGGAAAGCACCGCGAAGGGCAGCAGGATCGGAACGATCGTGGGGATGCCGTTGGCACGGTCGTACAGTCCTGAACCGATTTGTCCCGTGGCCACCACACCTGCAGAGGCCATGAGCAATCCGATGAGCATTGCTCCGGAATCACCCATGAAGATTTTGGCTGGGAACCAGTTATGGGGCAGGAAGCCGATGCAACTGCCCACGAGGATAGCCATCAAGAGTGTCGCGAGGTCCGAGTTATCCGTGGACGGGTTGTTTCGGTGGACCCAGTAGGCGGTCAGGAAGAACGCTCCCCCACCGATAATGGCCACTCCAGCAGCCAGACCGTCCAATCCGTCAATGAAGTTCACGGCATTCATGGTGGTCACGATCAAACCCGCCGTCAGCACGATCTGGACTACCTCGGAGCTGAGGACGATGGGCTCCGGAATGAAGGGCACCACGGACATCCGCACGCCCCAAATCGCCACGATGAAGGCCGCTGCCCCCTGCCCCAGGAGTTTGATCCACCACCGGATATCCAGGATGTCGTCGGCAACCCCCACCGCGACAATGACAACGGCGCCGGCCAGGATCCCCCAAGGGGCATCGTTGTGCCTGAAGATGTCCTTCACGAAGAACGAGTTGGAAGCCACTACCAGCGCAGCGAAAAAGCCTACGAAGATGCCCAGGCCCCCAAGCTTGGAGATCAAGGCGGAATGCATGTCACGGCTTCGGATGGGTTGGTACAAGCGGAGCTTGTTTCCGAGCACGCGGGCTCCCCAGGTTCCCCCGTAAGCCACTACGGCAGCCGTAAGAGCCATCAGCAGATACATGATCATGAGGCGACTCCCTGGACCGGCCGCTGGGCCGACGCGGACACCACAACCGGTGCACGCCGCCCGGGCGCTGCAATGAGGGGCACCTCAGGGCAGCTCAGGGTGTGGAATTCTGTCAGTGGATAAATGGAACTACTCCGTCGCCATGCCTGCACCGGCTGTGCCGAATAATGCGGGATTTTTCGTGGACTCTAGTCACGATACTAATGCCAATGGCCGTGACCACCCTGTGACACAGCCGCAGGGCCGCAGCTTGTTTTCGCTGGGCCCGGGCTGTCCGGCTGTTACCGGACAGGCTCCTTTACGTCCCGCAGGGCGTAGATTCCGTCCAGTACTTGCGCATTGGAACGCGGTGCCTTCAGGCTGTGGCGCAGGCCCTTGAGAAGCCCCGTCAACAGCACCTTGCGGTTGGAGGAGGCAGCAATCGTCCGAGTCCAGTTACGCAGGGAAGCTCCCGTGAACAGGATCTTCTCCCAGGGCGCCAGAGCGTTCGAGCGGGTGTAGACCCAGAGCTTGTTCCGAACCTCGTAATAGAACCGCGGGCCCGGATCCGCTCCGGCGTCGCCAAAGACTTTCGTATGGTGGTTGGCTACGGAAGCCTCGGTGGTCAGGGCTGTGCCGTTACGGGAAATCCTGGCTGTGTACTCCAAATCGTCATTCCAGATGAAGTAGTCCGCGATGGGAAGGCCGTGCTGCTTGATCTCTTCGGCGCGGATCAGCACCGAGACGAAGGAGGCACTGCGGATCTGGGTTGCGCCGATCCGGGCAGCAGTGCTGCGTGCGGCCTCGCTTGCGCCCAGCCGCGGGCGCATCCTGTTCATCGGGTGGTCGCGGCCATCGGTCCACACAACACGACTCGCAATGAACGCCGGTGCTTCCCCCGTTTCCCGCCGGTAGGCCTCGGAAACCACCAAGGCTTCACCAAGGGCGGCCGGCTGTGGCTCTGTGTCGTCGTCCATGATCCACACATGGTCCGCGTGGTGGTCCAACATGGCACGCTCCATGCCAACGACGAATCCGCCAGCACCGCCCACGTTGGTGTTCAGACGAACGACGTCGGTGGTCACCGGAGCTTGGTATTGCTCCAGGAACGCCGCGGTGTCGTCGGTGGAGGCGTTGTCCACGACGACGATCGCGTCCGGTACGCAGGTGCCTGCGGTGATGCCCTCCAAAGTGGTCTGGAGGAGTTCACGCCGGTTGAAGGTCACTACGACAGCGACCACGACAGCTTTCGATGACATTTAGTTGCCTTTGGTCTTGGATGGTTGGAAACGGCGCCGCAGCAGCAGGCCGGCCAGCTTCCACGGTTCAACGAAAACCCTGTAGGCGACCCTGCCCGGGTGCAGTACCAGGCGCCAGGCCCATTCAAGCCCCAAGCGGCCCAACCACCGCGGAGCCAGCTTTTGGATACCGGCCACCTGTTCTATCGCTCCCCCGACGGCGCAGTAAACAGCGGGAGGAAGTTGCTCGAGCCTTCGGTGCAGGACCGTTTCCTGAAGGGGCATGCCCAGGCCCAACAGGACCAGTTGGGGACCGAACGTGGCCAGCCAGTCCACCACCGCGCTTTCCAAGGCTCCATCCCATCCTTCGCCGGGGATACCGTCCACTGTCGCTCCTGGAACGATGGATCGAAGGCGGGCAATTGCCTTGGTATTGGCCTCGCGTCCGGCCCCGATGACGGCAATTCGTTGCAGCCCGGGAATCTTGCCAAGCTCCGGGATCCAATCCATGGAACCGAGCCTGTAGGCCATGGTCCCTTGGCCGGCCGGCTGCAGTTGCCGTTGATGGGCGAGTCCCCACAACATCGCCACCGGAGCACCGTCCAGCAGGACGATGGAGCTGTTCTCGTAGACGGAACGCACGTCGGGACGCGAATGCACCAAGGTAACACTGTGGAGGTTGTGCCCCACCACAGTGCTGGTGGTTCCGGCCTCAATGAGGCCGGTCATCGCGTCCAGAAGCTCCTGGACGCGCATTGGAGTGGCGTCCACGTCAAGTACGGGGACGCGTTGGCGTGCAGGAATCATTCGGGCTGGTTTTCGCTTGCGGGCAGGGTTTCGCCCGCGGGCTGGTTTTCGCCGTCGCTCCCGGGCTTGGCCGTTTCGGAACCGGCGACCGGTTCGGCCGCAGTCACTGTTTCGCCAATGCCGAGGATGGACGGCACGATTTCGCGGAGGCGTTCCAGCTCAATGGCCCCCTGCCGCACCACGCGGAAGGGAGTGGACGTGGCATCAACAATCGTGGACGGAAGTGCTGCGGTCCCCTTGACCGGGCGGAAGCCGCCCTCCAGGTACACCTCAACCGAGTCGGCCAGTTGCAGGCGTGCTTCCGACGCCGTCTGAGCTGCTTCCTGCCCGGTACGGTTGGCTGACGAAACAGCCAACGGACCTGTCATACCCAGGAGGTCCAAGGCAAGGTGGTCATCAGGCATGCGCAGGGCCACGGTCCCCTTGGTGTCGCCAAGATCCCAATCAAGTGACGGCTGTGCATGAAGAATCAACGTCAGACCGCCAGGCCAGAACGCCTGCGCCAAGGCCCGCGCATCAGCAGGCACATCAGTTGCCAGCCCGTCCAAGGCGTTGATCCGTGGAATCAACACAGGAGGGGGCATCTGACGGCTGCGTCCCTTGGAAGCCAGCAACATGGTCACCGCCAGTGGCGAAAAGGCATCGGCAGCAATGCCGTAGACGGTGTCTGTGGGCATCACGATGCACTTCTTTTCACTGATGGCGCGCTGGGCATGCTGAAGCCCTTCAGTGCGCTGGTCCTCGGAAGTGCAGTTGTAGGTTGTCGTCACAGCGCTATTCTTTCACTCATCAGGCGCGACACTGGCCAGTATCGCGCTGGTTGCACGTTCTTTGCCGTTCAGATCAAAGTGCGTGGTGATGTCTTTCCAACGTCCCATGCGTTGCAACATGCCGGCGATCCATTCTGCCTGGACTTCGGCGTGTTCCATCACGAAGTAGCCACCCGGTTTCAAGAGCCGGGCCGCAGAGGCAGCTGCCGCCGTCGGGAGTTCCATGCCGTCCGCTCCCCCGCCATACAAGGCCTCCGGGGGATCGTGCAGGGCTACTTCGGGCTCGGAAGGAATCGCCTCGGCGGGAATGTACGGCGGATTTGAGACGACGACGTCGAAGGTTCCGTTGTGCTCGGGCAGGGCATCCCGGAGATCGCCCTGGACAAGCGACACGCCCAGGGGTTCAAGGTTCCGCCCGGCCCAGGCGTGGGCAAAGGCGCTGTATTCCACGGCATGGACCTCAGCTCCGGGCACCTCGCGGGCGATGGAGCCTGCAATGGCGCCGGAGCCTGTACCGAGGTCCACCACTTTGGGTTCATGCATTCCGGCCACCTTGTCGATGACCAGCTGGACCACCGACTCCGTCTCCGGACGCGGAATGAAAACGCCAGGGCCCACGCGCAGTTCAAGATGCCGGAAATAGGCGACGCCGGTGATGTGCTGTAAGGGAACGCGCTTTGCCCTTTCCAGCACCAGTTCTTCGTATCCGTCGGGAGCGGGAGCATCACCGAGCAGCATTGCGCGCAAGCGGCCCAACCCGACGCCCAGCAAATGGTCGGCCAGGAGTTCCGCGTCCACACGCGCGCTCGGGACACCAGCCTCAGACAACACGGCAGTCGCCTCGCGGACAGCGTCCGCGAGGCTTTGGCCTGGGTAAAACGTCATGGATTGCCTTGCTTGCTGAAGGTAAAAAGGCCTTGCCGGGCGGCTATTCGCCAATAGCATCCAGCCGTGCTTGCTCGTCCATCTCGATGGCCGACTGGATGACCGGCTCAAGATCACCGTTCATCACGGCGTCCAGGTTGTAGGCCTTGTACCCGGTGCGGTGATCCGCAATGCGGTTCTCCGGGAAGTTGTACGTACGGATGCGCTCCGAACGGTCCATGGTACGGATCTGCGACTTGCGCTGCTCAGAGTTGGCGGCATCAATCTGTTCCTGCTGGTGCGCCAGAAGGCGGGCACGGAGAACGCGCATGCCGGCTTCACGGTTCTGCAGCTGTGACTTCTCGTTCTGCATGGCCACCACGATGCCCGTGGGCAAGTGGGTGATGCGGACAGCGGAGTCAGTGGTGTTCACGGACTGCCCGCCGGGACCGGATGAGCGGTAGACGTCAATCTTGAGGTCGTTCTGGTTGATTTCCAGTTCTTCCGGCTCATCGACTTCGGGAAGCACCAGGACGCCAGCGGCCGAGGTGTGGATCCGGCCCTGTGACTCGGTCACGGGAACACGCTGCACGCGGTGTACGCCTCCTTCAAACTTCAACCGCGCAAAAACACCCTGCGCGGGGTCATTCGAGTTGCCCTTGATGGCAACGGACACGTCCTTGTAGCCGCCAAGGTCCGACTCCGTGGCTGAGATCATCTCGGTCTTCCAGCCGCGCGATTCCGCGTAGCGCATGTACATGCGCAGAAGGTCACCGGCGAACAAGGCAGCTTCGTCGCCACCCTCGCCACCCTTCACTTCAAGGATGACGTTGCGGGCATCATCGGGATCGCGCGGGATCAGCAAACGGCGCAAGCGCTCCTGGGCGGCAGGGATCTGTTCCTCGAGCTGCTCCACTTCCGCGGCAAACTCGGGATCCTCGTCAGCCATCTCCTTGGCCGCTTCGAGGTCATCGTTGAGCCCACGCCACTTGTTGTACGCCTCCACGATGCCCTGAAGTTCGGCAGAGCGCCGCCCCAACTTCCTGGCAGCAGACTGGTCGGCATAAACAGCAGGATCACTCAACTGCGCCTGAATAGCAGCATGCTCATCAAGCAATCCCTGTACGGACTCAAACATTTTCAAACCTCTTTCGACTTGTACAAGTCTAATAACTGCGTCGTGTGGCCATGTACGGCCCATTTGCGGGCCCGGATGGGCCTTGTGACCTCACGTGGTGTCGGGTCAAGGATTCCGTTAAACAAGGACCGCTCAAAATATGCCGGCCAGGGCGAAGAAGGGGACGAATGCGATGCCTCGCTCGCCACAGATTCGCAGGACGTCATCCGTGTCCGCGCTGGGCGTATCGAGGCCGTAGCG
>NZ_JBHVQI010000016.1:0-38179 GCF_042886835.1 Paenarthrobacter sp. NPDC057981
AAGCCCACACCAACTACCAAACCCGCGCCCAGCAAACCCTGGCGGCCTAACCCAAAACAAACAACGAACCTGTCTCAAGAAATTGACGACCGCAGGCGTTTCATCGTTGAGGATGTGATTGAGGGTTGGGCTCAAGCGGGTGGGATGTGAGTGAGCGTCAGGCGGCGCTGTGCAGGCCGTCGAAGGCCATGGTGATGACGTCGTCGGCGAGCTTTTCGGGGGACAGCGAGCCGCCGGGCTTGTACCACTCCACGATGGAGTTGATGGTGCCGAACAGCAGCCGGGTCACGGTGCGGGGATCGATGTCCTGGCGCAGCGAGCCGTCGTCGCGGGCCGCGGAAATCAAGGCAGCCACCTTGTGATCGAAAGCGCGACGACGTTCCAGCGCGTCGCGTTCGATCTCCGTGTTGCCCCGCAGCCGCAGCAACAAGGTGACGAACGGCAGTCGATCCACCAGCACGGCGATGGTTTGCCGGAGCACGAATTCCAGCCTGGCGTCGGCAGGACCGGAGGTAGCTGCGGGCTCCTCCAGGATCGCCTCCAAGCCACCCAGTGCGTGGTCCAGGGCGAGCTTTAGGAGATCGCCCTTGGACGGCACGTGGTGGTAGATGGCTGACTTGGAGATTCCCAGGTTCTCGGCCAGGATGCCCATGGACGTAGCGTCGTAGCCGTGCCGGTTGAAGACGTCGACGGCGATGCGGAGCACCGACTGCTGGTCATAACCGGGCCGTCCGCGCTTGGTGGTGGTCTCAGTAGGCATGCTGGCATTTTCTCACGTTCTTAACAGCAGAAGCCGCTAGCCCTTGGGGCGCATGTCGTAGATCCGGCGGAGTTTGCCGTTGGACCGCTCAAGGGAACCGGGCTCCACAACGTCAACGACGCAAGAGGACCCGACATGGATCTTGATCTGCTCACGCAAGGTGTGTGCCGCCGTCGTGCCGGCCTCAACGGGGACGGACTCCCGCCGCTCAATGCGGACCGTCAGCGAGTCCATGCGCTTGCCCTCGGGCCGGGTGATTTCCAACTGGAAGTGCGGGCTGAGCTCCGGGATGCGCAGGGCGATTTCCTCGATCTGCGACGGGAAGAGGTTGACGCCGCGCAGGATGATCATGTCGTCGCTGCGCCCCGTGATGCGGCCCATCCGGCGGTGTGCGGGGCGGGCGGTGCCGGGGAGCAGGCGGGTGAGGTCCTTGGTGCGGTACCGGATGATCGGCAAGGCTTCCTTGGTCAGGGAGGTGAAGACGAGTTCGCCGGGTTCGCCATCAGAAAGCACCGTGGAGTGGTCGAAGGGGTCGATGATTTCGGGGCGGAAGTGGTCTTCCCAGATGTGGCAACCGTCCTGTGTTTCCACAGCCTCGCCGGCGACGCCCGGGCCCATGACTTCGGAGAGCCCGTAGATGTCCGAGGCCTTGATGTTCATGGTGGTTTCGAGCTCGTGGCGCATTTCTTCGGTCCACGGTTCGGCGCCGAGCACCGCGTACTTGAGCGAGGTGGAGGTGGGATCGATGCCTTGGTGGGCCATGGCGTCGGCGATGGTCAGCAGGTACGTGGGCGTGGCCAGGATGGCGTCCGGCTTGAAGTCCTGAATGAGCTGGATCTGGCGTTCGGTCTGGCCGCCGGACATGGGGATCACGGTGCAGCCCAGTGCTTCGGCACCGGCGTGGGCTCCGAGGCCGCCGGTGAAGAGGCCGTAGCCGTAGGCGTTGTGGACCTTCATGCCGGGGCGGACGCCCGAGGCACGCAGCGAGCGGGCCACCAGCGTTGCCCAGTTGGCGAGATCGTTCTTCGTGTAGCCGACTACCGTCGGACGCCCGGTAGTGCCGGAGCTCGCGTGGATGCGGGCTACTTCGCTCTGCGGGACCGCAAACATGCCGAAGGGGTACTCCAGCCGGAGGTCTTCCTTGGTGGTGTAGGGGAACTTGCCGAGGTCGCTCAGTTCGCGCAGCTCGGACGGGTGCACGCCGGCTTCATCGAACTTCCGCTTGTACAGTGGCACGCGGTCGTAGGCATAGGCAACCGTGTGCTGTAGGCGGGTGAGTTGCAGGGCCTCGAGCTCGTCGCGGGAGATGGTCTCTTCACGGTCCAGCACGGCATCGGAGGGTGATACGGGTGCGGCCACGGTGTTCTGGGTCATGAGGGTTCCTACTTCTTGGAGATGGTCCGGCTGCGACCGCGGAACTCAGCGATGAGCTCCCCGGGCTGGTCGTCGGCAGTCGAGGGAGCGTCGGGGGCGGCGGCGAAGATCTGGATGTCGTACAGACCGCTTCTGCCGGTACTTGCGCGTTGGTTTGCGACGGCGGTAATCACCTGTCCCTGGAAAGCCGGCTTGATAAAATTGATGTCGACGCCGGAGGCAACCGTGATGGAGTCCGCTTCCTCGGGCGTCGGGCTGGCCGGGTTGCAAGCCAGTGCGAAGGCCGTGTCACCGAAGGCAAAGATCATTCCGCCGTGGGCCATGCCGAAGCCGTTGAGCATCTCCTGCCGGAGGTGCATGCGGATGGTGGCGTGGCCGTCGTCGAGCTTGAGGACCTCGATGCCCATCCATTCGGACGCGTAGTCGTTCGTCAGGATGTGGTGCGAAGCACCGGAGAGGGTTGTTTCAACCATGCGTCATTGCCTCCAGCTTTATTTACCGAATGTTCATTAGGTAATCCCAGATCGCGCCACGTGTCAAGACTGGGCCACGATTCGTCCAGGCCTAGTAGCCTCGAGTGCATGCCCGAAATTGAACTCCCGATTGTCACAGACCGCCTGATCCTGCGCCGCTTCGAGGTTGATGACCTGGAACGCTTCCACGGATACCAGTCCCTCCCCGAAACCGCGCGGTTCCTGTTCCGCCACGAATTGACCAAGACCAAGTCCATGGAAGTGCTGGGCCGCTACGCCAACTTCGAGTTCAACCAGGAGGGGGACTGGGTGTGCCTGGCCATTGAGCGCCAGGACCAGCCCGGCCTGATCGGCGAGGTAGTACTGAAGTGGCTTGAGGGCACCGGCCAGGCTGAGCTGGGCTGGATTCTGCATCCGGATGCACGCGGCCACGGCTTCGCCACCGAAGCGGCCGAAGCCGTGCTCCGTCTCGCTTTTGAGCACTTGTCCTTCCATCGCGTCGGCGCCAAGCTTGATGCCCTCAACGAAGGATCGGCGGGAATCTGCCAGCGATTGGGCATGCGCTTGGAAGCGACCCTGGTGGATAACTGGCACTACAAGGGTCAATGGGCCACGGAAAACATCTACGCGATCCTGGACTCCGAGTGGCGCAACCGGCACCGCCCTTGGACCCGCAGCGTCAGCTGACCGGCCACGCCTTGTGGTGCTTCAGCTGTTCCGTCAGCTGGGCTGCAGCCAACGGCCTGCTGAAGAAGTACCCTTGGCCGGTGGTGCAGCCGATGCCCAACAAGTACTCGGCCTGCTCTTCGGTTTCGATGCCTTCCCAGACCGCGTTCAATCCGCATGCCCTGATGAGCTGCAGGACCGCGGCCAACAGGGCGGGCTGGGAGGGATCGCTTCCCAGAGCGGACAGCAGAGTGCGGTCTACCTTCACCGTGTCCACCGGCAGTTGCCGCAGGTAGCTGATGGACGAATAGCCAGTGCCGAAGTCGTCGATTTCAAGTCCAACCCCGAGACGGCGCAGGCTGTTCAACGTGTAGCGGTCCAGATCGTTGCCCTGGATCACCGCGCTCTCGGTCAGCTCCAGGACCAGGAGCGACGGGTCCAGTCCGGCGCCGGTCAAGGCCTCCCGGACATCCTCTACGAACTCCAGCCGCTGGAGGTCTGCCGCCGAAACGTTGATGCGCATGCTGAAGTTGTGGCCCGCCGTGAGGGGGTCGTTTCGCCATTCCTTCAACTGCTCGACGGCGGTGCGGAGCACCCAGCCGCCCAGGTCCGAGATCATTCCTGTTTCCTCGGCGATGGGGATGAACTCGTCGGGCATGATGAGCCCTCGGGTGGGGTGGTTCCAGCGGACCAAGGCTTCCACGCCTTCAATTTCCCGTGTGTCGAGCCTGATGATGGGCTGGTAGTAGAGCACCAGTTGGGATCCGGCGATCGCCTCTTTCAGCTCGCCCACCAACTGGTTCCGCATTTGACGGGCGAGCAGCATTTCCGGCTCGAAAAGCTTGAGCTTGCCACGGCCGTCGGCTTTGGACTCGTACATGGCGATGTCCGCTTCCATCATCAATTCCTGCGCGCCTTGGCCGGGATCGGCCATTCGCAGCCCCATGCTGACGCCGCACCGCAGGTGCTGGCCCTCAATCTCCATGGGTTCAACTACGTCAGCAAGAATGCGGTTGCCGATGACTGCGGCTTCAGCGGGGGTTACCCCGGGGATCAGCACCGCGAATTCGTCACCGCCCATCCTGGCCACCATGTCCTGCTCCCGGACTGCCCCGCTGATCCGGCGGGCCACGGTCTCAAGGACTTTATCGCCGATCGTGTGGCCGAGGGAATCGTTGATGGCCTTGAAGCCGTCCATATCCAGCAACAAGATGGCAGCGCGCTTCTTTCCCTCCACTTCCTGGGTTTGTGCTTCGCTGAGCGCGGCGGCGAATGCTGAACGGTTACTCAGGCCGGTGAGGGGGTCCGTCATGGCCATGCGCCGCATTGCCAGATGAGCTTCGTTGAGCTGCTGGGTCCGTGCCTGGACCCTCTGTTCCAGCTCTTCGTAAACGATTTGCAGGTCCTCGGCCAGGAGGTTGGTGCCCATGATGACGGCGTCGATCTCGTCGCGGGCGTCGGAAATTTTGATCCTGGTGGTCAGATCACCAGCGGCGAGCCGGACGATGCCCTCAAGGAGCTGCCCCAAGCGGGGGTCCTTCCCGGAGTACATGCTTGCGTCGGCCACGTTCACGCCCCGCGCGGTCCGTCCTGCGGCCCAGCACCCTGCTGCAGGTATTCGCGAACGGCTGCACTCCGCTCCGGCAAAGCGGCCTGGTCAAAGAGCTGGGCAGCGACGTCGGAGGCGGCAAAGCCTTCCTCGGTTCGCCCCGAATCCAGCAGTGCCCGGGCCAGGAGGAAATGCGCTTCGGCTGCGGTTTGGGTGGCCAGAACAGAGGAACGTGCACTCAACGGCTCGAGAATGGCCAGCGCTTCCTTCATATCGCCAATGAGGAAATTCCAGTGGGCGCGGACCAAGGACATCTCCAAGTGGTCGCGTTCGGAACCGCCCACGATGTCCGTTGCGAGTTCTGCCCTTTCGATGCAGCGCAGGGTGGCGGCGTCGTCGAGCTTGGCTTGGAGGCGCATCTCTGCCGAGGCGCGGTTGAAACGTGCCCAGAGATCGACATCCTTCGACGGCGAGAGCCGTTCCGCGGCGAGGTCGTGGTACCGGCCGCCGTCGCTCACGCGATCGGCGAGGAAGGCTACATTTCCGATGACCCAGTAGCCTTTACCCGCGGTGTCCTCATCGACGTCGTCGGTAATCAGCGTTTCCAGTACCAGGCATTCGCGCCACGCGTCCTCCAGCAGCCGGCTCTCAGCCAAGGCGGCGATCAGTGCCCTCTGGGCGAGGATCTGGACGTACACCAGATCGGAGTCCAGGGAGGCGAGCTTGGCGGCATCGGCAGCAGTTGCCGCCGCCTCTGCCAGCCGTCCAAGTCCTTGGAATGCCACGGCCACCATTGTTCCGGCTTTGGCGCCGAGTTCGGGCGATGACGCGGTGAAGCTGTGGTCCTTGAGCTCCTTGGCCAGTTGAAGGAATTCCTCGATCCGCCCTTGATCGCGGAGGCACTCGGCCTGCAGGTACAACATGTTCCACCACGACTGCTCATCCCCGGCGGCAGAGGCCAAGCCGGCAGCTTCACCAGCCTGTCGAAAGGCCTGGTCAAAGTCCCGTTCCTTCCATTTGGCACGCGCCGTGAGGCCGGCCACAAGGTGCGCGGCGAGGTGGGGACTATTCATGTGCCCATTATCCATGTCATTGCCGATGAAAAGCTCGTATAGTTTGCCCCGTGACTTTATTCAAGTCACAGTCAATAATTCGCATCAGTACGAAAGGGCATAGCGGATGAAAAAATTTGCGGCAACCCTGCTCATGGCAGCGGTTCTGGCAGTAACGGGATTCGCTGCTCCGGCAAACGCCGAGCCTTCCCAGGACAGCACGGCAATCGGCTGGTGGCCGAACAGCACCACCACTACGAAGACGAACACCACCAGCATCGGGTGGTGGCCGAACTAAACATTGGGGGAGCCTCTCAAGGCCACTTGACATGAAATTGATGCCCCGGGCCGCCGCCCGGGGCATCAATTTTTGTTTCAGATTGTGTCGCGCATTAGTGACTTCCCGGGTGAGGCCGGAAGCTGGCATTGACAGGCCTGTCACAAGGACTCGCAGCCTACGGTCCGCCAACAGGCAGCTCCACGGACACTGTCGTCCCGCGGCCGAGGGTGGAATCGAAGACCATACGGCCCATATGGCGGCTGATGATGTCGTGGGCGATCGCCAGGCCCAGTCCACTGCCTGGAACGGCCGCCGATGTAGCATTCGAAGCGCGGTAGAACCGGGTCAGGATGTGGGGGAGATCGTGTTCCGGAATGCCCAGGCCGTTGTCCGCAATCTTCACCAGCGCTGCCTTTCCGCCATCCTTGGACGATGACACTGCGCTGCTGATGCCCACGCGTCCGCCTTCGGGAGTGAACTTGATGGCGTTGGCCACGATGTTGGTGAACACCTGTTCCAGCTTGGCCTCGTCGGCAGTTACCTCGATGTCTTCCGGGCTCTCCGTCACTGAGACGGACACGTGGCGGGATTCGGCCAGCGGACGCAGTGTAGCCACCACCACCTGCAGGAGCTTGGCGATATCCACGGGTTTGAGGTCCAGGTTGCTGCCGTCCTGCATGGACACCGTCAGCATGTCCTCGATGAGCTTCCGGAGCCGGCTGGAGTTGCGGCCGATGACGTCCAGCATTTTGTTGATGCCTTCGGGAACCGGGCCGCCGGAACCGTCCTGGATCATGTCCAGGTACGCCGTGATGGATGTCAGGGGGGTGCGCAGTTCATGGTTCACGGTAGCCAGGAAGTCGGTCTTGGCCTTGTCCAATTGGCGTAGCTGGTGGAGGACACGCTGCTGTGCGCTGATGAGGTGGCCTTGGATCAGCCCGTGCGCCACGTTGCCTGCTACGTGCTGCAGGAGGGCGATTTCGGCACGGGTCCAGTCGTGGCGCTCCTCCACGGTGGACAGGAGGATGATGCCCATGGCGGATGCGCCTTCGCCCACGGGCAGAAGCACGGTGGAGACGGGATTGAGATCGCTGGACCACGCCTTCAGGGCCTTGGCGATATCCGATCCGGGATTGTCCCGGTGGTCCGTCACGGCCAGGACATCGGCTTCTGTCCAGAGTTTGTTGGCCACATCAATGATGGTGGTTCCGCTGTCGCCGAGTCGTGCCGGAAGCATCGGCAGGCCATCACGGCTCCACTGGGCGCGGATGCTGGGGACCCGTTCGTCCTGGAACGTCGCGAACCACACATGGTCTACGCGCAGGGCTTCACCGAAACCGCGGACAACGCGGTCCGCGATCTGCTGGGGATCGTTGGTTTCGCGAACCGCAGAAGAAACACTGCGCAGGCTTTCGCGCAAGGCCTCGACCTCGCCTCGGGAGCGCTCCCGTTCCGAGGAGCGTCGAATCAGCGTGTGCACCCTGTGGACGATTTCCCCGCTGCGCACCGGGCCAATGACGTAGTCGGCGACACGCCAGGACTCTACGGCCTTGACGTCAATAACTTCGTCTTCGCCGAGGAGCAACAGGACCGGAACTCCGGGGCTGTGGAGAGCTCCGCCAAGTGCGCTTCCGGCCACTATCACTGCGGGCTTATGGCGCCGGAGCTCCAAGGCCAGCTCTTCGGCGTCCGCTGCACGGAAAACGTCGAAGCCTGCAGCACCCAATGCCTCCGCTGTCACGGTCAGGCGGTCCGCCTCTGAATCCGCAACAACGGCGGAAAGGGAATGCTGTACGTCGGCGCCGTTCTGGCCCACTGAGCCCCCTCCCTCTCAACCACCAACCATGGAATTTCCGGATGTGGCAACACCCTATCAGCGGCATGACGCGGTGCGGGTGCCGCCATGAAAATGCGCTGGATGAGTCGTACGTCACAGCTTTACATTGTTCGATGGATTCGACAGCCTTGAACAAGCACTGCAGCGGCGTATGACCGGCAGTGGATCGCAGGAGGAGCATCGTGGACCACCCCACCACACCGCAGGATCAACAGCAGGTGAAGTTTCAGCTGGACCTCGAAGAGTCCGGGATTTTGCGCTTGACCTGGCCGCGAGGCGCCAAGATCAAGGAATCCGACGCCCAACGCGCCATGGACAGGGTCAACGAGCTGTGTGGGCCCAAACGCCACCCCATGATCGTGGACATGGCCACCACGGACGACGTCACACGTGGCGCAAGGTCTGTGTTCGCGAAGCCGTGCCAGGCCAACCGGATAGCACTCTGGGGTTCGTCTCCGGTGGACCGCGTCATTGCGAACTTCTTCCTGGGCATTATGAAGCCTCCATGCCCTACCAAATTCTTCACCTCCGAAACGGAAGCCTTGGAGTGGCTGGGACAAAGCTGAAGCCCCTTATATTTGGAGGATGTTCTCCGCGCTGAGGAAGTACCTGCTGATCCCACGCCTCATCAAGCTCTCGGCCGCCGCGCCCAAGGATCCACTCACCGCGTGGGACCAATACTGGGGCAACGTGCGCTCAACGGGTGCCACCGGCGACGTTTTGTGGGACTCGGGAAGCGACAACGAATTGAAGGGCTACCTCCCCAAGCTGGCACAGCTGGACCCATCCCTTCCCATAGTCGACGTGGGATGCGGAAATGGCAGCTTCACCCGGCTCCTCGCGGAACATTTCCCGCTGGCACTGGGACTGGACTACTCGGCCAACGCGGTGGAACGTGCTCGCTTGGAGTCGGCGGAGAGTCCGACGACGGCCTTCGCAGTCTGCGACATGACCTCGCCTGACGCTCCTGGGACCGTGGCAAAGGCCTTGGCCGACGTCGGCTGGACGGGCGACGCCAACATCTTTATCCGCGGCGTGCTGCACGTACTGGACCGCAACGGACGTGCGGCCCTGGCAGCGAACCTGCTGCCCGTCGTCGGACGTCGTGGCGGCGTGTTCCTGGCTGAGACCAATTTCCGGGGAACGCCCGTGGACTACGTCACTCACCTCGGCGCCACCCGGAAGTCAATCCCGGCGCCACTTGAGTGGGCCATCCGAGGCTTGCCGATGCCCGGGCACTTTGGTGCCGCGCAACGCGCCAAGGCGTTCCCGACGTCGGACTGGAACCTTGTGGAGGACGGCGCGACGAACATCGAAACCCGGCCGCTGAGCAACCCCTCGGCCCCGGACGTCATCCCCGGCTACTACGCCATCCTGCGCGCACGCCAACCCAACTAGGGGACAGCAAACGGTCCACTGACAGCTCAGAGCGACGTTATCTGTCCCCTAGTTGGGTGAGGCGAGGCGGTTACTTGAGGCCCGCCCCGGGGAGGAGTTCTGTGGCTCCGAGGGAGTCCGCCACAAACGCGTAATCCCAAGCCCGCTCGCGCCACTGGACGTACCGGCCGGAAGCGCCGCCGTGCCCGCCGTCCATCTCGATCTTCATGACGATCGCTTCGTTGCCTGTCGATTCCGCACGCAGTGCCTGGACCCACTTGGCAGGCTCTACATAGAGGACCCTCGTGTCATTGAAGGACGTCACCGCGGCGATCTTGGGATAGGCCGCTGACCGCACATTCTCGTACGGCGTGTAGGACTTCATGTAGGCATAGGCTTCGGGATCGGTGATGGGATTTCCCCATTCCTCCCACTCCAGCGCGGACAGCGGCAGTTCGGGATCCAGGATGGTGGTCAAAGCGTCGACGAACGGGACCTGTGCCACCACGGCAGCGTACTTTTCAGGAGCCATGTTGGCGATGGCGCCCATGAGCAGGCCACCGGCCGAGCCACCCATGGCAGCAATCCGGGCCGGCGAAACCCAGCCGGACCCGGCCAGCCAGTCAGTGGCCGCGATGAAGTCCGTGAAGGTGTTCTTCTTGGTGAGTTTCTTTCCATCCTCGTACCAGTGCCGGCCAAGTTCGCCACCACCCCGGATGTGCGCGATGACCATGACGATTCCGCGGTCCAACAGGGACAGCCGGGCCACGCCAAAACCGGGGTCCATGCTCACCTCGTAGGAGCCGTACCCGTACACCAGGCCCGCCCCCGTCCCGTCTTGCCTGACCGAAGCGTGCCGGAGCACGGACAGCGGAACCCGGGTGCCGTCGTCGGCCGTCGCCCACTCACGGGTGGCTACGTAGTCCGACGACGAGTAGCCGCCCAATACGGGGCTCTCCTTGCGCAGGAGCAGTTCGCCGGCCGGCAATTCCGAAGTGGGCAGCACGAAGTCGTAGACCCGCGACGGCGTGAAGTACGAGGTGTAGCCGATGCGGATCACAGGTGCTTCATAGTCTGACCCGGAGACACCCGCGGTGTAGAGCTCTTCGTCGAAGGCGGGCTCAACCGGGGTGCCCTGCGAGGCAGTTCCCAGGCCAGCGAGCGGCAGCACCTGCACGCGCTCGATCGTGTCCTTCCTGATGGACAGCACCAGGTGCGTGGAGGTGACCCCGGCGCCGTTGACGCGCACCTCGTCGGAATGCCCGACGACGGTCCTCCACTGCTGCTCGACCAGCGGCTTGGCCAGTTCTTCCGGATCAACCAGGCTCACCATGGAGTTGATGGCGTCCTTGTTGTGGGTCAGGAGGAGGGTTTCGCGGCCGTCCAGGAGGAAGGGTTCGGCCTCATAGAGGATGCGCTCATCGCGTGAAATCACTGTGGTGAGGCCGGCTTGGTAGTCGTCGAAGCGAAGCAGCCGGGTCTCGCTGAATTCCGAGCAGCCGATGCTGAGCACCAGGTGGCGGCGGTCGGAGGCGAGGTCGAAGCCCAGCCACATGGCGACGTCGTCCTCCTGGTAAAGAACCTCATCCTCGGTGACGGACGTTCCCAGTACGTGGGACTTCACCTGGTACGGCCGCCAAGACTCGTCCACCACAGTGTAGAAAAGGCGGGTGCCATCGGGGGAGAAGGCCACCCCGTAGAAGATGTTCTCGATAACGTCCGGCAGGAGTTCTCCGGTCCGAAGGTCCTTGATCCGGAGGGTGAAGCGCTCATCGCCGGCGTTGTCCACGGCGTAGGCGTAGAGGTTGCCATCCACGGTCACAGCGGCGCCACCCACGCTGAAGAACGGCTGTCCTTCGGCCTCGATGTTGCCGTCCAGGAGCACTTCCTCACCATCGATAGCGACACCCGGCTCAACAGCCGGCGGGGTCCAGTCCGCTACACGATCGCCGGTATCCTGCGCACGGACGCGGCACTGGATGCTGTACTCCTTGCCCTCCACCGAACGGCTGTAATACCACCAGCCGTCCTTCCGCCCGGGCACGGACAGATCCGTTTCCTGGGTACGGCCCTTGATGTCCTGGAATATCGCTTCGCGCAGCGGCTCCTGGTGCGCTGTCACGGCCTCCTGGTAGGCGTTCTCAGCCTTGAGGTGTTCCACCACTTCCGGAGACTCCTTGTCCCGAAGCCACTCGTAGTGGTCCACGAAAACATCCCCATGGTGTTCGCGGCGTGTCGGAACGCGCTTGGCGACCGGCGGCTCCACAGCAGTTTCCGGGGCGGCGGCAGATGCAGAAGAAGTGTGGCTCATGGGGCCACTCTATAGAGACGCTGCGACACTGAACCAGAAATTTCGCTGACAGCGCCGGACCGGGCCATGCAAGCTGGTTGTTGGCTGTGACTTGAAACTACAACCCTGAATTGGCGTCATGAGTTGTGCCGACCCCTCACTCCTTCTATTGCGAGCACGATTTCGTACGGTGCTCGGAAAGTTGGAGGTTCAGATGGTCACACTTTATCCACAGGGTGCTTTGCAAGGCAGAAACGGGAATCCCCACGCCCGCCAGCACTCCGACTCCATGCGACGGTCGCACGTAGACCTTGAGGTCATCATTCCCGCCTACAACGAGGCCTCCAGAATCCCCGGTACATTGCGCCAGACCATGGAATTCCTGGCTGCCCAGTCATGGTCTTCGCGCATCGTAGTGGTGGACAACGGCAGCGTCGATGAGACCGCTGCGGTCGTCCGCCGCGTCTCCCGTGAGCAGCGTGGGGGAGTCCCGGTATCCGTCGTGGGTTGCGCACGCCGGGGGAAGGGTGCGGCCGTCAGGCGGGGCCTCCTCAGTGGAACATCGAAATTCACCGGCTTCTTTGACGCCGACCTCGCCACGCCGCTGGAAACCCTCACCGAAACCATGGCGCACCTTTCGCGCGGGGCAGCGGCCGTCATCGCCTCGCGCCACGCACCTGGATCCACTTTCGTCCGACCCCAGCACCTTGGGCGCAGGGTGGGCGGCACTGCATTCCGGGTGTTGACCCGCTCCAAGGTCAAAGGAATCCAGGATACCCAGTGTGGCTTCAAGTTCTTTGAGCGCGATGCCCTGACCGCCGCCATGGTGCAGTGCCGCAGTACTGGGTTTGCGTTCGACGTCGAACTACTCCTGCGGCTCCAGGACAACAAAGCCAGCATCATTGAAATCCCAGTGGCCTGGACGGACGGAACAGAGTCAACGTTCCGCCCGTTCCAGGACGGCGTGGCCAGCTTCGCCTCGGTGCTGCAACTTCAGAAAGCGATGCCATGACGTTCGTACTGCCCGATCTGAACGCTCCCGGCCGGTTGGCCGGGAAGCATGTGCTGGTGCTGAACTGGCGCGATGTCCAGCACTCCCACGCCGGCGGTGCCGAGCAATACATGCACCAAATATCGAAGAGATGGGTGGAGAACGGCGTCAAAGTCACGTTGTTCACGGGTCGCGACGCCGGTCAGTCGCCGGAGGAAGTCATCGACGGTATCCGCATTCTCCGGGCAGGTGGTCCCTTGTCCATTTACGCCAGGACTGCCCTTCGGCTTTTGCGCAGCAACGTCCGGTTCGATGCCGTGGTGGACTGCCAGAACGGGATTCCGTTCTTCTCCCCGCTGTTCCTCCCCAAGGACGTTCCGATCGTCCAGGTAGTGCACCACGTCCATCAGGAACAGTTCCGCACCCGCTTCTCTCCACCCATGGCAGCGGTCGGCCGGTTCCTGGAAAACACGGGTGCCAAACGCGTCTACGGGCAGCGTGCCATTGTGGCGGTGTCACCCTCCACGAGGCTGGAACTGCGGAAGCTGGGCTTCGGTGGTCCTGTTCACGTGGTGCCCAACGGCACCATCGATATCCCCCGAAAAGTGGCGACCCGGACGTCTCCGCCGAGCATTGCCGTCGTCAGCCGCCTGGTGCCGCACAAGCGGTTGGACCTCCTGCTGGGGCAGTTCGCCGTTGCGGCGCGGAGTGTTCCACGCCTGCAGCTGGACATCGTCGGCGACGGGCCGGAACGGGCACGCCTGCAACAGCTCGCCATGGACCTTGGCCTTGGGCATGCCGTGACGTTTCACGGCTACCAGCCCAATGATGTCCGCGACCTGATACTCGGCAGGGCTTGGCTGACAGCGTCCACATCCGCTTCCGAAGGCTGGGGGTGCTCGGTGATTGAAGCGGCCGCATGGGGTGTTCCGTGTTTGGCACTCCGGGTTCCCGGCATACGCGATTCCGTGGTGGATGGCAGAACGGGCTGGCTGGTGGACAGCCCCCGTGAACTGGGCGGTGCCATGGTCGACGCCATCACGGAGCTATCAAAGCCCGGCATCGCCGCGGACATCGCGGCGCAGTGCCGGGACTGGGCCCGTTGCTTTACCTGGGAACGCAGCACCAGGCTGCTCACCGGGGTGCTGCTGGAGGAGGGCAAGTTGCGAAAGGACGGCGGGGATCCCCTCGCCGGCCACTCGGATCTTTCCACCTTGGTGAGGTTCGAATTGCCCGACGGCGCGCCCCTCCGGAGCATTCTGCGGCCCACGGACGAAGTGGCCTTGATCGACGACGGGCATGTTGCCGTGCTGATGAAGGGACGCGATGAATTCGAGGCTTTCGCAGCCCTGCAAAACATCGGAGTAGCCACTGCCGAGCTGCGCCAGGCAGACCACACTGCCCTCCTGGCCGGACCGGAAAGCATGCCTACTCCTGCTGATGCCATCGATGGCCATTAGCAGTACCCCATCGTTGGATGGGCCCCAGCGCACCAAGACCATCGAAGTGCAGGCCAGACCCCTGGCCAGGACACGGACCGAACGCAAGGACAGAGCCCAGGCACACAACTCAAAAGTAGCCAGAAACAGCGGCTTTCTAGCCATCTCCGCAGGAGTGGTGGGTGCCGTCAGTTACGCCTGCACCCTGCTGATGGCCACAATGCTTGAAACCACGGAATACATCCACTTCGCGTCAGCCGCAATGATTCTGGGCGTCGTGGGGATTGTTGCCAATGCATTGGTTCCGCTACCCCTGTCACATGTGGTGGCCGTTCACCCGGAAGGCTCCGAGGAACGGCGCAGCGGCATGGCATTCTCCGTATACGTGTCCGGTTTGGTGGGGCTTGCCGCGGCCATCGTCACAGGCGGCGTGACTCTCGCTGTGGCCACGCCTGCCATGGCCGCAGCCGTAGCGTTGGCCGCGCTTGCGATTTTCGTGGCCAACGCGCCTGCTGGTTGGCTTCAAGGGGAACTCCGCTTCACGTGGTATGCGGTGTCCACCATCGGTGAAGTTGGCCTCAGATTCATCTTCAGCCTGCTGGTCATTTGCTTGGCCTGGGGCGCCGGGGGAGCGGTTCTGGGCTTCGTCGCAGGGTGCTTGGCGCCGCTGGTTGTCCCGTGGTCGTTCTACCGGGACCTCCGCTGGCGGCCCCGCGTGCTGCTGGAGAAATGGCGATGGACTGAAACCAGCGATATCGCGCTGGTCCTTTGCGTGGTCTCGGTTCTGGTGGGCATCGACGTTGTGGTGGTGGGTTATCTCGACGGCGGGTCCACCGCCGCCGCGGGGTTCCAGGCGCTCGCTACGATCGCGAAAGGGCCGGTCTATGTTGCCGCCGGGACGGCGTTGGTGGCATTTCCGCTGCTCCGCACTCCCGGCGTGAGGACCGCCGAGGTGCTCGCCGCATCCTTTGCCTCCTTCGCGCAACTTGCCGTCGTGGCGTTCGCCATCATCGCTACTGCGCCGCCGTTGATGGCCGGCCTGCTCATCCCACAGAAGTACCACGGCTCCCTGGGGCTCTTGCCTTGGCTGGCAGCCTCCGGTCTCGGGTATGCCGTCCTCATGGTGCTCTCCACGGTCCTTCTGGCGATGCGTGCTTATCGCCGCTGCCAACTCGGCCTGGCGTGCGCCTGCCTCCTGGTCGTTGGCGGGCTATGGGCCGGCTGGGAGCTCAACGCGGTGGCGGGGATGGCGGTGGGCACCGCTATCGGCGCGGTGGCTTCCGGTCTGGTCATGGCAGTGTTGGCGGGTCCGATTCTTGCCGCTGCCAAGCCAGGAAAGGGAGCGGGCCGGTTCGCCGTCGTGGCCACCGCCCTGATTGTCATCCTTGCTGTGGCTGCCCACCCCCAGCCATTTGTTTGGCTTGCGCTTGCCATCGTCAGCGGCGTTACCGTGCTTGCCCACCAGCGCGGCTTGCTGCCGCATCGGAACGACTTCAGGCGACGACGACGACGGCGGCGGGTGGGTGCCGTTGTCGACTTGCGTAGCGCGCGGCGATCCATGGCACGTCCGGCAGAGGCCGGCGGTCGCGTGCAGTCCAACGAATACGGAACGGATAAATAGATGAGAGTCCTTCATTTGGGCTTTGAGGACCCCTGCATGCCCGGCGCAGGCGGAGGTTCAGTACGGACCCATGAAATTAACCGCCGGCTGGTGGCCGGCGGCTTCCGGGTCACAGTGTTGACCACCCGGTACCCCGGCTGGGAGGAACGCGTGCAGGACGGGGTGCACTACATCCCGATCGGCGTAGGGAGGGGATCGAACCGGCTGACCCGGCTGGCTGGCTACGTCATGCGTTTGCCCTTTGAGGTACGCAGGCGCCGCTCAACAACAGAGCTGGTGGTGGAGGACTTTTTTGCTCCGTTCTCCACTATGGCTGCACCCCTGTGGACGGGGCGCCCCACAATCGGCATCGTTCAGTGGCTTCATGCGACAGAAAAAGCACGGCAGTACAGACTACCGCTGCACTGGATCGAACGATTGGGCGTCAGGACCCATCACAGGCTCATCTCGGTTTCGCAGGGAATCGGTGAACGGTTGAAAGAGCTGAACGCGAACCTCCATGTCGATGTCATCGGCAACGGTGTGGACCCTGGCATGTGGGAGATTGGGCCCAAGCTCGGCAACGATGTCCTTTTCATCGGGCGCCTGGAGCGCGGACACAAAGGTTTGGATCTCCTGTTGGAGGCCTGGACACAGGCCTCCACGAGGATAAGCGGCAAACTGCTCATCGCCGGCACGGGCCCGGACGAAGACTGGTTGCATGGCGCCATCCAGGACGCCGGTCTCGCCGATCGGGTACAGATGCTGGGTTGGTTGTCCGGGGCGAGGAAATTCAGGGCAATCAGCGAGGCCCGGTTGCTCGTGGTGCCCTCCCGGCACGAGACTTTTGGGTTGGTGGCCATCGACGCCCTTGCAGCGGGCACCCCGGTGGTCGCCTTCGACATCCCATGTTTACGGGAAATCATCCCTCCCGGCGTTGGATGGGTTGTCAAGGCGTTCGACGTCAAAGAGTTCGCAGACCAAGTAGTCCGCAGCTACGCGCTGGAAGGACTGGAGCAGGTAGCTGCCCAAGGGCGGAAGTTCGCTGCCGGCTACAGCTGGGACGCGCTCGCAAAGCTTCAGGCTCAGGCCTATGCCGCAGCGCTCCGCGCTCATCGAACTCAGGGATCCCTCCCTGGCGGCGGCAAGTCCTTGTTTCTGAAGGAGCTTGAAGGGTGAAGCAATCACGGGTCGAGCGGTCCCTTGCCGGAGACTCACCCTGGCTGTTCCTGTCTCCACACCTTGACGACGCTGTGCTCTCCTGCGGGGCACTCATTGAAGCGCAGGCCCAAGATCGCCAAATCATCGTGGCTACGTTGTTTACTGAGGCGTCGCCCGCTCCGCACACGCGCGCGGCCCGTTCCTTCATGAGCCAATGCACCGTTAGGGACGCGGGGGAACTGTTTCGGGCCCGGCAATCTGAGGACCGGGCAGTACTGGAGGCCATGGGGGTCCAGCCCCTGCATCTGGGCGAAGTGGATGCGCTTTTCCGGCGTCGGATGAAGCCTGCGAAGTTGGGGAGCAGCGCGTGGGACAGGCTTCTTCCGGAGCTTACACACCGATATTCCACCTACCGGTTTGATATAGCGCTTGGCCGGGTCGCGAGGGGCGACCAAAAGGTAATCCGTCGGCTCAGGGACGACATAGCCGGGCTCATGGCTCGAACCAAGGCGGAATTGCTCTTTTGTCCTGCGGGGGTCGGGAAACATGTGGACCACCTCATCACCCGCGACCTCGGTAAGGAGCACGAGGAAAGCCTGGTGATGTACTCGGACTTTCCCTATGACCTTGTGTCGCAGGCGGACGAAAAGCACCTGGAACGCATTGGATATGTGCCTTGGACGTGGGACGTGGGCCTCACCGCCAAAGCGGAACGGATCCGGCAGTACGCAACGCAGGCGGACGCTTTGTTCCCCTCCGGAGAAATTCCAGTGCGTCCCGAGACCTACTACGTGCCTGGCAGATGACGCTGGACCGGACGCCAAACGGTGGAAACGCACTTATGAAAGGCATTATGAACTCGCTTGACCAGGCTGAAGCATCTCCCTCCGGGGCTCGGGGACGGAGGCGAGCCGAGAGGTCTCCGTGGCTGCTTCGCCGTCCATTGTGGGTCGCAATGATTCTGGGGTTGCTGGCTCTGGTGTTCCGGCTGTTCGGAGTTGAGCGAGCCAATGACGTCTTTATCGACGAAGTAACATACGCGGAGATCGCCCAGCAGGTGTCGCATGGCCAGTTGCCATCGATACTTGGGAACCCGTTCTTTCTCCATCCGCCAGGCTCGTTTGCTCTGAATGGCTTAGTGATTCGCGTGTTGGGTTTGGAAGGGCACCCAATGGATCTGGCCCTGCAGCTTCGATGGGTCAACACCATATTGGGAACGTTGACGGTGGTGCTCTGTTTTCTGTTGGTAAGCCGGCTTGTGGGAACGGTGCCCGCGGTCGTGGCCGGCGTCATTTTGGCGAGCGATCCCTTCGTCCTTCGCATGGATGGGCGCTTGATGATGGAGACACCGGCAGGTTTGGCAGTTCTGTCGGGTTGGTTGCTGGTGCTGCTGGTGCTGGACAGCAAGGCAGGCCGCAGGCGGGCGCGGCGGGAAGTTGCGGCCGGACTGGTCTTCGGACTGGCTATCGTCACGAAAGACATGACTGCCGCGTTCACTCTTGCCCCCCTTCTGGCCGCCGTGTTCTGGCGGAGAACGGTTCCCATGGCGACGGCCCTTCGTGTCCTGGCCGGTTCGATCGTTCCCTACGCGATTTACCTGTCTGTGGTCGCCGCCAACGGGTTGCTTCCGCAGTTCGTGGAGCAAAAATCGGTAGGTGTCCTTCGCATGGTTGGTGCCGTACAGATGACCGGCTTCAATACGACCCCCAAGGTGGACCTGACAGCCAGGCTCTTGGACATGGCCAGTCGGTTCGGCACCAGTTACCTGCTTTTGGGGCTTTCCATCGTGGCTGGTGCGGTGGCGGCCTTCTCTCCAGTGGCAAGCAGGCGCGTCATAGGCCTGTTCTCACTGATCACGGGTTTCGTGGGAGTTTATTCCGTCTTTTTCGGAGCGGCGGAGGAGCAATTTGGCTACTGTGTTGTGCTTGTCGCGCTGGTTTCTACACCGGTGGCTGCTGCAATGGTGGTTTCGTGGCGTGCGCGACTTCGAGGGGTTGTAACAGCTGCAGCGGCGGCCATGGCGGTCCTGAGCCTGCTCCTGGGTATTCAAGCGAGGTCGGTGGTGGATGATGGCCTTGTCCGTGCGCGGGATTTCATGAATGCGGAATTGCCGGAATCCGCGACGGTGGGGCTGACGTCGGTGACTGGTGAATTCGCGCTCTTGCCGCATCGAGGGTGGGAAGTTTTGCCTTCACTTCTATCCCTTAGGGATGGGAACGCCCAGTATGTCCTGACGCAGGGCCGGCCCCTAAAAGAGGGTTATGGTTTCGCCGCACCCGAGCTCCTCAACTGGTTGCAGGAAAATGCACAGCCTGTTTTCACCTTCACGGGACCGACGTCGGGAGACACCGTTCTGTGGAAGCTCGACCGGATGAAGCTCGACGCTGCGGTTTCCCAGGGACAGACAATTCCTCCTGTATCCGGAGGGTATCGATGAGGCGGAGGGTGCTTTCGACTTTGCTGCCGATCGTAGCTATTGGCTTGAATGCCGGTTGCGGGGTTGCGACCCAGCCAGCAGCACCCGAGACCATGTCATTCGGTGTTTTGGGTGCCACCTGTGCCCCTGAACGTATCGAAGCTCTTCGGGAAGCCGGGGTGACTGTGGTGGAACTGCCCCTGGCTTGGGATCGCTACGAGCCGGAGGTGGGGGTCGTTGATCAGCGCTACGTGGCGGGAGTGCGGACGCAGCTGCAAGATTGCCGTGACGCAGGCATGGTGGTTGTCCTGTCCCCGGGGCTGCATTACCCGCCTGATTGGGTGCGGAGCTTGCCCGGCGGGTTCTTGAAGGGCAGCGCCGGAGGAGTGCCGAAGGATTCCGGGGCTGAGCTGGTGTTCAGCGCTAAAGTACGGGAAGCTGCCCATGAGTATTTGGCCCGTATCGCATCCGATGTGGGCTTTGAGGGCATTGGGGCAATACGCGTAGGGACGGACGCCACGGGGGAACTGGGGTACCCGGGGCCGGAGGACGGCGGAAATGAGCGCGAATTCTGGTCGTACGGTGATCCTCCGCAGCTGGGCAAAGGATTGGCGGACGGGGTCGCACCTTCCCCCATGCCGGGGTGGGTTCCGGGCTCCCGCCTATGGAGCGGCAAGGCCGTGAGCCGTCAGCAGGTTCAGGCCTGGTGGGACTGGTACGCCGGGGCAGTGGTGGGAGCCGTCGTGTGGCAGGTGGATGAGCTTCGGAATCTCGGGTATCAAGGACGCGTGCACGTGCCGGTAGCGGGCAAAGGGGTCCTGCCTGCCGATAAAGCGGAAGCTCTCAGAGGCCGGCTGGACGGGCGGGCGAACCCGGACGGGGCGCAGGAACGTGGCCTGGATTACCTCGAACAATTCGCGGTGCTCTCCACCTTGCCTGGGGTTGACGTGGACTTCACTGGATTGGACGACATTTCGGCAGTGACTGCGCGCGCCGTGTCACCGCTACAGGACCGGTGCTTTCCGGGTGACGAAGTGCGGGTCGTGGAGGAGGACGTGACGGGTTGGTCTTCCCACAGGTACACCAGTGCCTTGGCCCGCCGGGCAGGACTTGGCGTAGTCGGCGAAAATCCTGGTGCCCCCTGGAAGCCGTACACCGGCGGCACACCGCTGTCGGACAGCCTGGCCGAGCAACTGCAGATCGCCCCTGGATATGCTGCCGAATGTGGGATGAGCATGTTCCTTTTCGGGTTCGAAGAAGACCTCTTCGACCCTGAGGGGCGCAGCGGGGTGACACTTGACCACTACAAGGACGTGATCAAGAGCCGCTAACGCCCAGCCCGCGTCATGTTCTCCTGGCTGCAGACACTAAACAGAAGACAGCTGGTTTGCTATAAGACCGCGTCAGCATCAGTCCAGGAGTCCATTTAGGCGTCTCCTGTCAGACCTGAGCCTCAAAGAGGAGATACTGCGAATGATCTGCAATGGAACTTCCGAATGCGATTCATCCCCATGCCACCGTGGATGTCGCGCATCAGTGCCTGATGACCCTGCAAGGGGCAGAGCGCGTCTGTGGCAGCGCCACCGCACGACGACGGTCGTTTCGGGCACTGCGCTGCTGGTAATGACTGCCATAACGCCAGCCGCGGCTTTTAGCCACGCCTATGTTCGAGCCTGCAGCGCCCCTCGTTGTCACCTCATCGGACTGTACCCTTGAGTGCTGCGACCGGTAGCAGTGCCACCGCCTTCTTTGCGGTCACAGCCAAGCCAAACGACGCCCTTGACGATACGGCTGGCATTCAGGGCAAAATCGATGCTGCAGGCGCGGCGGGCGGCGGCATCGTGAAGATGCCTGCGGGCACGTTCATTATCGACGGGAAGCTCCGTATGGCGAGCAACGTAAGACTCGAGGGTGCGGGGCCGGAGACGGTCTTGAAGGCAGGACCGAACTTCCTGAACAACACTGGTCCAGCTGGCGGCTATCCGATCGTGACCACGGCAGGAGCGAACAACACAACCCTGACGAATTTCACCGCGGATCAATCAGGGGACACATTGAACGGCAACGTGGCGGGCCGCTTGAGCGAGTATGCAGTCGACGTGCGCGACTCGAGAAACTCCCTCGTCAAAGGCATCCATACGAAGAACCCGTTCACCTACTCAATCGCTTTCGTTGGCGGTTCAAACTGGTGCGTTAAGGACAGCAGCACCCAGTCCGAAACCAACGGGAAATATACGGAGCTGGACGGAATCCACGCAATGAACACGGCTCACGGAGACATCGTGGGAAATGTCGTCGACCAACGAAAGGGAACGGACGGGGACGACGGAATTGCCGTTCACACGTTCGGTACTGAAGATGCCCACGATATTCGGATCGTCAACAACAACGTGCGCGGAGGCCGACACGGAGCCGGTATTGATCTTGCTGGAGGGTCCGGAGTGATTTACAACATCGATCTCAACGGCAACACCGTGTGGGGGTCGCCCCGCGGTTTGGAAGACGCTTATTACGACGGCACCAAACAGATGCACCACATCAAGGTGGTGGGGAACAACTTCAGGGACAACGACATCAAGTCGGTTGGCGGAGCAGTGGACTTTGAGCGTGCGGTGACGTACGTGACGATGACGGATAACCTGGCATGCAACTCAGGTGGTTATCGGCTTCCCGCCGGAACAGGAAATACGAGTCTCAGAAACACCCAGACCACGTTGTGCTGATGGACGCACGCTGACACCCTGCTGTCACTCCGCGTGGAAGGAATCAGCCAATGCCACCCTGTTCCGGCCCGCAGCTTTGGCCGCGTACAGGGCAAGGTCGGCTTCCCGCAAGAGTTGTTCGGTTCCGGAGCGCCGCCCGTCCTTGAACGCGGAGATCCCTGCGCTGATGGTCAGGACGCCGTCGGGGTCGCCGGAGTGTTCGATCCGCAGATCGTGCACGGCTGAGCGTATGCGTTCCATGACCTTCTCCGCGGTAGCGGCGGTCTGTTCCCGGAGGAGCAAGAGGAACTCTTCTCCGCCGAATCGGTAGACGGCATCGGACGCCCGGATCTCGCCGGACAGCGTGGCGGCGATGGCCACCAGCGCGGCGTCGCCTGCCTGATGCCCGTAGATGTCGTTGTAGCTTTTGAAGTTATCGACATCCACCATGGCCAGGCAGTAGCCTCGGCTCCCGTCCTGAAGGTCCCCCAGATCCTCCGACAACTTGAGCCGATTGTGCACCTTGGTCAGGGGGTCTGTGCGGGCCTGTTCCGTCAGGGCCGACCGGTAGCGGGCCAGGTCCGCGTGCAGGGACGTGATGCGCTGGGCGGCCAACAGCCTGATGTGCAGATTGAACGGGTCCAGTGGCTTGGTGACGTAGTCGTCGGCTCCGGCTTCCATCCCGGCGAGGACGTCCTGACGCGAGCCATGGGAGGTCACCAGAATGACGTACGTGTACCGGTCCCCTTCGGCGGCCCGGATCGCACGGCAAAGGTCCAGCCCGTTGAGTCCCGGCATCATCAGGTCAGTCACCACAGCTTCGGGGCTGTGCTCTTTGAAGAGCTGCCACGCCGAGTCGCCATCCACGGCCACGATGCACTCATGCCCGGATTGCTCCACGGCTGCCTTGGTGATCATCCGCGAAATTTGATCATCGTCCGCAATAAGGATCTTCACAGGGCCCCCAACAGGATGCGCTCCAGGGCGTGGTCCACCCCGGCCAGTTCCGACGTCAGCCGTTCCAACAGCCGGGATCCTTCAATTTCCAGCCCAGGTGCGGCCTCCCGTCCCAGCATCTCCAGTTCCTTGCACAAGGCCGCCGCTCCGACAGCTCCGATGTTGGACGCTGCGCCGGCCAGCTTATGTGCCGCCGCCTGCACTCCGGCAGCCTGACCGGCGTCGAGTGCGGAACGCAGCGCCGCCACGGTGCCCGCGGCATCCTGCCGGAAGGCCTCGATGGCCGCCGGCAGCAGTCCCACGCCGTCGTCGGGACCGAGTTCGCGCAGGATCTGCAGCCGCCCGGTGTCAAGAACAACAGCGTCCGACGGCGGTGCTTCCGCCGCCTGCGACGGCTCCCCAACGGCCTCCCCAACGGCCTCCCCACCGGCAGCCGGCGTGCCAGCGGTCCCGCCTTCCGCCGTCGTCGGTTCGTCAACCTGCGGGACCCAACGCGCGAGGACTGCCCGCAGCGTTGCGAGGTCCACAGGCTTGCTGATGTAGTCGTCCATTCCGGCGGCGAAGCAGCGCTCGCGGTCCTCGTTCAGGGCTCCGGCGGTCATGGCGATGATGGGGATGCGGGCTGAGTGCCCATTGCGGGCGCGGATGGCCCGGGTGGCGTCGAATCCGTCCATGACCGGCATATGGCAGTCCATGAGCACCGCCGCGTAGCGCCCGGTCAATGCAGCCGTGACGGCCTGGGCGCCGTCCTCAACGATGTCCACGGCGTAACCGAGCCGGTTGGCCATGCCACGTGCCACAAGCTGGTTGACTTCGTTGTCCTCTGCCACCAGCAGTGTGCCCAGTCGGTCATTGGGCTCCTCTGACGGAAGCGAAGGTACCGGTGACGGTGGGGCCGATACGCCGGTGGACCTGGTGGCCATGAGGCGAAGGAG
Source organism: Paenarthrobacter sp. NPDC057981 (assembly GCF_042886835.1). Lineage (NCBI taxonomy): Bacteria > Bacillati > Actinomycetota > Actinomycetes > Micrococcales > Micrococcaceae > Paenarthrobacter > Paenarthrobacter sp. NPDC057981. The sequence continues at coordinate 23,860 of NZ_JBHVQI010000016.1, forward strand.
CCGGTTGTAGAACTCGGAACTCCGAACGGGCTTGGTGAGGTACTCCCGGATTCCGGCCGTCGCCAGGTCAACCTTGTCCACCATCATGGTGGAGGTCAGGAGAATGATCGCTGGCTGTCCCGGATGGGAGCTCTCGCTGTTGATCTGACGTGCGAGTTCCAAACCGTCGGTGTCGGGCATGCACATGTCCACCACGGCAATGTCGTAGGGGTGACCCTCCAGGACGGCGTTGCGGTATTCGGTCATCGCGGTGGACGCATCGGCCACTGAGACGGGCGCCATTCCCCAGCTGTCCAGCTGTGTCTCCAGTACGAGGCGGTTGGTGGCGTTATCGTCCACCACCAAGACGCGGCGGCCCGCAAGGGTGGCCGGCAGCGTAAGGTTCTCTGCTGCCGCCGGACCGATGGGCAGCGACAGTTCAAACCAGAACGTGCTGCCCTTGCCCAGCTCGCTGTCCAGGCCAATCCGTCCGGCCATCGCTTCGGTGAGCCGCCGGGATATTGCCAGTCCCAGCCCGGTGCCGCCGTAGCGGCGCGTGGTGGACGCATCAGCCTGGGCGAATGATTCGAACAGGCGGTGGTGGTCTTCGGGACTGATGCCGATTCCCGTATCCCGGACTTCGAAGCGCAGCGAGGCGTGGCCGTCGTCGGAGGCCAGCACGGAGACTTTGATTTCCACTTCTCCCGATGGCGTGAATTTCACGGCGTTGGAGGAGAGATTCACCAGGATTTGCCGGATCCGGCCGGAATCGCCCATGAGCCGTCCGGGGACATCCGGGTGGCAGTAGGAAATGAGTTCAAGGTTCTTCCCCTGTGCGGCTTCAGTAACCAGGCCGGCCACTTCTTCCACCAAGGCCCGCGGATCGAAGGCCGTGACCTCCAGATCTACTTTTCCGGCTTCGAGTTTGGAGAAGTCCAGGATGTCGTTGATCAGGGTGAGGAGGACCTCGCCGGCACCTTTCACGCCTTGGGCGTACTGCCGTTGTCCTTCAGTGAGTGGAGTGTCCATCATGAGAGAGGTCAATCCAATGACGGCGTTCAGGGGTGTCCGGATCTCGTGGCTCATGGTGGCCAGGAATTCCGATTTGAGCCTGCTCGCTTCGAGGGCGGCTTCCCGGGCGGCGAGCAGCTCTGCTTCGGCGGCTTTGCGTTCGGTAATGTCACGCGAAATGAAGGCCACTCCGCGGATCCCGGACCCGCTCCGAACCGGGGACAGGGTGACCGACACTGGGATGATTGCACCGTCGCCGCGTTTACGCTGTGTTTCGTAGTTCTGGACATCGCCGTTCCGCGCCGTGGTATCCAGCACCTGCCTCTCCTTCTCCCGCACGCCCTCCGGGATGAAGAAGTCGCCTTTCGTGCCGATCACCTCGGCGGCCGGGTATCCGAAGATCTTTTCCGCGCCGGGGTTCCAACTGGTGATGACGCCGTCCAGGGTCTCGCCAACAATGGCATCGCCTGAGGAATTGACGATCGCACCGAGCCCTTCAAGCTCGGCCGTGCGTTCGGCCACCTTCGATTCGAGGTCGCGGGTGAGGGTCACATTTTCGACGACGATGAGCACCTGCCGCACGATAACGAACCCCAGGACTATCAAACCGGTGACCAGGAGGACGCGATCGGCGCCGATGGGGCCTGTCCGGGAAAAGAACACTGCGCTGAAGACCGGGAGGTACGGCAGCAATTCGAGAGCTACGGCGTAGCCGCGGCCGTCCTTGCGGGTACTGTCCGTTTCCGGAATCAGCGGGCTCAACGCGACCAGCAGGAAGGCGGAAACCCAACCCAACGCCAGGGGCGAGCCGGTCACGCCTGAGATGCCTTCCAGTGTGAGCCGCATGTAAGCGAGGTCCGTCAGGGCAAGGACCCAGAAACCGACGCCCAGGCTCAGCCAGGGAAGCCTGCGCCCGCGGGCTGCGCGCATGGTGAGGACGATGACCACCGAAACCATGAAGACATCCGCGATGGGGTAGGCCATCTGCGTGACGCGGGCAAAAGGGTCGCTGTTCCTGGCACTGGCCAGGGGGCCCAGCACCGAACTCCATGCGATGAAGAAAGTGGAACTTGCCACCACGCCGGCATCCAGGATAGTGCGCCGCAGAGGCAGTCGAAGCCCCTGCCCCCGCAACAGCAGCACCAGGCCTATGGAGGCCGGCAGCGCGTACCAAACAAAACCGACGTCGGCCAATGACGGGAAAGGGTAGTCGTGATCGAGGGTGATGCCGTTGAAAGTCCAGATGGCTTGCCCGGCGCCCCAGAGAGCCAGCCCGGCCACAACGAACCAGCGGCCAGCCGTGGAGTGCGGCTGTTTGAGGGCTGCACGGGTGTGGGTTGCCAAGGCGGTCAGTACGGCGGTGAGGATCGCAAGGTCGCCCGCGAGCTGTGCAGTGTGGGTGCCATTACCGCTGGTCAGCCCAACCACCAGCAGCACTGCGCAAAAGCCTGCCGCGATCAGGAAAAACGGCAAACCGCGTCCCGACCACGAGCGCTTGGACAGAACCTCGTGCTTCACTCCCGCCACTGAACCCCTGCCTTCAAAAGTGGCCCCACCAAAAGCGAACAACGCCGTCTTAGCTGCGCTGAGGAGAGCATACGCTGAAAACACCCGTTCAGGGCACAATAAATGTCCTGTTAAGAACGCTTGACACCACGTGCCCGGGCGGCACCGGACTGAGTACTGCCAAGTAGTCCGTTCCCTGAATCCGCGTATTACCTGACGGCCGTGTGCCTGCTCCCAGGGGAAAGTCGAGTAGCTCCTACTCGTGCAGACGGCAATACCCAATTCCTATATTTGAATTCGCAGGGGTTTATTGCAATTCCGTTCCTCCGGCTCAGCGGTGGATCGCACCCCGTCGTTATGCGGCGGTGCACCTCCCAATACATAGCTGCGCTTTCTCTACCGGGCCACAAAGGCTCCAACGCGCGGTCCCAGCCATGGAGTCCCGGAGTTCCCATGAACATGAATGATGTAGAGCTACAAACGTCACTGAACAAAAACAGCGGTGTCGGCCGGCAACCACCCTTCAGCAAATCCAAGCTCATGATTGCCGGTGCGGTCCTGGCAATACTGGCGTTGATTCCCGTGATTTTCGGGGTGGTCAATTGGGCTACCCACCCGGCCGGTACCGAACAAGCGGTATCGAATGAGCAAGCAGCCGCACCTGAGGCAGTGCCATCAGCACCGGCAAGCAGCGCGGCGTCAACCGCGCCGGCCCAGGACGCGGGAGCCCAAGCAGCTGCGGCAGCAGCGGCCCCGGCTGCTGACGTACCGGCTGCCGCTCCCGCGGCTGAACCAGCTGCAGCACCAGCGCCGGTCGCTGAAGCAGCACCGGTCGCCGAGCCGGCTCCTCCGGCAGCCCCAGCGGGTGATCCCAACCTCTACACGGTGGTATCCGGTGACACAGTGGGCAGCATCGCCGCAAGGTTCGGTGTGGACGTCAACGCGATGTTGGCTGCCAATGGCCTGAGCGCCTACTCGGTGATTGTCCCGGGACAAGTCCTGAAGCTCACGGGTCCGCCCGTTGCCCCGGTTGCAGCACCAGCGCCGGCACCCCAGGCTCCGGTGGCACAAGCCCAGGCCGCAGCAGCACCCGCAGTGGTCGCAGCTCCCGCGCCAGCACCGGCCGTCAGGACCATCTATGTTGCAGGCGCCGGCGGCCAGTCGCTGGTGGATGCCTGCATCGGGCCGATCAACTACACCCCAACCAACGCTTATGCCGTGTTCATCACGGAACACGACTTCTGCGGAGGGTGGGCCCGCTTCTCGGGAATCGGTGTAGGAGAGACCGTGTCCATTCCAGGCTACGGAACGTTCACCGCCACGGGCAGGGGACAAGTTCCCAACCCCGGAACCACCAATGATGTGGCAGCAGTGTTCGGCGGCTTCCCCGCCGTCGTCCTGCAGACCTGCATCCCGGGCACCAACCAGATGCTGGTGATCGCCCTCAACTAATAAGTGACACCTAGGCCGGCGCCGTCAGGCGCGCGAACCGGAGGATACCCAGGATGGCCGGGGCCAACTGATCCTCCATCTGGTGGTAGACCTCTTCCGCTCGTCGGTAGGGGTCTACCACGTCGTTGTCTGAAGGATCGGACGGCAATGCCAGGTGCCGCACTGAGGCTGCACGGGCCGGGAGGGCGCGCCAGAAGTCAACGATGTTCCCGGTGGCGGGAGCGTCGTCGCGCGTTTCCAGGACGGCCAGCATGCGGGCGAATTCGCGGACGGTGAAGGTGCGCTTCAGCAGTGACGCGTCCAGCTGGAGGACTTCGCCGCGGTGTTTGGAGGTCATGGCCAGCACCAGGTCGGTTTCGCGGAGGATCTTCTGGTTCAGCTGCCGGGCGGCAAAGTCGTCCGGCGTCCCGCGGAAGGTGCTGATGATCTTGGCGGACAGCGGCTGGATGGGTTCGCCTACCAGGGCCCTGGTACCGGCGCTGCGGACTTCGAATGATCCATGGCTTACCTGGTTGAGCCCGGCCTGCAACAGTCGTTCGGCCACGGGGGAGCGGCAGATGTTTCCGGTGCAGACGGTGAGGATCCTGAAGGGCTGGGGCGATTCCACGTAGAGCTCTTTCCTTGCGATGGCGCGGGACGGTTGAGGCCCCACCCCAAGTTAACACGGGGATTCTCAGGAGCCTTGTCAACAACGCCAGAGCATTGAAAGAGGCTGAATTCATCCACGGCGCCATGCACCAATCATCCACGGCGCCATGCGCCAATCATCCACAGCGCCATGCGCCGAACGCTTGACGGCAATCACCCGCTCCGCATATTCTGAACGAACGGTCGGTAATTTATTAGGAGCAACCATGGCATCGCAGAATCTGCAGTCAGTGCCCGCTGAGCTGTCCCCGGAGGAACAGGAGCGGGAGGCAGCCGGTCAGGCGTACTTTGATCGCATCATCTCGGAGGACTCGCGGATCGAACCGCGCGACTGGATGCCGGCGGCTTACCGCAAGACGTTGCTGCGCCAGATCTCGCAGCACGCGCATTCGGAAATCATCGGCATGCAGCCGGAAGCCAACTGGATCACCAGGGCGCCGAGCCTCAAGCGCAAGTCCATCCTCATGGCCAAGGTCCAGGACGAGGCGGGCCACGGCCTGTACCTCTACTCCGCAGCAGAGACGCTGGGACAGTCCCGGGACCAGATGATGGAAGACCTCATCGCCGGCAAGGCCCGGTACTCGTCGATCTTCAACTACCCCACGATTTCCTGGGCAGACATGGGTGCCATCGGTTGGCTCGTGGATGGCGCGGCCATCTGCAACCAGGTGCCATTGTGCCGTGCCTCGTACGGTCCTTACGGACGCGCAATGGTGCGTATCTGCAAGGAAGAGTCCTTCCACCAGCGCCAAGGTTTCGAGATCCTGCTGGAACTGTCCAACGGCACGCCTGCGCAGAAGCAGATGGCCCAGGACGCAGTGAACCGCTGGTACGCGCCGTCTCTGATGATGTTCGGCCCACCGGATGACGATTCACCCAACTCCAAGCAGTCCATGGCGTGGAACATCAAGCGGTTCAGCAATGACGAGCTGCGCAGCCGGTTCGTCGGGATGATGGTGGAGCAGGTCCGGGTCCTCGGACTGACCCTGCCTGACAAGGACATCCGTTTCAACGAAGAAACCAAGAAGTGGGAGCACGGACCCCTGGACTGGAACGAGTTCAAGGAAGTCCTGGCCGGCCGCGGTCCCTGCAACTCGCAGCGCGTCGAGCGCCGCCGCGAGGCACACGAGAACGGTGCCTGGGTTCGGGAAGCAGCAGTGGCGTACGCCCGCAAGCAAGCAGAGAAAGTGAACGCAGCATAATGGCTCCCCACGGAAACCCGGAAGAACCGGCCAGCGCTGCCGGCGAGATCAAGCGCGAAGCCCCCAAGGTGGCTGCCTCCACGGCGGAAAGCACGACGGCGGCACCTGCCTCAGCCGCGAAGGTCACCGCGGGTGGCGCCAAGGAAGAGCACCCGTGGTCGCTCTGGGAGGTCTTTGTGCGTTCCAGTCGCGGGCTGTCCCACGTGCACGCTGGTTCGCTGCACGCTCCTGACGCCGCCATGGCCCTTCGCAACGCCCGCGATCTGTACACGCGCCGTAACGAGGGCGTGTCCATCTGGGTTGTCCCGGCCGAGGCCATTTCCTCCAGTGATCCCGATTCCAAGGGTTCCTTCTTCGAGTCGCCGCAGGGCAAGGATTACCGCCACGCGACGTACTACACCAAGAGCGAAGGCGTGAAGCACCTGTGAGTACCAACGAGACCGACTTCGCCATCGAAGGCCACGGCGACATCTCCGTCGGCGTCCACGGCGCCGGTGCCTCCGGCGATGGTTCCGCCAGTGCCACCCGCATCACTCCGGGGAACGCTCTGCGTCCTGAGGACATTGCCCTGGAAATCAGCCGCGGCCAGGTCAAGCCGACTGAGGACGTGGCAGAGTTCGCCCTTCGCCTGGGCGACGACGGACTGATCCTCGCCCAGCGCCTGGGTCACTGGATTTCCCGTGCTCCCGAGCTTGAGGAAGACATCGCCTTGGGCAACATCGCGCTGGACCAGTTGGGCCATGCGCGCTCTTTCCTGACCTACGCCGGTGCTGCCTGGGGGAAGTCCGAGGACGACCTCGCCTACTTCCGCCGCGAGCACGAATTCCGCTCAGCGCATCTGTTTGAGCAGCCCAACGGTGACTTTGCGGTGACCATCGCCCGGCAGTTCATTGTGAGCTTTTACCAGTTCGAGCTCTACACGGCGCTCATGGAATCGACCGATCCAACCATCGCTGCCATCTCCGCGAAGGCCGTGAAGGAAGTGGATTACCACCGCGACCACAGTGCACAGTGGGTCCTGCGACTGGCCGGCGGCACGGACGAATCCCGGAAGCGGATCATTCAGGGCTTCAAGCTGGTATGGCCATACGTGGAAGAAATCTTCGAGGACGACGAGCTCACCACGCGCCTCAGCGAAGCCGGCGTCACTGTGCAGCCCTCCAGCCTCCGCGAGGCCTTTGACCGCCTCACCGGCGAGATTCTCGCCGAAGCAGAGCTGGAGCTCCCCAACGTTCCCCAGTCATTGGGTGGCGGCCGGCGCGGCAAGCACTCCGAGCACCTGGGCTTCATCCTGGCCGAAATGCAGGTCCTGGCCCGCGAACACCCGGGTGCGAGCTGGTGACAGAGATGGCTACCATCGCAATGACCGCCGAGCAGCGGGCCTGGGAGATCGCCTCCACGGTCTGCGACCCGGAGATCCCGGTCCTCACAATTGAGGACCTGGGGATCCTGCGCGGCGTGCGGGTTGTTGACTCGCCCGAGGCTGCAACCGCTGAAGGCGCGCACGACGGCGGCCCGGCAAGTACCGCCGTCGAGGTCACCATCACGCCCACGTACTCGGGTTGCCCGGCAATGGATGCCATCGGCGATGACCTGCGCGCGGCGTTCACCCAAGCCGGTTACGCCAACGTGGCCATCAACCTGGTGCTGTCCCCGGCGTGGACCACGGACTGGATGACCGAGTCCGGCAAGGCCAAGCTGGAGGAGTACGGCATCGCGCCGCCGAGTGGCCGTGCCGCTGCCGGTGGCCATTCCGGTCCGGTACGGCTCAGCCTCGCCGTGAAATGCCCGCAGTGTTCGTCGCTGAACACCAAGGAACTCACCCGCTTCGGTTCCACGTCCTGCAAGGCGCTCTTTGTCTGCCAGGACTGCAAGGAACCGTTCGACTACTTCAAAGTCCTCTAAGGAAATCCATGACCACCGAAACACAGACGGCCAGCCGCCGTCGTGCGTCTTTCCATAACCTGACCGTCGCGGAAGTCCGGCGACTGACGGACGACGCCATCGAGGTCACGTTCGGTGTTCCGGCCGAACTGGCCGGCCAGTACGACTACCTTCCCGGCCAGTACGTCGCCTTACGCACCACGTTGCCCGATGAGAACGGTGAGCCGCACGAGGTCCGCCGCAGCTACTCGATTTGTGCGGAGCCGCGCAGCTTCGAGGACGGCAGCAGCGAGATCCGGGTGGCGATCAAGAAGGACCTCGGTGGCCTCTTTTCGACGTGGGCCAACGCTGAATTGAAGGCTGGCGACGTCCTGGACGTTATGAGCCCGCAGGGTGCCTTCATCTCCCGGCACGGCAAGGACGGCTCCGCTGTCCAGCACAACGTCATGAACTCGATGAACCACCCGGAGGAGCTGGCGGGGGAGCCGGGCAACTTCGTGGCGATCGCTGCGGGTTCGGGCATCACTCCGGTGATTGCCATTGCCCGAACGCTGCTTGCCGCCAATCCTGAGACCACGTTCGATCTCGTGTACGCCAACAAGGCCGCCATGGACGTCATGTTCCTGGAGGAATTGGCGGACCTGAAGGACAAGTACCCGTCCCGACTGGCACTGCACCACGTGCTGTCCCGCGAGCAGCGGATTGCGCCCCTGATGACGGGCCGCATCGACGCTGAGAAGCTGCAGGCGCTGCTGTCCTCGGCGATCCACTCCGACGACGTTGATGAGTGGTTCCTGTGCGGGCCGTTCGAGCTGGTCCAGTTGTGCCGCGACACCCTCGCAGCCCGCGGTGTTGAGCCGGAGCACATTCGGTTCGAGCTGTTCACCACCGGCCGCCCGGACCGTCCCGAGGGCCATGCCGGCCGCCCGGTTGTGGAGGACGAGTCGCAGGACACGTACAAGATCACTTTCAAGCTGGACGGCCTCACCGGGGATGTCGCCAGCCCGACCCACGCCCGCGAGTCCATCCTGAACGCCGCGCTGCGTGTCCGTCCGGATGTTCCGTTCGCGTGTGCTGGCGGCGTGTGCGGCACCTGCCGCGCCAAGCTGATCACCGGTACCGTGACCATGGACGAGAACTACGCCCTGGAGCAGGACGAGTTGGACAAGGGCTACGTCCTCACCTGCCAGTCCCACCCCACCAGCGAAGAAGTGACCGTCGACTTCGACGTCTAAGGAGTCCCCATGATCGAGCTCTCCATTGCCAACGGCATTGCCGAAATTGTCCTCAACGCCCCGGAAAAGCTGAACTCGCTCAACGAGGACGCGCTGCTTGAGTTGGGCAAGGCGTACGACGACGCCGCTGCCGCTGCCTCCCGTGGCGAGGTGCGGGCGCTGCTGCTTCGCGGAGAGGGGCGCGCCTTCTGCGCAGGCCGCGACATTGCGGGCGTCACGCCGGAAACCGACGACGCGCAGGCCTACCTGGGCGGTTTGGTTGAGCCGCTGTTGAAGAAGATGGCTGCTTTTCCTGCGCCCACCTTCGCCGCCGCGCACGGAGCTTGCCTCGGTGTTGGACTGGGTCTCCTGCTCGCGACGGACGTGGTGTACGTGGCGGAGAATGCCAAGTTCGGCTCGCCCTTTGCCAAGCTCGGGGCGACGCTGGATTCCGGTGGGCACTGGTACTTCACCGAGCGCCTGGGCATGCACCGCACGCTGGATCTGATCTACACCGCGGACCTCATCTCGGGAACCGAGGCCGTGGCGCAGGGACTCTTCAGCAGGGCCATGCCGGACGACGCCCTGCTGGCCATGACCCGCTCCATTGTGGAGCGGGTGGCTTCTGGCGCTACCCAGGCCTTCGTTGCGTCCAAAGAGCTGGTGGCGCACATCCGCGATCAGCGACTGGGCCTGTGGGAGTCCATGGCCGAGGAGAACACCGAGCAGGCCCGCCTCTGCAAGACCGACGACTATGCCGAAGGTTTCCGGGCGTTCCAGGAGAAGCGGGCGCCGGTTTTCAAGGGCTAGTACACCCAACCCTGTCAGCGCTGCACGCGGGACGCCCGAACCACGTTTGGAGGTTTCTCCAAGGTGCGTCCGCCTACGATAGTCCCCATGAAGTCCGTCCGTGAGGTGCGCTCCGCCGCCGTCGTGATCAACGCAGCCTCGCGTCGAGGTGCCGCGGCCAGTGGGCCGGCGGTGGACATGCTCCGTCAGGCAGGACTGCCCATTTCTTCGGCGCAAGCCGTTTCCTCCGGCGCGGAACTGGGACCGACCCTCGAGCGGGTGATTGCGGAGCAGCATGACCTGGTGGTTGTCGGTGGCGGGGACGGCACTGTGAGCTATGCGGCTGGATTGTTGGCGGGAACCGGGACCGCCTTGGGTGTCCTCCCGCTGGGCACCGCCAATGACCTCGCCCGTACGCTCGAGATACCTGGCGTACTCGCTGACGCCTGTGCCGTGATCGCGGACGGCAAAGTCGTCGACATAGACCTTGGCAGGGCGAACGACCAACCGTTCCTGAACGTCGCTTCCGTGGGTCTCTCAGTGGGCGTGACCGAGGCACTGAGCCCGCAACTGAAAAAGCGCATCGGCCCATTGGCTTATGGGGTTGCCACAGTCAAGGCCTACGCGCGGCATAAACCGTTCCGCGCCAGGCTGGAGTTCCCTGACGGGGACCACTCCACCCTGGAACTCGAGGACTTGCTGCAGGTGGCGGTGGGAAACGGCCGGCACTATGGCGGGGGCAACACGGTGTCCCCGATGGCCGGAATCGATGACCACATGCTCGACATCTACGCGATCCTTGCGGCACCACTCCGGGAGCACGTGAAGATCGCGCGGTTGCTCAAAGACGGAAGCTTCATTGACCATGATCGCGTGTTCCATCTGGCGACGCGGCGGGTGCGTCTGGTCACCGAGCGTCCGATGTCCGTGAACCTCGACGGCGAGATCGCCACCGAAACGCCGACGGACTTCACCGTGCAGCGGAACGCGGTGCATGTGGTCGTGGCACAGGGGACCACGACCGCGACGTTCGATGGTCCGGCGAGGACCTGAGCTGGAGTCATTCAAGACGGTCCGGCAAAAAAGCGCTAGACGAACTCCTTGAGGAGCTTGTATCCGGCCACTTTCCCTTCCAGGGAGATGACGGCCATGTCTTGGTCGGTGGTGCTCACGTCAGTGAGGGCGCCGTAGGTGAAGGCCGGCGCAGCGGAGCCGCTCTTGAGGCACGGGAAGGCGATGAAACGTCCAGCGGCAGTTCCGTCGCCGGAATAATCCTGCTCGGTGCGCTTTGCAGGTACTTCATACGAGCCATATTTCCAGCACACAAAGGCGTCCTCGAAGCTGGCTCCGCGGAACTTTCCAGTGCGGGTATCCATCAGATTCGACTTGAAGGGGTTACCCGTGATGACAAATTCGCCGTGGCTCGCCGAGGGTATGAGGCCAGTGACGCCCCAGCTGCGCACCTCTACCGGCTTGCTCTCCCATGCGGCACTTCCCGTGAGGGGATCGTAGCCAACCACCTTCGAAAGACCGCCCCGGTAGGTTCCGGAGGGAAATTCGATGAAGCCATCCTCGTACTCACAGCGAACGGGGAAAGCGTCGCCGCCCTCCAGCTTTGTGGCCTGAGTGCCCATAGTGTCGGAACACTCAACCTGGGAACCGTCCGCCGTCCACAGAACCCGACCGCTGGATGCGCGGAACCCAACTGTTTTTGTTGTGTCGCGCAGCTTCATCGAGTGGGTTTCCTTGGTCACTTTGTCGCGAGCGTAAGGCGTTGGGTTGATGCCGACAGAGCCCACGTAGAGGTCCAGTTCTTCGGAGTACACGAAGTGCGCACCCAAATCCGCGCTGGCTCCCTTCCCGAACATCTTTTCCAGCTCTACTTTCCAGACCACCTCGCCGTGCCGGACATGGGCAAGTGATTCCGCGCCCCCGGACCCCACGGAGTACAGCTCCTTGCCGACCGGCCGGAACACTCCGGACAGTGGGGTAATGTCTGGCTCATCCTCACCCAGGTCCAGATCGACCCAGTGCTCAAACGACCCATAGTCCTTGTCGAAGGTGATGAAGCACATGTCATCGACGTCGTCGCAGGCGTAGGGCCGGGTGGTGATAAGTTCTGCCTTGCCGCGGTACAGTTCCTTGCCCGTTGTCAGGTCAAAGGCCACTGGGGCGGTCCACCAGGTGAAGCCGCCGTTGTCGGCCGGCGGGGTGGCTGCCTGCAGGAAAATGGCTGCGCTCTTCCCTGAATAAGTCCTGGTAACAACGGGTTCCAGGGGAGTGCCGGGGGAGTCCAATCCCGGGTGAACCGGTTGCTTCCACAACTCCTTGCCAGTGGCCACAGAGAGGGCATGCGCTTCCACTCCGCCGGAAACACGGGTGTAGACCAGTGCCACACCGTCGGCGACCACCGGCTGACCGATGGGTTCCAGCGCAACTTCCCAGGCCGCCGTCGCGGGTTCCTTGTTGCGGTCCGGTACTTCTGCGGAGGCAGGCGGCGTGCTTGTGCTGGATTCGGCCGGACGGGGCAACGGAAGCATGGTGCACGCAGAGAGCAGGACGGCCGAGCCGATCGCCAGTGCACCGAGTCCAAGCGATGTGAAGCGGGCACGGAGCATCGCGGGTCGAGAATGAGTCAAAGTTCCCCCAGAAAAAAGGCCATCGAGACGTGGCTCACATAGAGACTACAGCCACTGGAGTCAAGTCACAGCCATAGGCTGTGTGGCCGGACCTGAGGGCGTCTTACGTCAGGGCCGGCCACACTGGCTGCTGCTGGGGAAGGGGGGAAAGCAGCCAAAGGCGCCGCTGGCTTCGTCGTCCAAAGGCCAGGCGGCGCTCCGTGATTGGTTGGCGAGGCTCCTGCCTCCCAACTGCGGCCGTCCCCCGTCCCCCAAAAATCGGACAGCCTCACATCAAAGCAGTGCGTGTCGCGGCGGAATCGTGTCGCATTTTTGGGGGAGATTCCGCAGCCACGGCGTTTGTGACCCGCAACACAATGTGCCGCGGGCCCGGCTACACTGAAGAGGCGGCGCACGCCCCCGACCGTGGTCCGGCAATTCGATGGTGAGTTGGAGGAATCTGCATGCCAAGTGTCACTGCTGACGCAGCGCGCATTGATGGCCTGAGGCTATCCGCACCGTCTGAGTACGCGCGCATCCTCCGCAAAGCCCATGAAGCAACCATCTCCGGCCGCCCGGATCCCCATATTCCGGCGTCGTTGTTGGAGTCCTGGCAGCGTTCCCTGGCGCTTGGAATCAACCCCGAGCGGCACAGCCCTTTGCGCCGGCACGAGGTGGAGGAGGCCCGGACTCTCGGCGCCGGTCACCCGTTGGCGCCCGTGATTCCGGCGCTCACGCAGCTTCTGGCCGACGAAACCCCGGACGGGAGGCACCTCCTGATCGTCACCGACCATCAAGGAGAGGTGCTGTGGCGCGTGGGAAGCAGCCATGCCCTCCGACAGGCCGATGCGTTGGAATTCGTTGAGGGTGCCGACTGGTCGGAGTCGGGAATCGGCACCAACGCCATCAGCGAGGCCCTGGTTACTGGGGCGCCGGCGCAACTGTTGTCCGCCGAGCACCTGGTCCGTTCCCATCACGAGTGGGCTTGCACGGCCTCACCTATCCGGGACCCACACACCAACCGGATCCTCGGAATCCTCGATGTCTCCGGGCCAATCAACACCGTCACCCCGGACAGCCTTCGCATGGTGCGTTGCGCTGTGCGCTTGGCCGAAGAGCTGCTGCGGTCCAGTCGCCCGGCTGCCACTGTCGCCGACGGGGCCCCCGCCACCCTGACGCTGAACCTGTTGGGGGACAAGCCGACAGCAGAGGTCGACGGCGGTGCCCGCCTCCCGCTGACACTGCGCCGGGCCGAAATCCTGGCTTTGCTCGCCTCACGTTCGGGTGGGTGGAGCGCTGACGAGTTGGCTTATCACGTGCACGGTGAGGACGGTGCTGCCGCTTCTGTTCGAACGGAGATGCACCGGATCCGGGCAGCACTGGGGAAGATCGTGGAGGCCAATCCGTATCGCTTCGCTGCCGGCATGGAGGTGCTTACGGACGTCTCCACGGTTACTGGTCATTTGCGCGCGGGGTGCGTTGCGAAGGCTCTCGAGGTATACCGTGCGCCGCTTCTTGCGCGTTCCGGAAACCTCGCAATTGAACTCCTTCGCGACGAGCTCAACGCAGCCGTCAGCGCATCCGTGCGGGCCAGTGGCGATCAGGAGCTCATGCTGCGTTGGTGTTCCACGGACATGGGCGCCACTGACTTCGATGCGTGGGCTGCGGCCGGAGCTACCGCTGGCAACGACCCACGTCTCGGCCTGCTGCAGGCCCGGATGGCCCGGAGAGACCGCGAGTTCGGGGCGTAGCCTCGGTCCGGGTTGCCCTATCCAACGACGGCTTAGGGGACAGGAGTCATGGATCCCCAGCCCGAGCCGACCTGGCTGCGGCCCAGCCAGCTCCCGGAACCGTTGCTGGGGTACAGCCAGAGGACGCCGTTCCTGTCGGCGGCCAGGAGATCTGTGTTGCCGTCCCCGCTGTAGTCACCTGAGCCGATGATGGCGGTCATGACGTTCCAGCCTTGGCCGACTTGGGTCCGGCCCAACCAGCCACCCGAGCCGTTGCCGGGGTACAG
>NZ_JBHVQI010000016.1:38277-86037 GCF_042886835.1 Paenarthrobacter sp. NPDC057981
AGCCAGAGGGCGCCTGCGCTGTCCCGGGCGAGCACGTCCATGGTCCCGTCGCCGTTGAAGTCGCCCGGACCGATGATGGCGGTCATGACGTTCCAGCCTTGGCCGACTTGGGTCCGGCCCAACCAGCCACCCGAGCCGTTGCCGGGGTACAGCCAGAGGGCGCCTGCGCTGTCCCGGGCGAGCACGTCCATGGTCCCGTCGCCGTTGAAGTCGCCCGGACCGATGATGGCGGTCATGACGTTCCAACCTTGGCCGACTTGGGTCCGGCCCAACCAGCCACCCGAGCCGTTGCCCGGGTACAGCCACAAGGTTCCGGCGGCGTCCCGGGCCAGCACGTCAGCAGCGCTGTCACCGTTGAAATCACCTGAGCCGATGATGGCGGTCATGACGTTCCAGCCCTGCCCGACCTGGGCCCGGTCCAACCACCCGCTTGAGCCGTTGCCCGGGTACAGCCACAAGGTTCCGGCGGCGTCGTGTGCGAGCACGTCCGTCGTGCCGTCGCCGTTGTAGTCCTTCCTGGGTGTGGCTCCGTCGAGCACCCTGACAGTATTGCTGAAGCTGGTGACGTAGATTTTGTTGGTTTCCGGGTTCACTGCCACCGAGTGGTGGCCTCCGGCGACAACGGTCGCGGAGGTGTTTGTCGCTCCGTCGATCACCGTCACGGCGTTGAACATGCTGCCATAGCCGGGGCCGGTGACGTAGATTTTGTTGGTCGCCGGATTTACAGCCAGCGCACTTCCACCTCCAGCCACGGTGGTTGGGGTGTTGGTGTCACCGTCAACCACCGTCACAGCGTCATCGCCGGAGACGTAGATTTTGTTGGTCCACGGGTTCACCGCCACCGCCCTCGGATAATTGGCAGTAGTAAGTTCCGCGTCGATCGTGTTGGTGGCGCCGTCGATCACGGTCAAAATGTTGCTGTCCCGATTGGCTACGTAAATTTTGTCGGTTTCCGGATTCACCGCCACGGACATCGGGTGGGATCCGGTGGCTATGGGAATGGTTGCTGTGGTGTTGGTGTCTCCGTCGATCACTGCCACGGTTCCCCCGTTGGAAGGGGCGACGTAGATGGTGTTGGTCACGGGGTTCACTGCCAGCTTGCCCACCCCGGTGGGTATGGGAATGGTTGTTGTGGTGTTGGTGTCCCCGTCGATCACCGCCACACGACGGCCGTCACCGGCGGCGTAAACCTTGTTGGTCACTTCGTTCACTGCCAGCATCCCCGCGTCGGGGATGACTGCGAAACCGATGTCGGAAACGGTGTTGGTGGCCCCGTCAATCATCCCCAGGGAGGCGCCACAGGCACAGCCGGAACCGTCACCTTTCGTGAAGTAGATTTTGTTCGTCTCCGGATTTACAACCATCGACCGGCCATCGCCAGACTTCGTCGTGTGGATGGTCTCAGTGCTGTTGGTGGGCCCGTCGATGACTGTCACGGTGTCGTCATAGTTGTTGACGTAAATTTTGTCAGTCGCTTGGTTCACCGCGACTGCCGCCGACCTGGGCCCCGTGTATACCGTGGTATCCGCTCGCGCCGGTTGGGCGAGTCCTCCGAACAACAGGGATCCCAGTGTCACTGCTGTGGCTAAAGCCGCAACAAGCCTCCGGGAGCCCCCTTTCCCAGCGGACCTGGTCTTCCGGCCTGGTTCGTCCAGGCCGATTGCCTCGTTACCTGAAGCATATTCGTGCTCCATGGCAGCTCCCCCCAGTTACGTACTGCTTTTGCCCAAGCTTGCCTGCAGACTACACCGTTCCGGACATTGAAAGCTGGCTCCTTAGCGCGCGTGGTGGGATGGCTGCAGGCTGTACACGGGGGTGGGGAGTCCCTCCATGCGGGCCTTGAGCTGCAGGGCGAGGTACTTGGAGTAGTGCCGGCTCTGGTGGAGGTTGCCGCCGTGGATCCAGAGGTTCTCGACGTTGGTGGGCTTCCACATGTTGCGCAGTTCGCCCTCCCACGGGCCCGGGTCCTTGGGGGTGTCGGAGCCGTAGCCCCAGCACTTACCCACCTGGTCGGCTACTTCGGGGGAGACGAGGTCCGCGAGCCAGCCGTTCATGGAGCCATAGCCGGTGGCGTAAATGATGACGTCGGCTTCGAGTTCGTCGCCTTTGTCCATGATCACGGCGTTCCCGGTGATTTTGCTGACCTGACCGTTGGCGAGTTTCACGCGGCCGTCGATGATCAGCTGCGAAGCGCCGACGTCGATGTAGTAGCCGGAGCCGCGTCGCAGGTACTTGAGGAACAGGCCTGAACCGTCCACCCCGAAGTCCAGCTCAAATCCGGCGGCTTCGAGCTGGGAGTAGAACCCGGCGTCGCGGTTTGCCATCTCTTGGTACACCGGGACTTGTGCGTCCGGAAGGACGCGGTAGGGGAGCGAAGCGAACAGGAGGTCGGCCTTTTCGGTGGTTACGCCGTTGGCCAGGGCCCTTTCGGAGTAGAGGTCCCCGAGGGCAAGGTCCATCAGCGATTCGCTGCGGGCGATGTGGGTGGAGGACCGTTGGACCATGGTGACGTCGGCGCCGTGCTCCCAAAGGTCGGCGCAAATGTCGTGGGCCGAGTTGTTGGAGCCGATAACCACCGCTTTCTTGCCGGTCCAGTCTCCGCCGCCGGGGTGCTTGGAGGAGTGGTATTGCTCGCCGAGGAAGGTCTCTGCGCCGTCGAAAACAGGGATGTTCGGGTAGCCGGAAACGCCCAGCGCGAAGACGAGTTGCCGGGGGCGCAAGGTGACGCGTTCGCCGTCGCGAATGACATTGACCTCCCAGGTGCCGCTTTCCTCGTCCCAGCGCGCCTTGGTGCATTCGGTGTTGGACCAGTAATTGAGCTCCATGATGGAGGTGTAGTGCTCCAGCCAGTCGCCGATCTTGTCCTTGGCTGCAAACACGGGCCAGTCGTCGGGGAAATTCAGGTACGGCAGGTGGTCGTACCAGACAGGGTCGTGGAGGTGAAGGGACTTGTAGCGGTTGCGCCAGGCGTCGCCGGGACGGGCGTTCTTGTCCACGATGATGGTGGGGACGCCCAGCCGGCGAAGCCTCGCGCCAAGGCCGATGCCACCCTGGCCGCCGCCGATGACCACCGCGTACGGCTGGTCCTCATAGCCGAGGCGGGCAGCCTCCTCCTCTTTGCGTTCCAGCCACGATTTCCGGCCCTTTTCGATGCTGTGGGTGACCCCTTGTTCGCGGTTGGGTCCCTTCTTTTCTTCGAATCCCTTGAGCTCCTGCATGGTGGTCAGGAGGGTCCAGCATTTGCCGTTGCGGAGCCGCAGGTGCGCATAGCCCCTGCCTTGCAGTGTTTCGAAATTCACCCAGGCTTCGGGGGCGGCGGGGTCGCCGGCGGCGTCTTCGGCAAGGGTCCACTGGGCAGGCTGGACGTCTGCGAGAACGGCTTCCAGCATGTCCTTGATGTCGGCCTTGCCCTCAAGGGTTTTGAGATTCCAGGTGAAGGAGACGAAGTCGCGCCAATACGACTCGTCTTCGAAGAGTTCCAATGCGGCGTTGATGTCCTGGCTGCGCAGAGCGTCGTCGAACTGCGTCAACCAGGCTTCCACGGCACCGTTGGCTGTGTCAGGCATGATTCCTCTTTCCGTTGCTGGCGAGGGGACACCATCCGGCACGTCATTGGCTGGAAAGTGGCCCACGTCACAAGTAAAGGGCGGAGGGGGTTACAAGAGGGTTACACGATGCGTTGCCGGTGGAAGCTAGGTCCCAACAACCGAGTATTCGCTCTTCAGTTTCGTGGACAGGCGTTCGATGTCCTTCGTTGACGGACTTCCGGAGGTCATCGCGCTGAAATCGACCACCATCCAGTTCCTGCCTCGCACAATGCTGATGTCGCCCTGCCGGGAGTCGGCCAGGATCTTGTAACTCTTCTCAACGCTTTCAGGGTCCGGGTAGAGGTCCACCTGCACGTGCTCGGAACACAGCCGCTGGGCCGAGACCAATTTGCGGCCGTCGCTCATCGGAACTATCGGATCGCCGACGGGCTGCGGATCGCATTCCAGGACGTCGTCCACGGCGGCAAACGCCTCATCGATGGAGTTGAAAGAGGGGAGGTCAGCGGCGGGCTTTTGTTGCCCTGTGCACGCGGTGATGCCGGCAAGAACCAGGCACGCAATTCCAATGGCCACTGAACGCTTGCGCTTTAGCATGCATACCCCCAAGGTTGTTGACGTCCTTTCAATGTACCCGCAGGGGCGGAAGCGTTCGACGGCGGTCGTGGCACCGGCCGCTGGAGCCCGGCCAAGGCCTAAGGCTTTGTAAGTCTTGGGGGAACTTATGTTCGCAGAGTAGCCCGCCGCATGACTGTAGACTTCTCCCCGGCCCACGAATGTGGTCGCTGACACATAAATGAGGGGGCTGCAGTGACCAATCTGCCGTTTAGAAAGCAAGAACCACTATCTGATCGCTCCACCGGGCGACATAGATCTGTTTCAGCAGTCCTAATTACCGTCTGTCTTGTGGCCGCAGCCTTATTCGGGGTGGCCTCTCCAGCTCAAGCGGATGTGCGGGTCACGGACATCGTGACAGGAAGCGGGCCGACCAACACGGTGGTGAATCCGGTGACGAATAAGGTCTACGTCGCCAATTTGGGTAGTCGTCACCTTTCAATCATTGATGGAGCGACTAATGCGGCATCCTCCGTCCAGCTGACTGGATATCCATCTGGATTAGCCGTGAACACTGTCACGAACAAGATCTATGTCTCGGTCGATGGCACCATTGTTGCTATCGATGGGGCCACCAACGCCGCGTCCGTGGTCTATTCGGGGCCTGGCGTTTGGCGGCTGGAGGTAAACGAGGCCACGAACCAAATCTTCGCCTTGGGCGGGGGCCCCAACAGCATTCTGATCTTTGACATCTCGACCAATACGAGTACAACGGTCCCGGTTGGGAGTTACCCCTCCGATATGGTCCTGAATTCTGCAACCAACAAGGTCTACGTGACCGACGTGGATAGTGACGTCGTTTATGTTGTTGATGGGACCTCCAAGACGTCGATTTCCCTACCGGCCGGCCTGCGCCCTTATCGCCTGGCATTAAACTCCGAGACCAACAAGGTCTACGTCAGCAACGAAAACAGCAGCGACGGTGGTAAAAGCCTGCGGGTGATTGATGGTGTCAGTAACTCGGTTACGCCCCTTCCGTTTTTCGAATTGCCGGGGGCCTTGGTTGTCAATAGCAAGACTGACACGCTGTACGTGGCTTCGGGAGGTCACTACTTGTCGGTTGTCGATCTAGCCACAAATCGTGTTTCAAAAGTCGAATATGGCGCCTTCCTGGACGGTCCCACCAACCTGGCGGTCAACGAAACCACGAATAGGGTTTACGCCGTGCATCCAAGTGCGGGCAAAGTCAGTGTTCTTCGTGCTGCCGTTGGCGACATGGACCTCATTCAGACCGGTAGATGGCCCCAAATGGCAGCGGTCAATGAGGCGACCAACAAGACCTACGTCTCCAACCAGCAGAGTGGTTCTGTTACGTTGATCGACGGTGCAGATGCTCCGCCAGCTTTCTCTGCCGCCGAGCCTCCGGGGATCGGAACTGTTGGCTCCCTCTACAACTACACGTTCAAGGCGACCGGTTCACCTGCGTCCTCCTTCGCCGTCCAGGCAGGCACGCTGCCTCCGGGCCTGACTTTGGACGGGAAGACAGGCAACCTGTCCGGAATCGCTTCAAAGACGGGGACGTACAACGTCCAGGTCAGTGCAGCTAACGGCGTTAGTCCTTCAGCGCTCACCAAATGGCTTACGATCGTCGTGAACCCGGCCAAGAACGACTTTACTTCTGATGGAAAGGCCGACACACTTGCCCGCGACGGGGTAGGAAATCTGTGGCTTTACGCCGGAAACACAGGCAGCCAGTTCCGCCCGAGAGTCCAGGTTGGTGCCGGCTGGAATGTAATGACTTCAATCCTGGCCCCCGGTGATCTCAACGGCGACGGCCGCCCGGACGTGCTGGCTCGTGACACCAACGGCGTTTTGTGGCTCTATCCCGGTAATGGCTACGGCGAGTGGTACCCGCGTATTCAGGTGGGGTCCGGTTGGAACATCATGACCTCAATTGTGGGTCCCGGTGACTTCAACGGAGATGGCAAACACGACGTTCTGGCCAGGGACGCTTCCGGTGCGCTGTGGCTCTACCCGGGCAATGGTTCGGCTGGGTGGCTTCCCCGCCTTCAAGTGGGTTCAGGCTGGAACGTCATGGACAAGATTGTGGGTCCCGGTGACTTCAACGGCGACGGCACGCATGATGTCCTGGCTACCGATACTGCGGGGACGCTGTGGCTGTATCCCGGCAACGGCAAGGCTGGGTGGCTCCCCCGCGTGCAGGTGGGTACCGGCTGGAACTCGATGACCGCCATCGTTGGCCCCGGTGACTTCAACAGCAACTTCCCGCCGGACGGGACAGCCGACCTCCTTGCCCGCGACGCCCAAGGCTTGCTCTGGCACTACCCGGGCGATGGCAAGGGTGGCTGGATGCCACGCTTCGGTGTTGGTTGGGGCTGGGATGCCATGACGGCAGTGCTCTAGGAACGTGTGTCAATGGCGGCCTCCTGCAAGGGAGGCCGCCATTGACTTTAATGTCTTTAGGACGGAGCAGCTGTTGCGATCCGCAGACCGCGGTCCAGCCGGCGGATCACCCGTGACTAAATGTTGAACGGCCTCATCACCACCATGATCACGATCGACAGCACAATATCCAGCACCGCCAGCACGATCCCGGCGGTAGCCTTGACGCCCTGTGTCTCCGCCTTGCGGGCAAAGATAAAGGCCGCGATCCCCAACGGAATTCCCAGGATGAACAACCCAATGACGCCCAGGACGATCGACGTCTTCTTGTATGACAGACCGAGTCTTCTTTGAATTTCAATCTCAGTGGCGTCGGCAGTGGTCGTCATGGTTTCCCCCTATTTTGTTGGCATTCGAGTTGAAGGATAACCCGTTAACGCCCCAAGTCACGCAGCCACCGGACCTAAGCATCCTTACCACCCCGCCCGGAAACCGCCCTATCCTTAATTGATGAGCCACTCCGCCGAATCCACCATCGCCTTCGAGGGCCAGTTCGCCCGCGACTTCCCCGAGCTGGCCATCCCGTGGCGCGCGGAGGAGGCCCCGGATCCGCAGCTTTTGCTGCTCAACCAGCCACTCGCCGTCGAACTTGGTTTTGATCCTGACTTCCTGCGGAGCCCGGAGGGCGTGCGGCTGCTGGTGGGCAATGCCGTCCCGGAGGCCGCTACCCCTGTTGCGCAGGGTTATGCGGGACACCAGTTCGGCTGGTATTCGCCGCGGTTGGGCGACGGGCGTGCACTCCTTTTGGGCGAAGTCGCCGACGCTGATGGGAGGCTCCGCGACATCCACCTGAAGGGGTCGGGCCGGACGCCGTTCGCGCGGAACGGTGATGGCCGGGCCGTCGTCGGGCCCATGCTGCGCGAGTACATCGTCAGTGAAGCGATGCACGCCCTGAATATCCCGACTACCAGGTCCCTGGCGGTCGTCGCGACCGGTCGCTCGGTTCCACGCGAGACGGTCCTGCCCGGCGCGGTCCTTACCCGCGTGGCGAGCAGCCACATCCGGGTTGGCAGCTTCCAGTACGCGAGGGCCAGCAACGACATCGAACTGCTGCGCCGGCTGGCCGACCATGCAATCGAACGCCACCACCCGTCGTCGAGCACTGAGGACAACCCGTACCTCGCCCTGCTCAAGGGGGTCATAGCGGTCCAGGCGCGGCTCGTGGCCCAGTGGATGCTGGTGGGATTCGTCCACGGCGTGATGAACACGGACAACATGACGGTTTCGGGCGAGACCATCGACTACGGTCCGTGCGCCTTTATCGACGGTTTCGATCCCGGCGCGGTGTACAGCTCGATCGATGAGCAGGGCCGCTACGCCTACCGCAACCAGCCGGTGGTGGCGGAGTGGAACCTCGCCCGGTTCGCGGAGTCGCTGGTGCCCCTGATCCACGAGGATGAGGAGCAGGCGGTGGCGCTCGCGGTGGAGGCGTTGGGCGGGTTCCGGCAGCAGTACAGCGCGGCCTGGTTCGGCGGTATGCAGGCCAAGCTTGGGCTGCCTGAGGGAATGGACGACGCCGGCGCCTCGCCTCTGGTGGATGACCTCCTTGAGTTGGTCAAGGAGGCGCGGGCCGATTACACCTCGTTCTTCCGTAATCTCAGCAAGGCCGCCCGAGGCGACGCCGAACCCGTCCGAGGCGCGGTCCTTGACCTTCCTGCCTTCGATGACTGGCTGGAGCGCTGGCGGGCCGTAGGGCCGGATGCTGATGCCATGGACCGGGTGAACCCGATCTACATTCCGCGCAACCATCTGGTGGAAGAGGCCCTTGCGGCTGCAACGGCCGGGGATATGGGCCCGACGGCGGAACTGCTTGAGGCGCTCGCTTCACCTTTCGTTGAACGCCCTGGTTTGGAGAAGTTCGCGACTCCGGCGCCTGAGAGCTTTGGCCCCTACCGGACGTTCTGCGGCACCTGAGTTAAATGCCAAGGGCAAGCGTCCCGGAGGGAATCGCTTGCCCTTGGCGTCTCTTTAGCCTTTAACTCCAGACTGCCCTGACCACCATGTCTGCGCCCGCAGCAAGATGGTTGCCTGTGTGTCCTGCGTCGAGAACGCAAACGTCCTCGGCCTCGGGCGGCCCGGTGGATACCAAGCACTCGGCGGCTTGGAAGCTCAGAAGGTCTACTGGGAGGCTGTCGCCTATGTGAAGTTCAGTCATGATGCCCTTTGTTTGTCCGGGCATCGCTTTGTTCGCTGGCCCGGGATTTTGGAGAGACTTCTCCTGTGCACGCCGGACTTCATCAGCGATAACTCCATACTGCCTTGTTGGATGGCTCCCGTCCACGTGGGCCGTTGCTTGCCTAGCTGATTTCGGTGTCCCTCACGATTGCCATGAGTTCATTGCGCAAGCTTTCGGAGTCCAGGTTGACGTTTGCAAGTACTGCGTTCTCCAGGCCGTGCGACTGTTCCAGCAGCTCCTTGCCGCGGGCGGTGATCGAGACCAGTTGGCCGCGGCGGTCGAAGCGGTTGGCTTCCCGGACAACGAAGCCCCGTAGCTCGAGCCTGGTGAGGAGCGGCCCGATGGTCTGGGCTTGGACGCGGATGTTCTGGGCCAGTTTCCCCGGGGCGATGGGGCCGGCCGTCGCAACGGCGTCGAGTGTCAGCACCGCCGGATAGGTCAGTCCCAGCGGGCGAAGTTTCTCATTCCAGGCAAGCTCCACCAGCCTTGCTGCAGTGGACAGCAACCGGCTGGTTGGCCAACGTTCCATATCAGGCATTCAGGCACCCCCGGCCTTATCGCTAATGATCAGGTTGCTTATTACATTACATGAATTGCTGCCCGGGGGAAGTTGATCACCTCACGTATGCGCTGGTGGGCTAGGGTTTCGCTATGTCGAAGCCTTTCGTGGAAGATACCGTCGGGCACGTTGTGCACTTCGTCGAACGCCTTGATGCAACAGGGCCGGCACCCCAGTCTCTGATGCTCCCGGAGCACCTTGGTGTGTTCGGTCGGCTCTTCTTCGCCGTGGTCAATGCGCTCGCTACCGTGGGTGCGGGGTGGGCTGTGTATCTCCTCTGGACGGAAGAGACTCCCGGGCTGTGGTTCAACGTGCTCTTCACGGTGGTCACTGCCGCCATTCCGCTGGTCTTGTGGATCATCCTGCTCGGCTCCGGTGTGGAGGCGAAGTCTGATGTCCAACGAGAAGCCGAATGGGAAGAAACCCGTGAGTCAGCCCGGGCGTGGCGCGGTTCGGTCGTGGCAAGAGATATTCAGCTGGCCGAGGAAGGATCAGTATCTTCGTTCGACCTGACTGTTGCTCTAGAGGACGGCTCAAATGTCAGAGGCCGCTGGCGCCCGGCGAAGGCGTCGTCAAGGCTGCCGCTTCAGCCGCAGGTCCCCGGCGTTGGTTCTGACGTGCTCGTTTGGCGGGTGCCAGGGGCGGATAGCGCGCCACTGATCATCCAGGTCATCGACCCGACGATTGTGCAGCACCGTCACTCATGAGTGCACGAGGCCCCATGATCACTTCTCGTCGACCCACCGTGCCAGCGCTTCGATCGGCTCGCGTAAGGCGAGCCCGCGATCGGTCAGTGCGTAGGCCCGGGTGTTGTGCTTGAGTGGCAGTCGGAACAAAACTCCGGCGGTTTCGAGCTCACGCAGGCGGGTTGCGAGGATGTTGGTCGGCACTCCCAGGTCGCGCTGCAGATCGCCGTATCGCTGGGGCCCGTCGAGCAACCGTTCCACGATAAGCAGGGCCCATCGTGCTCCGACTTTGTCGAGGGCCGCGGCGAGGTCGCTCACGCAGTCGGTTCGGTGTCCGGCTTCATCCAGAAGGGTGAGTAGTGGTAGCCGTCGGGGTCGTCGAATTGGCGCTGGTACATGAACGGGTAGTCGTCGGTGTCGCCGATCCGCCCGCCGGCGGAACCGGCGCGTTCGGTGAGCTCGTCGACCGCCTCACGGCTGCCGAGGTCGAATGAAACGGTGACTTTCGACGGCGTGTTGGGTCCGCCGACCAGTTCCTCGAAACCACCTACGCTCGCGTACATCTCGCGGCTGCCGAGCATGACGTATTGCTCCGGCGCGATCTCGAAGCATGAGACGTTGTGGTCTGACATCTTGGCATTGAGGGTCCAGCCAAGGGCGTTGTAGAAGTCGGTGGAGCGCTCGACGCTCTCAACGGGGCAGGTGATAAAGAGGCTCATGCGGCCATACTTGCAAAATGCAAGTACGCCGTCAAGGGTTTCTGGAGATCAAAGATTCGTTGGAGTAATTAGGCCACGCAAAGATTGCGTAATTCCGAGAAGGGGCTGTAATCTCCCCACTTAGGTACACCTAAACTCCGCATCACGTCACCGCATCGAGTGCCGCCTCCCCAAGGACCGACACGGCACCCGTCCCTCGAGAGGCCCCTATGTCCGTACTGCCCCCTGCCCCCGTCCGGGCAGCCCCGCTTCCCGTTGTCCCCAGCCCGACCCAGGACGGTTCAGGAGCCGGTCGGGGCCTAAGCCGGGGCCGCTTCAAGCTGGCACTGCTCGGGCTCTTGTGCACGGCGGGATGGGTCGCCTCACTGCTGGTGGGGCACTTTGTGGACTGTGGCCCTGAACTGCACCGCGTCGGGCTTGCGGTCCACATCCTTGCCTTGGTCCTGTCTTTCGGCACCATCCTGGTGGTCGATTGGCTGGGGCTGCTGTGGCTGCTGGGCAAGGTCCAGATGCATGAATCCGGAAGGCTGGAAGCCACCGCCAAGCCCCTGATCTGGGGTGGCCTGGCGTTGCTGCTGGCTTCGGGTGCCCTGATTGATCCGGACCTGGGCAATCCGGTCACGGTGATTAAGCTCGTGTGCGTTCTCGTGTTGATGCTCAACGGGCTGGGTATAGCCCCTGCCATGCACCAACTGCTGGCCCTCCCGCCGCAAACGCGTTTCGGTGAACTGGGCCGACGCCTCCGCATGAGGTTGTTAATCGCCCTTACTGTCTCCCAAACCTGCTGGTGGACGGCGGTGTTGATCGGCCTGGTCAACTCGACCCTCCGCCGTTGGGCAGGGGCCTAAGCGCAGGAGCCCAGAATCAGGACAGTTCGTACGCCGGCCGTCCGCCATTTCGTTCGTCACTGTGGACCTGAAGTGCGCGGCGCATGGCCTGGCGGTTTTCTTCCACGGCTTCAGGTTGGCCGGCGACACGGTAGAGGTCGGCGGCCCATTGGAACTCGTCGGCTGCAGACCGGAAGCGGGCTTCGTCAAAGAGGCGGCGGCCAATGTGGTGGCGGACGTACGCTTCCTCTTCAGGGGTACGGACTGTCCGGAGTGCCTTTTCGTGCAGCACGGCGGCGTCGTGCCAGTGGTACTGCCGTTGATGGATCTGCGCCAGGATCAGGAGCAGCTCACGGCGATCGGGGGAGTCGGAGTCGGGCAGCAGCTTGAGGCCTTCCTCCAGGGCTTGGCTGTCACGTCGCAGCAAGCCAAGGTACCTCACGCGCTCCACAGGCGGACAGTCGCCTTCCAGTGCAGCTTCGAGTGCGGCGCGGTTGATCACCACGTCGCGGAATGTCGAAGGGTCAGTACGCCAAAGACTTGCAGTATCTTCCACCGTGATGTGCCCCCCATAGGACTGTTACGGAGCCGACTGGGTTCGCAACCGCCGTCGACGGCTAGCTGCGGAAGTCTCCATAATCTCATGAAGTCCCCACCCCGCAAGTCGGTCGTCACCCGTTGACGTTGAGGCTGAACATCGGCTGCCCGGCACGCCGTGGTCGCCATCCTTCCGTTCGCTGCCCGAGTTTCGTGCCGCGTCGGTGATCGGAACAGTACTATCTTTAAGTGCACATACATGCACATATGTACTTAACTGATGGGATGGGTTTACTGGTGCTTTCGGTGTTGCGGGACGGGACGTACCGCCGGTTGTTCCTTGCGCAGGTCATTGCGCTGGTGGGCACAGGACTGTTGACGGTGGCCTTGGGGTTGCTGGCGTTTGATCTGGCGGGCAGTAATGCCGGTGCGGTGATGGGCACGGCGTTGTTGATCAAGATGGGCGCGTATGTGGGTTTCGCGCCGGTGATCAATGCTTTGGTGGCGCGGTTGCCGAAGAAGCCGGTGCTGATCGGCGCGGATCTGGTCCGGGCCGCGATGGCGTTGTGTCTGCCGTTCATCACGGAGGCGTGGCAGATCTATGTGGTGATTCTCCTGCTGCAGTCCGCCTCGGCGACGTTCACCCCGGCGTTCCAGTCGTTGATCCCGACGGTGTTGCGGGAAGAGCGTGCTTACACGCATGCGTTGTCGTTGTCTCGCCTGGCTTATGACATGGAAGCGTTGGTCAGCCCGGCGTTGGCGGCGTTATTGCTGACGGTGGTCAGTTACAACAACCTGTTTCTGGGCACGGTGGCCGGTTTCCTGTTTTCGGCCGGCATGGTGGTTTTCACCGCGTTGCCGAAGGTGGCTGCAGGGTCGGCGACGGGATCGTTGTGGCACCGGACCACGCTCGGGGTGTGGTTGTTCTGGCGGAACCGTCGGCTGCGTTCCTTGTTGGCGCTGAATCTGGTGGTCGCGGCCCCGACGGCGTTGGTGCTGGTCAATACCGTGGTCTACGTCCGCACCGTCCTGGGACGCCCGGATACGGATCTTGCCCTGGCGTTGGCGTGTTTCGGTATTGGGTCGATGATCGTTGCCCTGTCCGCATCCCGTGTCCTGGAGCGCTTCGGGGAACGCACGGTGATGCTGAGCGGTGCCGTCCTGATCCCGGCCACGCTGGCAGGAGTTACCGTGATGACATTAACCGGCCCGGCCTTGTGGGGCTGGCCGGCGCTGCTGGTGCTGTGGTTCTTGCTTGGCGCAGGCAATTCCACGATCCTGACCCCGTCCGCGAGGCTGCTGCGTGACGCCTCGGACGAGCACACCCGCTCGTATGTTTTCACTGCGCAGTTTTCCCTCTCGCACGCCTGCTACATCGTGGCGTATCCGTTGGCCGGGTGGCTCGGTGCGGCCGCGGGCCTGGGTCCTGCTGCCATTGCACTGACAGTTCTTGCGATACTGGGTACTGCAGGAGCATTCCTCTCCTGGCCCCGTCACGATGTTGTCATTGCCGGGGAACCCGTGAGCAAGGAGGACAGCGGTGAGCAGCCAACCGGAGCGCCCGTTCCGCGCCGCATCTGAAACACCCTCGCTGTTCCACCCGGTCACCCCGGATGCGGAGCTGCTGGAGAGCGCCGCGGGAACGCTGCGAATGCTGGCCGAACCGACCCGCCTGCACCTACTCTGGCAACTTGCCCAAGGACCGAAGACCGTCGGGGAGCTCGTCGACACGGCCTCCATGCCCCGCACCGTGGTCAGCCAACACCTGGCCAAGCTCCGCCTCTCGGGCCTGGTCGACACCCGCAAGGACGGACGGCACGTCATCTATTCCCTGCATGATGGGCACCTTGTCCGTCTGATCCAGGAAACCATCAACCACGCCGACCACCAGATCACCGGCGAACCCACCCACGACTAACCCACACGACTTCGGACGCTGGAATCGGGCAGGTAGTTCGCTCGTTGTCATAGGCAAAAGGTGAGTACAGGCTACCCGTGCGCCGGGCGGATATTTGCCCTTTACTGAGTCCAGCGGATTCAAACCATAGTCGGACACAAGGAGGTGCAGGATGGACCGGATTGAGTTGGACGACAGCGTCCTCAGTTTCGAGCACGGACTACTGCACCTGGTGTGGAACCATGGTGTGCACATCGATGCGGGCAATGCCCGGGAGGCCATGGATGCCGTCAATATGCTTGCCGGCGGCCGATCCTTGCCGTTGTTGGTGGACATGGCCCAGACCGGATTCCTGAGTCATCAGGCGCGTGAAATCTTCGAAGAACCGTGCGCGGCGTCGAGGATCGCGCTGCTCGGAGAGAGTCCCGTGGACAGAACCGTGGTCCAGTATCAACTCCAAACCAGCCACGTCCCGTGTCCCACCAGGTTCTTCACATCGCGGCTTGAGGCCTTGGCATGGCTTGCGGAGGCTGTGCAGGCGATCCCGGGCTAGTCCTCAAAGTTCAGCTTGGCGTCGGCGCTCCCGGTCACCTTTTCCACGATCTCCTCAGCCACGGTACGCAGTTTCTGGTTGCGATGGCTGGAGGCCTGGGTCAAAAGCCGGAATGCTTCGTCTTGGCTAATACGGCTTTGGGCCATGATCACACCACAGGCCAGGTCGATGGCGGTTCTGCTGGCCATTGCAGCTTTCAGGTCCGCGTTGAGCTGTTCCATGGCCTCGATCCGGATGGCCAGGCGCAGGGTGCTGCCGGCGACTTCGGCGAAGGCTTCTGCTTCCTTAATGACTTCCTCGGTAAAAAGCCCAGGGGCCGGCGCGAAGAAGTTCAGCACGGCCTCCGAGGTTTCGCCCAGCGGCAGGGGCACGCCAAGTGCGCTGTGGCAGCCGTGTCCGGCCAGGAGCTTGCTGTATTCGGGCCAGTTCGTGTCAGTCTCGACGTCGGCAAGGAGTACCGTACGACCCTTGTCCAAGGCATCCAGGCAGGGGCCTTCCTGGAGCGTCTGCTCAAGGTTGTCGAGTTCCACCGCTTTCTTGCTGCTGCCCGCAACAGTGGCTGTGCGCTTTCGACGGCGAAGTGTCACCGCGCAGTCGATGGGAGCCCCGCTGCTTTGGCTGATGGCAGTTGCGGCAAATCTGGTCAGGCCATCGAGGGTCCCTTTGATGTCGGCGGAGCCGGCTACCAGTTCGTGCAGCCCGCGGATGTGTTCGCCATGATCAAAGCTCTCCATGGGGCCAATGGTAGGCCACTCCCCACAAGACTGGTCCCTGCTTTTGCCGGGTTACGCGGATGGACCGTCAGTGGTCTCAGGAGCCCCCATCTTGGGCGGGCGTGCAGGCCTCGGGTGCGGGGGCAAACGTGAACCAGTCCGGCAGAGCTGAGGTGTAGGCCTCACGCACCTGGGGATCCTTTGTGGAGGTCCAGTCCACGACGCCCCTGACCTCTACCTCGTTCTTGTCCCACTCGAACCAGTTGATCATTTTCAGTTCCGGGTAGTCCCGTGGAATTGCGGGGTCGAAGAGCTGGCCCCACCATGCTTCCTTGATGGCCAAAGGGTTGGCGCCTTCGCCGGATGCCGTGGTGAGGGCAGCTGTTTCGGGGATGGCGACGGGTTTGTTGCGCTTGGAGCCGTACTCCGTATAGAAGTCTGGGACGGCGAGGTCGTTTCCGCCGGCACCGTTGTAGTTGCCGGTGAGCTGCTGGATGAACTTTCCGGGCTCGGGAATGACGTTGGCACCCCAGGGATAGGTGTTGCCCCAGTGGTAGAGGGACATGCCGACCCAGTCGACTGCTGCATCGCCGGGGTAGTAGGGCGCATACGGATCGTCGGCCCCGGTGACTTGGCCGTCTTTGTCGGTGTCCAGCAGCGCGTAATCCGGTGTTCCGGCCACTGCTTCGTATTTGCCGCCGCTGAAGGGGTAACCGCCGCCGTAGTTCGGCGCCCACATCATGGCGCTGCCCGGAGCCTTTGCGTGGATTGCGGCGGCCACACGCTGATAGGCGGCCACGTAGGCAGTGGGTTGCTGGCCCCAGGCGTACCAGGAGCCGTTCATTTCGTGGGCGAACCTGACGATCACGGGTACCCCGGCATTGTTGAAGCGTGCCAGCGTGGATGCCAGTTCTTCGGCGACCTCCGGGGTGACCGCGGCCAGTCCCAGCTTGGGTTCAAGGGTGAGCAGCATTGTGCCGCCGTTGGCGCGGATCTGTTCGTAAGCTGCGTCGACGTTCCGTTTGTCGGTATCCGCCATGGGGAAGTCCGTAAAGGTCACGGTGACTGCCGGGCGCTCGCCGAGGTTCTTGGCGTATTGCTCCAAGGTCTCGTGTTCCCAGTCGAGGTTTACGCCGGCCAGGATGCCGTCCTTGGGAGCCGACGGCGGCGTGGGCTGGCAGGTGGGGAGCGGGGGAGGGGTGGCACCCGGCTGCGACCCAACGCACGCACTCAAGCAGCTTCCCAGCACAATGCCCGCAGCAATGACAGCACCGATCTTTTGTGGACCCCAAGTCATGGGTTTCAATGTAGCAGCGCAGCTGTACCATCATCACTATCACCGCATTCCCGCGTAGAGGAGCCGTAAGCCATGCCTGAAATATCCGATGGAATTGCCACCACTACCAGCAAGACTTTTAGCCGGGAAACGCGCGTCGCCACTGTCATCGACGCATCTCCATCCACGGTGTGGGGATTGTTGACGGACGCCAAAAACTACCCGAACTGGAATTCCACAGTGGTCTCCATTGATGGTGACATCGCCCCGGGCTCCAAGATCACCTTGGTTTCCACTTTGGACCCCAGCCGCACGTTCAAACTGAAAGTGAAGGAATTCCAAGCGCCCACCAAGCTTGCATGGGGCGACGCCCTGGGAACCCGGACGTACACCATCACGGAAACCAACGACGGCCGCTCCCGTTTCGAGATGGCCGAGAAAATCGGCGGCCCGGTCTTTCCCCTTTTTGCCAGCAAGATCCCGTCATTTGATGACAGCTTTACCCGGTTCGCGGCCGACCTGAAGGCCGCCGCCGAAAAAGCTTAAGTATCACGACGGCGGTGCTGCCGCCGCCTTTTGTGGGGAGGCGTCGGACTCTGTGAACTTCTGCCTAGGGCTTTGACGCACGATCGTCCAAGTCGCTGTTCCAGATCTCGTCTTCACGTTCTTGGATGTGCATCCGGATGTCCCAGGCACAGGAACGATTCGCCCTGGAAGATGCTTCCGCAGTGCTGGATGCCGGGTGGGATTCTTCCCACTCAACGAGTTCGCGCGTTAGGCGGAGGTCTGTCACGGTGCGGATCATTTTGTCCACAGCAAGGTTGAAGTAAACGCCATTGGGACCCACGTCGAAGGGGTAGAGCCCTTGCTCTTTGTAAATCCGCCGGATCACGGCCATTTGCTTCCGGTTGGGATAGAACGACTCGTAAGCGGACGAGCCATCCGCCTGCCGCCACTGCAGAATCATGAAGGCCGCTGTGTACTCGCGGATAGCCGACGGAGATTCCAACAACGTAGCCGAAGCCATCACGCTGATTTCGGTGCTTCCAGTCCCACCCGAAGCGTGCATCGGTGAGGCCAGTACGCCGTACTTTTCCAAGCCGTCACTGAAGGACGCCCTCACAGGGTAGCTGCTGTACCGTTTCAGGCAATCCTCGAACTCCTTCACTGCCTGGTCCCAAGGCGTTGGCTTTGTGTAGGGCTTGAAGCCGGTCGCCGGGAAGATAGCATCGGGATTCGGATTGGCCGAGCCGGAAGGATAGAGGGCATTGCCAATGACGGGGTCGTCAACGCGTGGAACAGTGACGTCCTCGCGTCCTGCCCTCGCTTCAGCCAGCGTGTATTTCTTTTCGTCCGAGGCCTTTCCATCGTGAAGCAGCTCTACAATAAAAGCCCGCCCATTGGGAACATAGAAGTCCTCCTCGAACGGATCCAATCCAAGATTCCGGCAAATGTGAACCAGCGTCTCATGAGGAAAACAATCCAACGGACGAGGCGCTGAATACTGCTCCACGTCTTCGAAATCGTACGGTTCTCCGTTGTGGTGGAACTTCCAAGGTTCAGAGTGGTAGAGGCTTAGAAACCTCCGGAAACCGGCTTCATCGTAGACGGTCAGGTTCCTACCACCCCAACGTCCACGGGCCATCTCAGTAGGCATGCGTTTCATGTTCTTGGGCTCGTCTTCCACCTCAATGGTGGGAATCCCCTCGCCCTCCGACAGGTGGTAACGCAGCGCGTGCTGGAAATGCGGGTTACCGGTGGTGTTTTCCATGACAGCGGTCCACTCAGGATTGGCTGTCTCCAGAAGCAGCCACCTCGTCCCGTAACCCAGCGGCAGGAGTTTGCTAAGGAGCTCTGTCAGAGTGCCGTGATGTTCGGTGACGCCGATGCCGGCAATGCTCTGAGAATTGCTCCGCTGGACCCATTTTCGCCACTCGACGGCGGCCTGGTCCACCGGTCGTTTGACGAACGCCATTTTGTTCGTCACAGGGGCCCATTCGCCACCGAGCAACAGCTTGGCGGCCAATTTTTGGGCGGGGCTTTGGCGCGGTGGCATTCTGGGTTCACTTCCTGATCAGGCTTGTTGGTGGCAGCGGCGCCGACCTCCCCAAGCCTCCCATGGGAACACGCTCTTTACCTGCTTTGCCATCAAGTTTGACGACTACCCCGACCATCTCATCCTGAGGGCTGTCCCCACGTACCTCGAATGGCGTACCCAAGTCAGAACCCTGGGGTGACGCGCTCCCGGCCGGAAAACACGAGGCTGGATACAGGGCGCACGGCGCGCACTGGAAAGGGATCTTTGAAGAGGTCAGTTAAGAAATTGCTCGTGACAGTCTCCGCCATTGGAGCCGTCGTGGCGCTGGGGTTGGCGACCACCACCGCGGCGAACGTGGTGGCGAGCAACGCCGAGAGCAGCAAGATCGAGTCTTACGGTCAGCGGGTGGATGTGAACGGCAGCAAGATGAACGTTCTGGTGACGGGCAGCGGGCTCAAAGACGTCGTCCTCCTGCCCGGGTTTGGAACGTCGTCGCCAGTTCTCGACTTCGCGCCCTTGGTGAGGGAGCTTGCCAAGGACCACCGGGTGATTGTGGTGGAACCTCTGGGCTATGGGTTGAGCGACGGAACGGACCGTGAGCGGACCACTGAGAACATCGTGCAGGAAGTCCATGGCGCGCTGCAGTCCCTCCACGTCAACCGCTACGTCCTGATGGGACACTCGATCGCCGGCATCTACGGCATCGACTACGTCAAACGCTACCCGGACGAGGTGAGCGCATTCGTCGGCATCGATACTTCCGTTCCCGGGCAACCGGGCACCGATACACAATTCCCCACGGCCCTGATGTCAGTGGCGAAAAACCTTGGCCTGCTCCGGGTGGTCACTGCTATCGCGTTCGCGGACGACAACAACCCCGCCTACTCGGACTATGCGAGCGATCAAATGCAGATGCTCACCAACCGGAATTCGATGGCGCCCACGTACCTCAACGAGATGGAGCACATAGGCACGAACTTCCAGCGTGCCCTGGGAACCGGCTTCCCGAAGGAGTTGCCGCTGCTGCTGTTCGCCGTTGCGGAGAACAAACAGAACCCGGAGTGGCTCGAGCTGCACCAGAGCCAGGCCGCGAGCGTCACCGATGGCACGGTGGTGCCCATCGCCGGCGAGCACTATCTCCACCACACGCACGCGGGGGAGATCGCGGATGGAGTGCGGGCCTGGGAGGTTGGGCGGGGGTAGCAGTTGCCTTCCTGCCAGCGGCCGGGCGAGCGTACGCTGAGGCCATGGAGTCCGAAGTCAGGACCGTGTCGTTGAAAACCGGGATCAGCGTGCCGTGTTTTGTGCAGGGGAGCCTGGAACAAGCAGTCGACGACGGCGGCAGGCCACTGCTGCTCTTGCACGCCTGGGGCGAATCCTGGCGGAGTTTCGATCGCCTCATTGCGGCGCTGCCTAGGTTTGTGATTATGGCGCCAGACTTGCGGGGTCATGGTGCGGCCGACAAGCCGACAGACGGCTACTCGCTTCCTGACGTTGTTGAGGACGTAGCGGGCGTGCTGTCGGCACTCGGCGTCAAACAGGCACATGTCCTGGGTTCATCCAGCGGTGGCTATGTTGCCCAGCACCTCGCTGTCTCGCATCCGGACCTTGTTGCATCCTTGTCGTTGGTAGGCGCACCCCTGACGCTCCACGGCAGGCCACCATTTGCGGCCGAGGTGGAGCAGCTCACCGATCCGATCTCAGAGGACTGGGTTCGTGATTCTTTGGCTTGGTACAGAATGCTGCACGCAGTGCCAACCTCATACATTGAGGACCGAGTACAGGACGCTCTGGCCATGCCCGCCTCGATTTGGAAGGCCTCGTTGCGGGGATTCTACGAGGCCGACCCTCCGACGGAGACCGGCGACATTTCTATCCCGACGCTGATGCTTTGGGGCGCTCACGATCACCTTGTGCCGAGACAGCATCAGGAAACCCTGGTGGACCGTATTCAGGGCGCACGACTCCAGATCTACGAGGGGACAGGCCATCTGGTGCTCTGGGAGTGCCCGGAGAGAGTGGCGGAGGACTTGAGGAGTTTCCTCGGAGGGCTGTCCAAACGCCCGTAACTTCGCCGACCGTTTGCCCGCCTTTACGGGATCGACTTCGCCAGCCGCTACCCGGGGGAAGTGCGTGCGTCTGTTGGCGTCTGTTTGCGTTCAACAGGAATGGCTACGGGTACCTGGCGGGCTTGATGCCGGCGGCCAAAAACCTTGGCCGGCTCCGATTGTTTACGGCTTTGACTTCCGCGGAGGACAGTCTGTCTACACCCACTTCGCCTGTGTGCAGTTGCTCGCCCATCGGAATTCCATGCTGCCCACGTACCTCAACGTGATGGCTCACATTTCCACGAACTTTAAGCGGGCCCTCGTACCAGCTTCCCGAAGGACCCGGCTGCTCTTCGTTGTGGTGGAGAACAGGAAGACACCGGAGTGCCTCGAGCTGCGCCACAGCCGGCCCCCAAGGGTCGCCGACGGCACCGCGTGCCTCTTACGGCGGGTACCTCTACAACACGCACGAGAGGGGTAATCGCGGATGTGGTTGGGCGGGGGGGGCGGATGAGGTTCCCCGGCGAGGAAGAAGGCTTACGACGGCGATGCCGCCCCAGCTTCCCTGTGCGTTCTCAGGAACTTTGTTTTCGCAACAAATACGGAGAGGTTTCCTGCCTTTGCCGAAGATGACAGCTCCAGAAAGGGCGGTCTGTTGCGTTCTCAGGCCGCGTGGGCGGGCACTCGTTTTGGTTTGGCCATGGCTCGAAGTTTGGCTTCCACCGGACGCTCGAAATATTCGAAGGCCACTGCGGCTAAGACTATTGAAATCAATATTGCGCCGGCAGCGATAACTAGTGCCATGGACGCTGAAGCTCCGTCTGCCAGCGGTTCGGTGGCTCGTAGGACAAGTTCATGGATTAAGTACAGGGCAAAAGACCACTGGCCAAGTTTAACTGCTAAAGAGGAGCGGAATAAGCCAGACTTACCCTGCAAGTCGCCGCTGGCGCCCGCAGCGACAACGGCAACAAACGCCGGAGCCATCCAGAGGTCGCCGATGACGTTAGGTATTGCACTGGGTTGCTGCCCAATTGCCGTCACCACTGTGCTCATGGTGACATACATCAGAACGGTGACGCCGAGCGCTTGTGCAAGATTAAAATTGGGACGCCATCCCTTGCGCATAGCAAGAGCCAGGAAGATGCCGATGACGAATTCCCCCATTCGAAACGGGGGCATGGTGTAAGTGAAGTACCCTATTCGTTCCGGGGAGACGGTCATGATAACGACGCTGGCTACGATGCCAACCAGGGCCATCGCACCAAAGGCTACCCCCATCCAGCGTAAGGGTCTTCCCCTTCTGGCCATGTACCCGATAATCAATGGAAACAGCAGGTAGAAGAATGCCTCATTCGCTAGAGACCAAGAAGGTCCATTGAATGCGAAGCGGGTATCTCCAGGAACCCACGCTTGAGTCAGGGTTACGACGAAGGGCAACGACGACCACATTAGCTTTGCTCCGAGCGCGATTCCCAGACCAATGGCAGCGATGGTTGTCAAAAGATGCAGGGGCCAGACTCGAGAGAATCGCCGCCAGTAAAAGTTCATCGGTGTGTCATCAACTTTGGAGGTCCAGGTAAGAATAAAACCGGACAGGATGAAGAAGAAGGTCACTCCCACGTAGCCGAACCCGGCCACTGGTGCGAGCCATTGCGCGGGGTCGTAGATCCGCCAGACGTGGTAGAGGACAACGATGAACGCAGCAAAGAATCTTAGACCTGTTAGGCTCGCAAGATTTGTGCGCACGGTGGTAGTGGTAGACATCTGGTTCCCCCAACTAATTGCAATACGAGACGGGCCTAATTCTAAGGGCACTCCAAGAGCTTGTTAGCCTCTTGTGTAATCGCGTCTACAATGACCGATTCGTGCGTAGGCAGCAAGTGCGGCGGAGGTCGCATGTTGTCACGCCCCCGAGGCCGCCGTGCAGCAAGTCTTCAGTGCCTCGTTAGAGCGAGAGCAACGATGGCGACCGTTGCAACTAAGAGGATGGCCAAACCAACATACGTGGGCCACTTGGGCCCCGTCTTTTGAGGGTTAATGTCGATGTACGGCAAGTGAGGTCATATCCCTTCAAGGACTAGCACTGGGGTTCAGGTGCGAGGAGTTTGGACTTGCCCGGGCGTGTACCTTTGGGCTGCTGGTAGCGACACGCCCCATGTTGGGCAACAGTAAATAGGAGCGTGCCGCCGGCACCATCATAAGGCTACTTTTTAATTATCCGTGATTCTTACAATATTTCGGCAGGAGCCGACTCCGCCGTGCCGCCCAATGAATGATCGCTGAGGTTCGCTGCCGGTACAAAGTGTGTGCTGAGGTGACAGATGAGACAAGATAGGTACGGGACAGTAACGGACCCGGAAAATCTCGCTGGCCTGTTAATCTCGATATATGAGAATCGCCGTGTGCACATTGCCTGGGTCACCCGATGACGTTCGCGTCTGGTCGGGCACGCCAGCCCATTTTCTGGACGGACTGCGAAGCGTTCATGACGACGTAGTCACAATTGGGCCACTGGCTCCATTCGCCTACCAACTCCTGAACAAGTTTGCAGGCGTGTCGGGGCGACTTGGTCGAAAGGTCAATTGGGAGGTCGAACCGGCAGCACTTCGATTCTTCACCAAGCTTTTCGACCGCGAGATCGACAAGCTCCAACCAGATGTTGTAATTGTCATGGGCTGGTATCCGCTGCATTCCCGAAGCAACATACCCATCATCTATTGGGGTGATGCCACGATTGGTCAAAGGGTTGATCTAGCCCCGCATTGGAGCGGCCTGTCAAACCGCACGCGAAGGCGAGTGGCGAAGGTGGAAAAGGAGGGACTGCAGAGCTTGGCTTTGACGTTCTGGGCAACGAAATGGGCCGCTCGCGACGCAGTTCAACGCTACGATTTGCGCGGGACCATGATAATGCCGTTTGCAGCCAATATGCCAGACCCGGGGGAAAGGAGCAGGCGTCTTCATGGCTCAGGGAGAGTGGAAGTCCTCACCGTCGGTGTGAAGTGGCACCGCAAGGGGATCGACCGTGCCGTCAATATAGTGGACGCTCTCGGGTCGCACGGGCTTGACGTGCATCTGAACGTCGTGGGTACACAGCCCCCTGATACGACTTGGCATCGACGTAACGTAACTTACCATGGACATCTCCGCAAGGATCGTCGTGAGGGCCGCGATAGGCTTTCAGATCTCTACGCATCAGCAGACCTCTTTCTCCTGCCCACTCGAAACGAACCATTTGGCATAGTCTTCCAAGAAGCAGCTGCCTACGCCCTACCCTCTGTTACCTCCAGTGTGGGGGGTGTCCCCGAAGTCGTCCAAAACGGTGTAACTGGGGTGACTCTCGTAGAGGAGGCGACCATCGACGACTACGTTCGAGCCGTTCGATCAGTATTGGAACCGGACGTATATGAAGTTATGAGCGCGTCTGCTCGACGACGCTACGAAGCGGAGTTCACTTGGAAAGCATGTGCGCGCAAAGTGGTTCAAGCGTGCGAGGTCGTTCTGAAGCCCTCTCGTCCTGGGGCAGGCCTCTAGTGGTTTCCGCGCGGTACCTGACCGAGCCATGGTTGAAACCGACGGCCCGTACCGAATAACCAAGCAGAAATAGGCCGGTTGACTTTGGGCCTTGTCCAGGGCGAATGCATTAATCCTGCGCCCCGAAGTGGTCATTGTGGACTGTGTCTGCCGCCCGAGGATTAAGGGCAAAGTAGCCTCCCAAGACCAGCGTGAAGGCCAGCGTAGTGAGGTTTTTAACTTGATATATCAATGGGACTTAGTTCGCCTT
Organism: Paenarthrobacter sp. NPDC057981; assembly: GCF_042886835.1. NCBI lineage: Bacteria > Bacillati > Actinomycetota > Actinomycetes > Micrococcales > Micrococcaceae > Paenarthrobacter > Paenarthrobacter sp. NPDC057981. Next base: position 62,651 of record NZ_JBHVQI010000016.1, read on the forward strand.
GTTCAACTCCGGCACGCGCTGAATGTTTTCACCACACGTACCCGTACTAGCGCTAACCCGACTACAAAGCCAAGGCTATTCGCGGCAACATCGAGAAGGCTCGGAAACCGTGCACTGAGGAAGAATAACTGGCCAGCTTCCATACAGACGGAAGTTAGTAGGCCAAGGAACGACAGGGACCAGCCGGGACGATCAGGCAGCGCCTTAGCCGTGATAACTCCAAAGGGAACGAACATCGCAACATTAGCAGCTGCCTCGAGCAGAGCATAGCTTATCCAAGTGGGCCAGCCGTAGCTATATAGATAGCGGAGGAGTGATCTGAGAGTTCCCTGGACCGGCTGATCCACTGGTACCGGCCAAAAGCCTACGACAGCTATGCATAGTAGATAGGTGATCAGTCCCAATCGCCAAGCAGTGGTAACTTTCAAGCCGTCCCTCAAGAAGTTTGAATGATGGCCCACGCGCTCACGCCGAGCGAGGCGGCAGCTAAAGCTGACAACAAGGCATACTGGCAGAACTTCTGTGGCACAGTAACTCGGCTGAGTCCAGGAAGGCCTAGAGCTATCAAATGTCTGCGCCGTTTCAGGTGTCGCCCCATAATTCACAGGAATACCACGACGGCCTACGAACTGGAAACACACAACACCGAAAAGGGTGGATTGCCTAGGCAATCCACCCTTTTGGGTTAGGTGATTATTACGCCGAAACCTCGGCGCTCTTCGCGCGACGACGAGCTACTACAACTGACGCCGTGCCGGCTGCCAATGCACCTGCGCCCACGAGCGACCACAGAACAAGGCTCGAGTCTGCACCGGTGTTCGCCAAGGGAACGCCCCCAGTGTTGGCCAATCCCGTGCCCGTGCCAGTTCCAGTGCTGCCACCCGTGTTGGAAAGTGCCGCACCGCCGACAACGACTGTGACCGGACCGGCCGTTACGCCTGACGAGTTACCTGTGGCTGTGACCGAGTAAGTACCCGGCTCGTTGATAACGATAGATGCCGAGAAGGCACCGTTTCCGTCAGCCGTAGCGGAAAGTGTGGACGGAGCCAGCGGGATGCGGCTAGAGACCGACAAGCTTCCAGCGGAAACGCTACCGCCACTCGCCGCAGGAGTTCCGGTCGGAGTCACGGTAATTGTGATGCCTTCACCGGGGGTGAAACCCGTGCCGCTGAAGACGAATGGTTCACCTGGTGCCACGGAAGCATCGGAAACCGCAACGCTGGTATTCGGTGCCGGATAGTTGGCGTTGTTAGCTACGGCCGGAACTGCGCCGAGCAGTGCAATGGAGCCTGCAAGCGTAAGTGCTGCAAGAGATTTCCTCATGTGTGTCCCCCCTGAGACCCTAAGTGGTACGACGTGGTGTTTGGAGATTTCCGAGACCCTACGTAACCGTAAGAGAAATCTCAGTGTGCTGCCCACATAGAACTTACCATTCAATGGTTGTCGGCAGCAAAGAAAATCCAAACCCGTTACAAAGGATTAACGTGAGCGTCTTTGTTCATTCACATGAGTCGGTTGACGCGGCCCTGATCACATCTTCATCTGCCTGTGTCGTCGGTGTGACAACTATTTCGGGCGCTGCGTGTTGAACGATGTGACCGAAGTTGAAATCAAGAGAAGTGCTTTGACCGGGGGCTAGCCTGACGGTCGTTGAGCCTACAGCTCTCTCACTGTGAACCTGCGCAGCAAATGCGATCTTTTCACCGTCCTTGACAACAGTGTCGATATTCGATTGGGCGGGCCCGTATACCACCACGTTCGTTTGCACGCTACCTGGAGGGACTCCATAAGTTCCTACCCCGGTCACGTAGTCGGGTAGAGATGTCGCAGCGTCCGCCGGTGCTGTGTTAGTGCTTGTGACGCGTACTGTTATCTGACGGTAGCCGTCGCGAGTACAGTCTTTTACTACTTGAACACTCCTCTTCACCCAGTAATCCATCTTTGCCCCAGTGCCGTCATTGAAGTAGATCCCAAACTGCGATGGGGAGACTCCAACTCCTGAGACCAAGCCGCCGAGTGGGTACTTTCCAAGCACGGACTGCTCTGATTCGGCGTCGGACCAAAGGAGGACTCTTTTCTCGGTGACGCCCTTCGAAATCGCTTCCATCAGCGCTTTAGGATTGCTCTTGCCGGTGGAAAGAGCGGAAAATATTTCTTTTGCTGCGCCAGCGAAGTAGATGTCCTGAAGGTTCGGGTCCTTGATAGCGGCGTATGCGTCGGAGAGCAAGGTGCGTACGACGTTGTCACCTGTGAGCTGCTTTGGCAGACCTGAACCTAGATTCTGGAGCATAGGGTCCGTAATAGAGACAGGTCCCGTGGCCTTAAGCAGATAACTCAATGCAACCGGGTCAAGCGATAGCACACCGTTCAGGCGCTCGCCCGTTCTCAGCTGCCACATCGAGTGCGCAGTTCTCGCGGCAGTAGAGAAGTCCGGGGTGAGATTCACGTCCTGCATGAACTTGCCGACCCGAGCGGAGTAGATCGCTCGCTGCTCTGGGTCTATCTCAATGGGCGGGTTGAAAGTACCCATCGCTCCGGCGCTGGTCTGTGATTCAAGCTTGAGCTTTCCCTTGTCCACACTGAGAACGGCCAACGCGCCTGGAATCCCGCCGGTCGCCCTCGACTCCGCGTTGTTCTGCATCAGCAAGAGATAGCGACGCGGCGTTTCTGCACCGAGCATGTCAGGCGCAAGAGTGGCAGCGTCCGCTGCCGAATTGAGCTCGGAGCTGAGGTCTGTTAGCTCATCACGCGCCTTAACCAGGGGTTGGGCAATCTCCGGCAACAGGTCCTTGTCGTTGATCCGATTCAAGCGCTTGGCTGATTCGCGCACGGCGTGAGCCGCCGCCGACACTTTCGGTGCAGCCGCCTCCAGCGGCTGCAGGTTCATGCCGGCGGGGCCTGGTGTCAGCGCGGTCCAGTCCAGAGATCGATAGGCTTGGACAAGGGGCATAGCGCCGAGGCGCGCAACGTCATCAGCAGATGTGGCAACCTCACCTGCAGCTTGAAAGTTCGGACCTAGCCAAGGCAATGCTGAAGCAATCTTCCATAGGGGATCACTGGCTGCTTTGCGCGCACCAGCCGTGTGTTCGGTCAGTGTTTGGATTGTGGCCCCCGCGGCGTCAGCGTCACTTTCTGCGATTTGAGCCTTTAGCGTAGGCAAGAGGTCGGATGCGCTCTGCAGCTCGGACTGGATCGTCTTTGCGGTGGAACTCAACCAAAGCCCAGACGCCAAAAAGATCAAGACGATACAAGCGGTCCAGATGCCAGCCCATTTGAGCCGTCGTTGCTTTTGTTTTCGACGCGAACGGCTCGCTTTCTTGAGCTTGCCTTTTCCTTGCGTTCCTTTCATTCTATCCACAGTCTATGGCCGTCCAAGTCCACGATAATGCCATCCGGCCGCGCGCCATTTTGCGGCGTCGAGAACGTTTCGTCCGTCAAGAACCCGTGGGCTACTAACGATGTTCCTTAGATAATGAGGATCCAAATCGCGGTACTCTTTCCACTCTGTCAGCAGAAGGACTGCGTGGGCGTTGGCCAGCGCCGACTCCGTGTCGTGATCATACTGAAGTTCCGGGAACCTCTTAGCCGCGTTATCAATCGCCTTTGGGTCAGTGACGGTGACCACCGCTCCCTGTAACTGGAGCTGTGCCGCGATGCTTAATGCTGGAGAGTCGCGTACGTCGTCACTTTCGGGTTTGAATGCTGCTCCGAGGACGGTAATCCGCTTACCCAGGAGACCGTCACCACATAGCTCGCGGGTTAGTTCGACCACGCGCGTACGGCGACGCATGTTGATAGCGTCTACCTCTCTCAGGAAAGTGAGCGCCTGATCGGCCCCGAGCTCTCCTGCACGGGCCATGAATGCTCGGATGTCCTTGGGGAGACAGCCGCCGCCGAATCCAATTCCCGCTTGAAGGAACTTACGCCCGATTCTGTCATCCAGGCCGATGGCGTCGGCCAATCGTGTAACGTCGGCCCCTGCTGCCTCGCACAGTTCCGCCATGGCGTTAATAAAGGAAATCTTTGTCGCAAGAAAGGAATTAGCAGCGGTTTTGACGAGCTCCGCAGTTGGCAGGTCGGCTACTAGGCGCGGGGTTCCCTCAGAGAGGGGTACTGCGTACAGACTGTCCAGAATGGCGACTGCGGGGTGGTCTTCTGAACCATCTGCGACTCCGTAAACGAACCTATCTGGGTGCAAGGTATCAGAAACGGCGTGTCCCTCACGTAAAAATTCCGGGTTCCAAACCAGGTGTGCTTCGGGCTCATGATTCGTGACTACTTCCGCGAGCCGTGCTGCTGTGCCGACGGGGACAGTAGACTTGCCGACGACGACATCGTGGGCCGAAATGTGCGGTAGTAGTGAGTTAACTGCAGCGTCCACGAAGCGAAGGTCAGCTGCGTTCTCTCCCTTTTTCTGCGGAGTTCCAACGCAAATGAAATGCACGCTTGCGTCAGAGGCCTCAGATATGTCACTAGAGAACTTAAGCCGTCCTGTTCCCTGCACATCTAAGAGGAGTTCTTCTAGCTCGGGCTCGAAGAACGGAGCCCGACCAGCGGAAAGCTCTCGGATCTTGCGTTCGTCGAGGTCGATTCCCACGACTTCATGTCCGAGTTTCGCCATACAAGCTGCGTGCACCGCGCCGAGATATCCGCAGCCGATCACTGAAATACGCATCCTTATTGCTCTCCCCTAGTAAGCAAGGGCCATTTTACTGGCCCAAGACATATCCAGTTTCTGATTAGATCGCCCCCGTGCTAGCGAAGACTGCTTTAAATGTTTTGAACAAAATCACGACGTCACCCATGAGTGACCAGTTTTCAACATAGTAAAGGTCGAGCCGAATGCTCTCTTCCCAACTGAGATTCGACCTTCCGCTCACTTGCCATAGGCCGCTCATCCCTGGGCTTACATATAGGCGGCGCTGAGCAGCGTCATCATAGAGAGCCACCTCGCCTGCACGCTGTGGTCGAGGACCGACCAGACTCATGCTTCCGCCGAGTACGTTCAGGAGCTGAGGCAGCTCATCTAACGAGTATTTCCGCAAGATCTTGCCGACTGGAGTCACTCTTGGATCATTAACAATCTTGAACAAAGGCTTCTCAGCCGTTCCCTGTTGCTGTAAAAGCGACGCTAGTTCAGAATCCGCGTTCACTTTCATCGAGCGGAACTTAAGCATGTTGAAGGTGGTGCCCTTGAGTCCAATTCGCTCTTGCCGATAGAGGACAGGGCCGGGGCTGGTCAGCTTTACGACAAGCGCAAGTCCTACAAAGATTGGTGAAAACAAGACTACCAAGCTGCCAGCGATGGCGATATCGAATGCCCTCTTGGCCACCTTTCGACCACCTGTTAGCTTCGGGGTGGAGACATGGATAAGCGGCAAACCAGCCACTGGCTGTGTGTGTATCCTTGGGCCGGCTACGTCTGTTAGAGCGGGGGCGAGAATCATTCCTATGTCCCTGGCAGCCAACTCCCATCCCAGACGTCGAAGATCCTGCGGGTGCATCTGTACGCCTGCGGAGACAGCCACAGCGTCAACACCGGTTTTGTCGATGACGGAAAGGATAGAGTCAATGTCCGTTTCATGACCGGTTACAGGAACAGAAATTTGTGCAGCGTCACTTAGTTCCGTAATCGTTCCAGGAATGTGGACCGCAACGGGGAAGTATCCGGCGGCTGGAGCGCTGTTCAACGAGCGCACCAGGTGGGCGGCAGAATGAAGGCCTCCAATAATTAGGACCTTCGAGTTGCTCCGTCCCCTTGTGCGTTCAAGGCTCAAATGCTGTCGCACAAGCCACCGCGCCGCAAGTAGTCCCAGTGCCCCTGCTGGGAACGCCAGGCCTACAAAACCTCGTGCAGTGTCGACTCGCGTGGCATAGGAGACGATGGCCAAGAGACCAAACAGCCAACCAGACGCTGCAAGAACACGCTTATATTCTTCGGAACCCGCGCCAAGTATTTTCGACTCGCGTGAACCCCAAAACTCAAGCATGATCCACCAGCCCACTACTAAGGCGACAGATAGAACTGCGTAGTCAAGATCGCGGTTATTGCCGGTGCTGAGGTCAGAAAAGCCGAAGCGAATCGCATATGCACCGGCTACAGCCCATACGACAACCAAGCCGTCGATGACACGCAATCTCCGGGTATAGCGGACATGCCATTCCGTGCTTTGACTGGTCAAGAAGCCCCCAAGGTGATACGTAAGGCAGCACTCACTTGCTGCCATCTCTGCGAGGTTGTTGCATGTCGGCTTGAGCAACCAGATAGCATCCCAGACCGAAGCCGGACGTGCCACTGCCTCCTCTATTGCTGTAGCACATTGTCGACAGCATGCCTAGAAAACGGCCAAGCTACCCAAGCATCAGCCTTCGAAGAGAGTGCCCGAACCGATTATAGGGTTATTCCCAGGTGTGTCACAGCGGTGAGCCCTGTGATCGGTCATGAAAGGAATTTCGCAAAGCTCACCTGAACTATCATTGGGGAGTGCGGCACGTCCATGCTGTAGGGCCTTGGCGGCAGAGAAGCGCATTCGTTGTCATAGGAAACGTGACAAGCAAGAGACAGCACGTCCGGTTACTTGCCGATGCTGGACGCTGGAACATGCCAAGCAATCAAGGTAAGCGAAGGGGTGGGTTGTGGACTTTGAGGATGAACTGCCCGACGTTTCCGTCGTCATCCCGTCAATAGGCCGGGAGGAACTTGCGCGCGCCATCGACAGTGTCGTTAAGCAAGATTACGCGGGGCGAGTTGAGATCGTCATTTCATTTGACCTAGACGAGTCGAAGGTGCCGCCAGACGCAATTGCAGCGGCTCGAACTGCCGATGTGAAGGTCTTCACCGGTGGTCAGCGGCGTGGAGGTTTTGCGAGGAACCTCGGCATCGAAAGCGCATCGGGCACATGGATCGCATTTCTAGACGACGACGATGAGTGGAGCCCGGAAAAGCTCCGCGTGCAAATGAACCACGCGCTCACTGCTAAGAACCAGGGTAGGACTCCGATAGTCGGTTGTCGCGTTCGGCAGATCGTCACTAAAGGTGCAGTGCGCCACGAAGTCTCCGGCATACCGGCAAAACTCATCCGTGATGGTGAGTCCATTGAGGAGTATCTTTTCCGCAGACGTCGCCCGGGCGCTCTGAGAGCCTCATTTTTTACTTCGACGATCTTGGTTGAACGGAGCCTGTGCCTTGAGGTCCCTTGGGACTCGACCCTTTCACGTCATCAGGATTGGGACTGGCTTGTTCGAGCGGGTAGGGTGCCGCCTGTTTCATTCATACAAACGGAAGAAACACTTGTTACCTACTATGTGGGGACTGAAGGTTCCATTTCGGCCGGTGCCGATTGGAAGGCTTCACACAACTGGGCAACAGCCGTTCTACAGCATCTGGACACAGGTGTGTTCGTCGACTTTATTTCCGCGCAGACCATGAGATATGCACTCCAGAAACGCGACTGGTTAGGAGTCTCGGCTGTTGTGAAGAGCATCCTGAAAGCAGGCCGTTTGCCAGCTCTTGGACCGTTTGTCATAGGCGCGGCCGGTCTGCTGCCCAGAGGCACCTTTCAAAATCTTATGCGTAAGTTCAAATGAGACGAGATACCGCTCATCAGTTAGCCGCTGCAAGTGGGAGTCATGCGGAAATGAAGCCACTAAAAATCGCAATGATTGTTTCACATCTCTCTCCCGCTTACGGGTTGGAAGCGATCTCCCTCAGCACAATGCAATTGCTTCGATCCAAATATAGCGTCGAGATGATCTGCGTTGGGGGCTCGACAAGAGACTTGGAAGTATGCCGGGACGCCCTAGTTCTTGGCTCGCCGCTTAGGGACATGGGTCGACTTCGGACCATATGGAGGCTGTTCAAAGTCCGGAGCAAAATAGACGCGGATGTCATCATCCTGGCCGGCACGTGGGTTGCACTTCCTTGGCTGTTGGTAGCTGGCAAGCTTGCTGCGAAATCTGTGGTCTGGGAGCACTCGCTCCTCAAAGAGAGATTTTCAGTCTCTAGCCAAATGCGGCTACTTGCGGGTGCCGCAGCAGTGCTTTACTCCAAGGCAGCGGCCGTCGTTACTGTGAGTGAGGCCTTGGGCTCCTACATGAGGGAGCTACTCGGTCATGCAAACGTACTGACTATCCCCAATGCTGTGGCAAAGAGCAAGAACCTTGGTGGCGAGTTCGTGCGCGGTTCGACGAAGCAGACTGAGTACCGTCTTCTGAACGTTGGTTCGCTGACACCGCTGAAGGCGCAACACCTTCTTATCGAAGCTGTATCACTTCTTGACGACCGATTTGTCCTAACAATCGTTGGTAATGGAGCTGAACTGCAGAGGTTACGGGAACTCGCGACATCGCTCGGCGTACAGTCACGGGTAAACTTTTCTGGATATTTGGAATCTTCGGAATTGCGAAAGCTCTACACGGATTCCGACATGATGGTTCATTCGGCCGTCGCGGAAACGTTTGGGTTGGTCTACGTTGAAGCGGCGCAGGCTGGCCTGCCCGTACTATCTACGCGCAGCAGCGTCTCCGAAGAGATGATTCCTGGCTTTGTGCCGGGATGGATATGTGAACCCCAGGCGACGTCCATCGCAGAAAGCATAGTTCGCCACCAAGACAATCCGCCGAGTGAGGATTGCAAGCTGGAAGCTGAGAGTCGAAGAGAGTCACACTTTGGTCCTCATGCTGTTTTATCGAAGTGGTCCGAGCTGCTCGAGACACTCAACAGTCGTTAAACCGTATTAGTCCTATTTCGCAATTCGAGGGTTCATGAGAGATTACATTGAGTACGCCATTGCCATAACGGCGGCAATTGCTCTCCTGTTCAACCTCAAAGCTTTGCGGCGAAGTGCAGCGGTCCATCGGGATTTGACAGGTTGGTTGGCTCTGGTTGTCGTGGTTCTGGGCGGCCTCCTATACGAAGCCCGAGTCATTCCGGGTGGGCCGCCGGTCCTATTCGTGATTCTGGGGATCATGATGGCACTGCTTCTTTTGACTCTTCTGAAGTCCCGACGCAGTACTGTGTCCTTTTCAAGAAAATTCTCAGCCCTAGCGCTATTTCCTGCTCTAATCGGCAGTTGCCTTTTCGTCGTAAATGCCGTCATGAACGTCAGTTTGCCCTTTGAGCAATCTTTCGGTCGACTTCTTGCCGTAGCGATTCTGGTCATGTCCGCTCTGATTTCCTCCTTTGGGCGGATGAACTTGAAGGATTTTGGGCGAGTAATGATGTGCTCACTGCTCATAATCCTGATTATCTCACCCACCCTGGGGCAGAATTGGCGGTCATGTGACATATTCAAATGTGGCCCTTTTGAGGCGATTTATACGGGGCCGTTCCCCTCGGAGAATGCGCTGGCTATTTTCGCATGCGTTGCCATACTTTTCGCTCTCTTCGTAAATACTCGCTTGAATCTTGTGCTGTCGCTAATACCGTTCTCTGTTGTGCTATACGCAACTGAGTCTCGAACATCTCAAACAGCCCTGTTCATCTCGCTCGGCGCTTGGGCTGGCTCCATACTTTGGAGGAAGTTAGCGAAGTCGCTGCCGCGCCGTCGTCATGGACGTCAGGAGACCACCTTATTCGCTCAGGCAACCTTCTTTTCCGTGGTGGTGGTAGGCGTTTTTGGGCTCGGTTTCATTCTCTTGATGACTGCTAATCCATCTTCGTTTAGTAATAGGGGTAACGTGTGGATTAGGGGTTTATATGCTCTTGGATCAGACTGGCCTAGCGGTCTCGGGCTCGACCGTTGGACCTACCTGCAGACGATCGGGATACTCCCGCCATTGTTTCCTCACAGCCAGTACCTCTTGCTGCTTTTTGGCGGTGGAGTAGTTGCAGTCGGGCTCATGCTCGTCCTGTTTTCTGGGGGCCTTATTGCTGCCGCTCGCAGAAGTGCAAAGGTCCTGTCGTTTACCGTTGCATATATTGTTTTCCTGTTAGTGCTTGGACTGACGGAGGCTTATTGGAATCCCATTGCATTCGATGGCCACACGCTGCTTGTTATCCCGCTCGTTATTCTAGCTATTTCTGATCCGTCGGTCCCCGCTGACGCAGAGGCGGCAACGGGCTTAACGGCGGGTGCCGGTATGGCTAGCCCACGGCCCTCCGAGTAGCTGAAAACCTTAAGGCAGGTGCGTGACTCGGGCATATTAGGCGGAGGCTTGACCGCCGGCGCTCGGCGTTGCGGCTCAACGTGGGCCCATCTCGCCGTCCCGGTGGCGAAGAAATCACCTTCCTAAAGGAAGCCGGCAGCGGAGCCCCTACGCCCTCATAGCTATCCCATGGCTCCGTTGTCATACCGGATGCAACCGTGCATTCCATAGCACATTCACAGAAATCTGTTAAGATGTCCCTGGCGACTTGCTATTTGTCCGACGAGCGCAGCTTCTATATGGGCGACGACCGGCATCGCGAGGCGGGATCGGTGCGCTTGTCGGCAGCAGCCAGATCTATTCAATGGGTAGGAGCATCGGACTTTGACCGGGATCTGGTTTTAGCGCGACGCTCCACGCCAATTTCACGCCGCTTGATACTTCTTCTCCCTTTTCCACGCCGTCTGATGCGAAAGACGGTAATTCCAATGATTGACCATAGGCAGCTGGCTAAGAGTAGCTCACAGATCAACGTTGAGATTACCGCACCCATAATGCCGAGAGAGGGGATGAGGGCAAAGTTAATTATTACATTGACAGCTGCAATTGTAATTTGAGCAAATGTTCGGAGGCCTTGACGCCCACTGCCGGTGAGTGTGTCCGCCGCCAAGAACGTTGCAGCCCGGAGGATTATAAGCGGTGCTAGCAGCCGTATTATCTCGACGGATTCGCCGAAATTGCTGCCAAGCACCAAGGGTCCAAGAGGTGCCAAAAGGGCTACCCCTGCGGTCGACGCGACTCCAATCAACGCGACGATGGGAGAGATCTTTCGTGTGAGCCTAAGTGCCGCTTGGAGGCCGCCTTCGCCTTCCTTGAAGAAGTGGGGATATGCGGCCGCCGCCACCGCTCTGATGGGCGCATAGGCCATATCGACGATTCTGAATGCTGCAGAATAGAGGCCGGCGGCATTGACAGAAGAAAGTCGAGCAAGCATTGCTTTATCGATGTCGTTATAAACGTTCTGTGAGGAGAGGGCAACAGAATAAAGAAGCCCTTCTTTCATCTCAGAAGGTTGTAGCCGCAGGTTGCCCTTGGAGTAGCCCAATTTAATGGTGGTCCTCGCTGCGACAGCGATCCCAAGTGGGACTGTGGCCAACATGTACAGAGTTGCCCACAGCTCCAACGATGTTTCTCCTAGGAGGAAGAAAGCCGTACCCGCTGCTACTAACCTGACCAGATTCACAAGTGAAGGTAGGATAACCAGGGGTTTGCTTTTACCCATTCCTTGCCAGAGGCTTCCCGTCAGCTCAATAAGCCGCATGCCCACTAGTTCTGCGCCTGCAATTTGGAAAAGCGCTATCCTGGACAGCTCAGGAGGGGCAATTATGCCTGATATGACGGTGAGAGCCAGTGCAAGGATCAGCCCGCCGCCTACGGAGTAGGCTAGCGCCCGTTTCCATTCTTCGCTTGCCGAAGCATTGTTTCGAGCCACATTCTTCAGCATCAAGGTATTAGTCCCTAAGCTTGTGAAGGGTGTCACAAGGGCGGCCAGCGCGAGCGCGGAGGCGAAAGCTCCATACCCTGATGCTCCGAGCATTCGTGCCAAGATCACAAAGTATGCAGCTTGCAATGCTAGTCGGGACAGTTGTCCTGCCAGAAGGCCTGCAATGCTCCTGCGAAAAGCGGGCATGTTTGTCGACAAAGATTGTCCTCGGTCGGGCTGGTATAGGGAGGTGTGCACGCATAGTTGTGCAGCTGTCTTGGCGATAGAAGCTGAGCGGCTGTGAAGTGCCTTATGACTGCCCGCGACGCAGCTTCACCAGGGAGCCGGGATCACCAGTCGTCTGAATTCAGCAGGACTGCCGTTGCTACTTTTTTCCTTCAAGCACGCGCATAAATTCACTATCCGATTGAGTATCTTCGGCGCCAGAGCGGCGCCGGCGCTCTCCAAACGTCCGGGCGGGCCTCTGGACATCGGCGTTGGCGGAAGCAGACTTTTCATGCCTGTCATAGCTGTAGTATCCGTATGCGTAGGCGTCCGGACCTTTTGTGGGAAGGCGATTCAGTACGACGCCCAGGACGTTAGCCTTCACCAGGCTAAGTGCTTGCAATGCCTTCTCTAGGGACGGCTGCCGGGTCTTCTGTGCACTGACCACCACCACAACACCTCCCACGTGCTGGGACAGGACGGCCGCGTCAGTTACGGGGAGGAGGGGTGGTGCATCAATCACGACGGTGTCGAATTGCGCTTCCAGCCGCTGAATCAGACGTTGCATTTCCGTTGAGCCCAACAATTCACTGGGGTTGGGAGGAATTGATCCAGAAGTAAGCACGGACAGTTGTTCGTTACCCCAAGGCTGGAGCAGATCTTCGAGGTCGGCGACCCCCACAAGGGCTGTGGTTAGTCCGACGCTGCGTTCGAGACCCAAATACTGGTCCACCATTGGTCGACGCAGGTCTGCGTCGACCAAGCAGACCCTCTGTCCAGCCTGCGCCAAGGAGATTGCTAGGTTTGTGGCCGTTGTGCTCTTTCCCTCACCCGGAAGTGCGGACGTGACGATGAAGGAGTCTGCACGAACGGACACATTGGCAAATCGAAGATTGGTTCGAAGTGTCCTGAACGATTCCGCTCTGGGAGTTTGATGGTGAGCTTCAGTCAGCAACGGTTGTTTGGAGGAATCTGCGTCATAAGCGATGCCTCCCAAAACAGGGGCATCCGTAATCTGACGAAGGTCGGCTTCTCCTCGGATTCGCGTGTCAAAAGTGCCGCGGATAAGTGCGGCGCCTAAACCACCAGCAAGACCTAGGAGGAAGCCGAGTGCAAGATTGAGCTTTGTGTTGGGGGCTGACGGTTCGGTGGGGGCCTCCGCCGGCGCAATTATGGACAAGCTGACAGGCGAAGACCCGCCGTTCTTCGGTCGCTCAAGCGATTCGACTGCTCTTATGAGGCTGTTGGAGATGGCCTGGGCGACCGCTGCTGCCTGAACTGGAGAATGATCTGAGACGTCGATCTTTATCAAAACAGTATTTAGGTCGGTACTAACCTTCACTTTTTCAGCCAGCTTTGTTGGTGTGATGCCGAGTCCGAGTTCATCAATGGCTGGCTGGAGTACGATTGGGGTTGTCACCGTTTTCACATAGGACTGCACGCGAGCCTGAGTGAACGTATTTCCCTGTTGCAATTCCTGTGCAGATCCAGAATTCTGAATTGCTACAAATAATTGAGTTCCCGCAGTATAAGTGGGTGGGACTATAATTGAAGCGGCTCCGCCGACTAGCAAACCGGTCAAAGTCAGGATGGCGACAATCATCCAATTGCGGCGCAAAATGCGCAGATAGTCTCTTATGTCCAAAGCTGGCCCCCCTGTGGCTGTCGTCAGAGACCTGCCAGCAGAGGCACGCCCCAGAACTTCGGTATTCGTGCGGACTACGCAATCATAGCGGGTTGGCGGTGGTCTCACTCACCAGGAGTGCCTTCAGGAGCAATTGTGTGCAGCCGTCTACCTGCTTTGCCTTAGAAGTTCTGAGCGCTTGACTTCTGTTCGTAGCTCACCGAAATGAAATACAGCGGACGAACCTAGGGGAACGTCATTTCACGTGTCGGTAGCGTCGCTCAGTAAACCCGCTCCATCCCGAACTCCTCCACGCGCCTGCCCACACCCAGCAGCTCAGCAATAGCGGCAATAGTCCGCTCCGCAGCCAGGCCATCCCCGTACGGGTTCACCGCGTTCGCCATGGCCTCAAAGTGGGAAGTGTCGTGAAGCAGCCGGGTCACCTCGGCCACGATCCGCTCCTCATCCGTGCCAATCAACGCCACGGTCCCAGCCTCAACGGCTTCGGGGCGCTCGGTGTTGTCGCGCATTACCAGGACGGGCTTGCCCAGGCTCGGTGCTTCTTCCTGGACACCGCCCGAGTCGGTCAGGACAACATGGGCGAGGGAGAGCATCCGCGTGAACTCGCCGTAGGCCAAGGGCTCCGTGACCAGGACATTCGGCTTCCCGGACAAAGCAGGAAGCACAGCCTCGCGGACCACGGGGTTCTTGTGCGCCGGCAGGACGATCGTCAGCTCAGGCTCGGCGTCGGCAATGCGGGCCAGCGCCCGGCCGACCCCGCGCATGGCATCACCCTGGTTCTCGCGGCGGTGCGTCGTCACCAACAAGATACGGCGCCCACTCTCAGCAAGCGACTCCAACGCAGGATCAGAGAACGGCACCTGCTTGTCCACCGTGGTCAGCAACGCGTCGATCACCGAGTTGCCCGTCACCACGATGTCCGCCGCTGACACACCTTCGGCCAGCAGGTTCGCCCGGCTGGTGGTGGTCGGTGCCAGGTGCAAGGAGGCGATCTGGCTGGTGATCTTGCGGTTCGCTTCCTCGGGGAAGGGGGACAGAAGGTTCCCGCTGCGGAGGCCGGCTTCCACGTGGACCACGGGAATGCTGTGATAGAAGGCCGCGATGGCACCGGCAGTAGAGGTAGTGGTGTCGCCCTGGACAATCACCGCGGCCGGCCGGCCGGAAGCAAACAGGGTGTCGAGCCCACTCATCGTGCGGGTCATGATGTCCGTGAGGGATTGGCCGGGCTGTAGAATGTTGAGGTCGTGGTCCGGGGTAATCCCGAAGAGCTCATTGACCTGGTCAAGCATTTCACGGTGTTGTCCGGTGACCGTAACTACGCACTCGAACAGCTCCGACTCCATCAATGCGCGCACAATTGGCGCCATTTTGATGGCTTCCGGCCGCGTCCCAAAAATAGGCATGATGGTGTGCACGTATTACCCCCATAAAGACCGGCCCGAAGGCACCAGAAACTAGTGCAATCCTAACCGCTCAAAAACCCCGGAAATTCACCAGAACCCTTAGCATTCCGGGCGAATCCAGACATCAAAAAGCCCACCGGTTTCCACCACGAACCGCCACAGCCAACCGGCGGGGGAGAGCCGCGGTTCGGTGCCCACCATCTGCACGTCGGCAGGGATGCATTGCTTCATCAAAGTGCCGGCTCTGAGCAGGTGATAATCGGACGTCACCACAGTCACCGACTTCCAGCCGCGCTCCGCTGCCAGCTCCCTGAGGCGGGCAGCTTCACCACGGGTGTTCAGCGGATCCGGACGGAAGCAGTCAAGGTGAGCGTCGCCGTCGTGCGTTTGGCAGTACTCATCCGAACCGGCGTTGGCGGGCAGGCCCGTGGTGACCACCACCAGGTCCGGAATGTCCAACTGCTCCCGCAATGACAACCCCACCGGGAGCCGCTCGTCGCTCATCCCGCCCAGCACCACAATCGCGTCGGTCCGCTGGGGTGTGGCATGGGGCGGGTTATGGAAGAGCTGGTACGCCCCAATCAACCACAGCAGCCCGGCGAGCGCGCCGGCTATAAGGGTCCAGACAACCTTCCGTCGGAACGTCACCGGGTATCGACGTCTTCGAACACCAGGAACGTCTGCGTATCCAGGATGCCCTCCATGGACTGCAGCTGGTCGAAGATGACGCGGCGCAGATGGATGTTGTCGGTGGCGCGGACCAGGAGGATGACGTCGAAGTCGCCGCCCACCAAGGCAATGTGGTGGATCTCCGGGATGGCCCGCAGCTGCTCCTTCAGCTCACGCCACGAATGCTGCTGGACCTTCAACGTCACGTACGCGGAGGAGCGCAGGCCGGCTTTGATGGGATCCACCAGCGCCGTGAACTTGGTCAGGACGCCCTCGCCAGTGAGCCGGGCAATCCGGGTATAGGCGTGCGCGCGGCTGATGTGCACGTTCTCCGCCACCTGGGTGATGGACATGCGCCCGTCGGTGGTGAGCTCGCGGATGATGTCCCGATCCACACTGTCCAGCGGTACGGCGGTCTGCTCCGCCTCCGTCTCACTCAAAGCAGGCTCCAATTCGTCTACAGCACGGGCGCGTAACCCAGCTCACAATTACAATCTGTCTTTCAGAGTACCTAGTTTAGGCAAGGGCTTCCATGATTTGGCGGAAAGCTGGATACGAAACTTCGCCGGGGAACATACTGGAAGCACATAGTGGCTAGAGAAGGACGGACCAATGACGATCCACGCAGACCACTCTGCGCCCGAAACGGTTGTAGAGGACCAGGCTGCTGACGTTCGGACAAAATTCGGCATCAGCGTTGAGGACTACATGCTCCCCGCCCGGCACCAGATCCAAATGGTGAACCCGGACGGCACCCTCCGCCCGCACGACGAGCAAGGCACCGAACCCGGCCACGAGTACCCCACGCCCAGCGATGCTGAATTGATGGCCGCTTACGAGCAGCTCGTCGTCGGACGTCGCGTCAACGACCAGAACTCAGCGCTGGTCCGGCAGGGCCGCATGGCCGTCTACCCCTCAAGCCACGGCCAGGAAGCCTGCCAGGTGGCAGCTGCCATGTGCCTCAAGGAAGGCGACTGGCTGTTCCCCACCTACCGTGACGCCGTCGCGGTCATGACCCGCGGCGTGGACCCGGTAGAGGTGATGACCATCTTCCGCGGCGACTGGCACGGCGGGTACGACCCCAAACAGCACAATGTCGGCATCCAGTGCACGCCGCTCACCACCCAGCTGCTGCACGCCGTCGGCGTCGCCCATGCCGCCAAGCTGCGCGGTGAAGACACCGTGGTCATGGCCATGTGCGGCGACGGCGCCACCAGCGAAGGCGACTTCCACGAGGCACTGAACTTCGCCGCCGTCTTCCATCTGCCGGTGATCTTCTTCGTGCAGAACAACAAGTACGCCATTTCGGTTCCGCTCAGCCACCAGTCCGTAGCGCCGTCGCTCGCCCACAAGGCTGTCGGCTACGGCATGGCCGGTGAGCGCGTTGACGGCAACGACCTCGTCGCCCTGCTCGCCGTCATGGACCGCGCCGTGAAGCTGGCGCGCGAAGGATCCGGACCGCTGCTGATCGAGGCCCACACCTACCGCATGCAGGCCCACACCAACGCCGACGACGCCACCCGCTACCGCCCGGACAGCGAAGTCGCCGAGTGGCAGGCCAAGGACCCGCTGACCCGCATGAAGTCGTACCTGACGGACAAGGGTCTGTTGGATGACGCAGCATCCTCGCGCATCGCCGAGCATGCGGAAGACGTTGCCACGCAGCTCCGCGAAGGCCTCGGGGAGGACGTGCCGGTGCAGCCGCTGGACCTCTTTAAGTACGTCTTCGACAAGCAAACCCCGCAGTTGAAAGAACAGTCTGAGCTGCTGGCTGACGAACTCGCCCGCGAGGAGGGTGCAAAATGACCATCACCACGTCCGTAAACGGAAACGTCAGCGCCGCCACCGCCAGCGCCGCCGCATCAGCCGCAGCGACCGCCGAGGCGAGCGGGCCCCAGAGCCTCACCATGGCCAAGGCACTCAACACGGCGATGGCCGACGCCATGCGCGCCGACTCTTCAGTCCTGGTCTTCGGCGAAGACGTCGGCATGCTCGGCGGCGTCTTCCGCATCACCGACGGCCTCATGGCCGAATTCGGCGAACAGCGCTGCTTCGACACCCCGCTGGCCGAGTCCGGCATCGTCGGCATGGCCGTGGGCATGGCCATCAACGGCATGCGGCCCGTCATCGAAATGCAGTTCGACGCCTTCGCTTACCCGGCCTTCGAACAGATCGTCAGCCACGTCGCCAAGATGCACAACCGCACCAAGGGCAAGCTCAAAATGCCCATGGTCATCCGTGTTCCTTACGCCGGCGGCATCGGGGGAGTGGAGCACCACTGCGACTCCTCCGAGTCCTACTACGCGCACACCGCTGGCCTGAAGGTCTACACCCCGGCCACCGTCGCCGACGGCTACCGTATGCTCCGCGAAGCCATCGACTCCGATGACCCCGTGATGTTCATGGAACCCAAGAAGCTCTACTGGTCCAAGGACCAGGTGGACCTGGGTGCCTTGCGCGCAGAGCACGACGCCGGAACCTCCACCGAGGGCCGCGCGGCTGTCGCCCGTCCCGGCACGGACGCGACGCTCATCGCCTACGGCCCGTCCGTTCCCACGGCGCTCGCCGCCGCAGCTGCCGCCGC
This sequence comes from Paenarthrobacter sp. NPDC057981, assembly GCF_042886835.1. Classification (NCBI taxonomy): domain Bacteria; kingdom Bacillati; phylum Actinomycetota; class Actinomycetes; order Micrococcales; family Micrococcaceae; genus Paenarthrobacter; species Paenarthrobacter sp. NPDC057981. The sequence goes on from NZ_JBHVQI010000016.1 coordinate 80,746, forward strand.
TGAGGAGGGGCGCTCGCTCGAAGTCATCGACGTCCGCACCATCGTCCCCTTCGACGACGAAACCCTCTGCGCGTCCGTACGCAAGACGGGACGCGCCGTCGTGATTGCCGAGGCCCACGGCTTCGCGTCCGTGTCCTCCGAAATCGTGGCCCGCGTCCAGGAACGAGCGTTCCACTATCTGGCCGCACCGATCCGCCGCGTGACCGGCTTCGACGTCCCGTTCCCGTCTCCCAAGTTGGAGCACTACTACCTGCCGAGCGTCGACCGCATTCTCGACGCCGTCGACGACCTTCAGTGGGAGGACTAACCATGAGCTCAGATCTGCAGGTATTCCGTCTGCCCGACCTCGGCGAAGGACTCACCGAAGCCGAACTCGTCAACTGGCTCGTGGCCGTGGGGGACGAGGTCAAGGTCGACCAGCCCATCGCCGAGGTCGAAACCGCCAAGTCCATGGTGGAGGTGCCCTCGCCGTACGCCGGTACCGTCGCCGAACTGCACGGGGAGGCCGGCCAAACGCTCGACGTCGGCAAGCCACTGATCTCGATTGCTCGCGTTGGTGCGGGTTCGGGTCCTGGTCCGGTAGCTGACTCGGTGCCGGCTGCTGCCGCGGCTGCGGATGATGCTGTGTCTATTGGTGTGGTGGCCTCGGCCGAGGTTTCCGCAGCTGCGGAGACGTACCGGACCGAGGAGAAGGCGGGCTCGGGGAACGTGCTCATCGGCTACGGCACCCCTGGGGGAGCCACGGGTGGCCGGACCCGGCCGCGGAAGGCGAGTGTCGCCGTCGTCGAGCCTCCTGCCGTTCCTGAGGTGTCGTTTGAGCCGGCTGTGGCCGGGACGCGCATCCCGGGCAAGCTCAGTGCCGTCATCTCCCCGCTGGTGCGGAAGATGGCGCGCGACCACGGAGTTTCGCTGGACTCGATCGAGGGTTCCGGTGCCAGTGGGCTGATCATGCGCAGGGACGTTGAGGCTGCTATTTCTGCGCCGGTGGCTCCGGCTGTTGTTCCCGCTGCTGCCTCCGCTGCCGAGGGCTCCGTTGATGGCCGGACCGGCTTGGCTGTGTCGGAGCGGACGCCCGTTCGTGGAGTGCGCAAGGCCGTGGCGGCGAACATGACGAGGAGTCGCTCCGAGATCCCCGAAGCGACCGTGTGGGTGGACGTCGATGCAACGGCGTTGCTCGAGATGCGCGCCGAACTGAAGAAGCGCGCGCCGCACGATACCCCCGGTCTGCTGGCCTTCATCGCGCGTTTTGTCACGGCTGGGTTAAAAAAGTATCCGGCCTTGAACACGCGCTTTGAGACCGCTGCCGATGGCTCGCAGCAGATCATAGGATTCGACGGAATCAACCTCGGCTTCGCTGCCCAGACCGACCGGGGGCTCGTGGTCCCGTCCGTACGGAACGCGCACGCGATGAGTGCCCGCGAACTGGACGCAGAGATCCGGCGACTCACCGCCGTCGCGCGTGACGGAAAGGCGACCCCGACCGAACTGGGCTCCGGCACCTTCACGCTGAACAACTATGGCGTGTTCGGCGTCGACGGTTCCGCGGCGATCATCAACTATCCCGAGGTCGCGATGCTCGGAGTGGGCCGCATTATCGACAAGCCCTGGGTGGTCAACGGCGAGCTGGCCGTCCGCAAGGTGACCGAGCTGACCCTGGCGTTCGACCACCGCGTGTGCGACGGCGAAACCGCCGCGGGCTTCCTCCGCTACGTCGCCGACGCCATCGAAAACCCCGGCGGCGCCCTCGCGGACATGTAGCACCCTCGCTCACATCCCAAGGGTTTGAGCCGCACGCTCGCTTACTAACGTGTGGCTGAACATGTGAAAAGGACCCCGACTTGAAAAGTCGGGGTCCTTCTCCGTTTGAGCTCAGTGTCAGTGCTTGAAGTCTGCAGAGATCTCGGCGAGGGTGCGGCCCTTGGTCTCAGGTGCGAGCCATTGCGAAAGGATTGCCCCAAGGAATGCGACGACGGCGGCCACCACCATGCTGGGGCCCATGCCGATGTTGGCGATCGCCCACGGCAGGGCGAAGGTGCCGAGCGCGGCTCCGATGCGGCTGAAGGCCGCGGCGAAGCCCATGCCGACGCCGCGCAGGTGACCAGGGAAGACTTCGGCCGGATAGACCTGGGTCATTGTGGTGTAGCCGGCGTTGAAGAAGGAGAAAGCCAGGAACAGGGCCAGAACCAGGATGGCCGGTGCGTCCGCCCAGACCCCAATGACCAGCAGGATTCCCGCACAGAGCCACTGCCCCGGGACGGTGAGGATCCGGCGGCCGAGCCTGTCGATCAGCAGCACAGTTGTGACAACACCAGCGGCCGCGAGTGCGGACAGGCCGACTCCGCCAGCCCAGCCTCCGCCGAAGCCGAATTGGTTGAGCACCTCGTCGGCGAACGTCGCGATCGCGAAGTAGGGGGTGACCGCGCAGAACCAGAAACCTGCGGTGAAGAGGGTGGTTCGCCAGTACTGCTTCGAGAACAGCATTGAGAAGGACGGATTCTTGATGGTGCTTCTGTCCTTTGCGGCCTGCGCCTCCTGGACCATCCTCAGGTTGATCTCTTCGGTGATGCTGTCATGCATCTGCGGTGATTCGACGTACTTGCGTGCGATCGCCAGTGCTTCATCGCGCCGCCCCTTTGTGATGAGCCAGCTCGGCGACTCGGGGAGGCCGATTCGGGCTACGAACAGGACCGCGGCGAGTATCGTGCTCGTGCCTATGACGATGCGCCACGGGGCGCCGGCGTCGTGCAGGACCGTGCCGATGATGAATGCCATCATGAAGCCGACATACCAAGCGATCAGAGTCAGCCCGAGCAACCGCCCGCGCAGCTTGGGAGGGGAGAACTCTGACAGCAACGGCCCGCCGATTGAGTACTCGCCACCGATCGCGACGCCCATGAAGAACCGGATGATGGCCAGCTGGATCACTGCGCCGTCCCCGGAGGTTACAAAGAACTGGGCAGCTGAGGCCGCCAGGAACAAGCCCATGTCCACGAGGAACATGGGCTTACGTCCGAACTTGTCAGCAGCCCACCCGGCAATCGGGGAGCCGACGAAGATGCCAACCAGCGGTCCGGCAGCGATCAAACCCAGGGACAGCGCGTCGAGCTGGAGATCTGAGCGCATGAGTCCGGTGACGGGGCCGATGATTCCCAGGATGTAACCGTCGAGGAACATCCCGCCGATGAACACTGCGACCAGCCGAAACATGAAGCGGCGTTTGAATGTCGAGCTGGTCTCTTTTGGTACGGGGGCGTCGACGGCGGCCGTCGTCTTGGTCGGGTGGATCATGGAGGTGTGTTCCCTTCTGGCTTCAGCGAAAAACGCTGACGGCACCAGAGCGCCGTTTTCTAGACGTGCGGACAGTCGCAGACCTTAGCGACCCGTGGACGAGGCCGGCTGGCTTGATGCCAGCAGATGCCGCGCTGGGCCCCCGACGCCGGAGCCACGCTTTGATGCCCAGCACTCCCGCGCAGACCCATTGAGATCAGCGCCTCGAACCCGGGCGCATCAAAAATGTGACATACGACTCATATATCAGAACTCTAGAGGTGCGATCGGTCTCGGTCAATAGCCTGCGCGTTAATTAGTTCTCACCGCCGGGCCCACCCAAGCCCGCCAAGCGCCACCGCCGGCACGACTCGGCCCGTCGGCGTCCTCGCCACCGACAGCGACTCAGCTGTGACCTTGGTCATAATTCGTACTTTTCGCGACACGTTAGGGCCTCGGCCCACTCTTCATAACTGGTTGAAGCGTCAACGCCAGGGTCCCCGCTGCCCGGACTCAGCACATGGACTTGGTGAGGGTGCTTCGTCCATTCGTTTCGCAACTCATCGATGAAGGAAACAAAATGCTGAAGAGATTTGTCGCGGCCTTCGCCGCGACCACGACATTAGCCGCGGGGGTGTTCGCGGCACAGCTCGCACTGCCACCATCTGCGGTGGCCTCGACACCCCCGGTGGCTGCTACCACTTTTGTAGCTCCTGCGTGCCCGGGCACGACTGATCTTGTGGCCAACCCCAAGACCACGGTGACAGGTGCGAATCTTGATAACTACAACAAGGGCTTGGTGGTGGAGCTCTATAACGTAAGCGGCCAAGGAACGGATGGTACTTCCACATTGCCGCCGCTGTGCGGAACCCGCTACGAAACCGAAGCGGAGGGTGGACCCGTGGGTGGCGGCGCCGTCAGTGCATGGATGTTCTGCACAGACTTCACCTTGCACTCTTGCTTCGACGGGCGTCCGTTGGACGAGGACCCTGAGAAGAACGCCGGCATGACCGATTTCCAGCGTCGCGTGTTCGCGTACCTGGTTCAGAACGGCTATCAGTTCAACGATGGCACAACCAACCGCTTTGTCACGGCAGACTCGACTACAAATGATCGATTCAAACTGCAGGAACTGGCATGGTGCGTCAAAGACTACGACGACATGCCGGCCAACTATCAAGCCGCCTGCATCAATGGTGGTCTGAGCCCGGACAAGATCGACGCCACGTTCGCCTTCCTAAAGCAGCCATTCGTGCCGCAGCTGACCGTCTCGCCAGCTTCCCAATCGCAGGTGGCAGGTCAGGAAGCCCGTGTTACGGTGTCGACGAACATCGCACAAACACCGATCGATCTCACAGCAACGAACGGAACCTTTGCGCTCTGCTCAGGAGAGTCTGACGGCAGTTTGAACGGCAATGTCCTGACGGTCAATACTCCGTCAACAGCTGGATCTTCTGTGGACGTCGACCTCTGCACCACCAGTCTGACTGCCGGAACAGTGTCCATTGATGCTTCGGTCCTTCCCGTAACGGAAGACAGCCTGAACTGGTACAGCAATGGCGACGCAGGTTGCCAGGTGTTCGCGGTATTCGCCCGAGTCGACGCTCAGACGATCACGGCCTCAGCCGAGATCACCTTTGACGCGCCCGCTCCACCGAAGGGTTCGTTCAATGTCACGAAGACTGTTGTCAATGATGGTGGTCTGACGGTTCCTTCGGATTACACGGTCGGTTATGACTGCACCAACGGTTCGACGGGTTCGCTGGTTCTGGTTCCGGGTACTTCCCAGGAAGTCACTGATTTGCCGGTGGGTACCTCGTGTGAGCTGACCGAGCAGGCTTTGACTGCTCCGGCTGACGGTACCTGGTCTGCTCCGGTGTGGACTCCGGGTGATGTCACCGGGGATAAGTTCACGGTTGCGATTACTGACGCTGCTGTGACCACTCCGGTTGCTGTGTCGCTGACGAACACCGCAGTGAAGAACCCGCCCAGCCCGACGCCGACGCCGACCCCGACTCCGACGGA
>NZ_JBHVQI010000016.1:86132-92350 GCF_042886835.1 Paenarthrobacter sp. NPDC057981
ACGGATACCCCGACTGAGACGCCGACGCCGACCCCGACTCCGACGGATACCCCGACTGAGACGCCGACGCCGACCCCGACTCCGACGGATACCCCGACTGAGACGCCGACGCCGACCCCGACTCCGACGGATACCCCGACGGAAACTCCGAAGCCGAGCCACTCGGAAACTCCGAAGCCGAGCGAATCAGGCACGCCGACCACTAGTGCTCCGGTCATTTCCGTTCCTACAACGGACGCGCCGGCAGCCGATTCATCGGTAGCCGATGGCTCCAGCAGCGACCTTGCGTACACGGGAACCCAGCTGGCTCCCTACATCGCAGCAGCTGCGGCACTCCTGGCCTTCGGCATCGTCCTGATGGTCCTTGCTCGTCGCAGGACAGCATCACGTCACAGCTAACTCCCTAGCCGGGGTTAGTTGTTGACCAGTGTGGCCCGGAAGCTCAAGCTTCCGGGCCACATCTGCAATTGTCACAAACACGCCGCATACACCAGAGAGCCGATAGTCCGCTTACAATTCTCTGGGGGTCAGCTGGTGGTCTCCAGTTGCCCGCGATCAGCCGGTCGAGGTTGCTTGCGATTTCCCTAGGATGCCCAGTGAATAATCCCCGTCTCCGCCCGGTAAGGGCCGTTGGCATAGCCATGACCACCCTTCTCATTGGCGCAGGGCTGGCCGTTCAGCCAGCCGTCGCCGATAAGATCGACATCATTCCGAGCACCCCGAAGGTCCTCAAGCCCGCAGCCGACGTCCCCACGGACCAATTCATCGTGGGCATTCGGGACAGCGCCGCCCAAACAGCCGCTGTGAAGGCCGAGAATGCAGCGGACCATGCAGCTACCAAGCTGGGTATCGCCACTAAGAGTTCCCGCGAGAATGCCACTGGCGGGCACGTCATCAAGCTCGACGAAGCACTTTCGGGATCTGAAGCCCAGGCCTTCGTTGAAACCCTGCGTGCAGATCCCAACGTCGCCTACGCAGAGCCCGACGCCATCATGCGCCCTACCTCTCATTCGCAGGACTACGGGTATTTGGAGCAGTGGAACCTGTGGGACAACCTTTCCGGCGTCCGCACGCCCGGAGCCTGGGACTACAACCACGGTGAAGGTGTTGTGGTTGCGGTGGTGGACACCGGCATCACCAGCCATCCGGAACTCAACGCCAACGTGCTGCCCGGCTACGACATGATTTCAAGTGCCGCAGATGCGCGCGACGGAAACGGCCGGGACCCCGATCCCACCGACCAGGGTGACTGGGTACCGGCGGAAGAGTGTGAAGCCGGCAGCCCTGCCCAGAACTCTTCCTGGCACGGAACTCACGTGGCAGGAATCGTGGCCGCGCTGGGCAACAACAGCATCGGTATTTCCGGCGTTGCTCCAAGCGCCAAGATCCTTCCGGTCCGGGCCCTCGGTGTCTGTGGCGGGTACACATCGGACATCGCCGATTCCATCATTTGGGCTGCAGGTGGGGTGGTTGCTGATGTTCCCGTGAACCCCAACCCGGCCAAGGTGATCAACCTTAGCTTTGGCGGCACCGCAGCGTGCTCCGCCACCTACCAGAACGCCATCAATACTGCGTACAACGCAGGCGCCGTGGTTGTGGCCTCTGCCGGAAACTCCAACGTGCCCGCAGCTGACGCGAGTCCCGCGAACTGCCAGAACGTGATCGCCGTGGGAGCCAGCGATAAGGCTGGAGCCCGCGCCGTGTACTCCAACTACGGCCCCACCGTGGACATCACTGCACCCGGCGGCGACATGTCCGTTGACGTCAGCCGCGGCATCCTCTCCACGCTGAACTACGGGACTACCACGCCGGGCGAGCCTGCGTTCGCTTTTATGGAGGGGACGTCAATGGCTGCTCCCCATGTGGCAGGCGTTGCAGCACTTCTCATGTCCGCACAAGGCGGCACGGTTACTCCTGCCCAGGTGGAGCAGCAGCTCAAGGAAACGGCACGGCCATTGCCTGGAGGCTGCTCCGTAGGCTGTGGCGCAGGCCTGGTGGATGCGACGGCGGCACTGAGGAAGTTCGGTGGGACGGCTCCCGCCGCATCGCCGAACAAGAAGCTCACCGACTTCAACGGTGACGGCACAAGTGATGTGATTGCCCGCGATGGCAGCGGCGCACTGTGGCTGTACCGGGGCAACGGTTACGGAGGATGGAAGGGCGCCCGCACCCAGATCGGTGTGGGGTGGAACGGCATGACCTCCATTGAGGCACCGGGTGACTTCAACGGCGACGGCTACGCAGATGTCATCGCCCGCGATGGCAACGGTGTGCTGTGGCTCTACCCGGGCAACGGCTGGGGTGGCCTCCTGGGTGCCCGTCAGATTGGCGCCGGCTGGAACGTGATGACTTCCATCAAGGCATCGGGCGATTTCAACGGCGACGCAACAGCCGACATCATTGCCCGCGACGGTAACGGAGTGCTGTGGCTCTACCCGGGCAACGGCTCCGGCGGCTGGCTGCAGCCGCGCCAGATCGGCGCCGGCTGGAACGTCATGACAGCGATCGACGGCGTCGGAGACTTCAACGGCGACGGCAAGGCCGACGTCATTGCCCGCAATGGCTCCGGCGCACTCTTGCTCTATCCAGGTAATGGAACGGGTGGGTGGCTTGGCACCAGCCAGATCGGTTCGGGCTGGAACATCTTCAACGCCCTTGAAGCTCCCGGCGATTTCGACGGCGACGGCAAGGTTGACGTCCTCGGCCGCACCACTGGCGGTGACCTGATCCTGTACGCAGGCAACGGCGCCGGCTGGTGGCTGTACTCCGCCCAGGTAGGCGCAGGCTGGAACGTGATGACGGCCATTCTCTAAATCCCTGCGCCAAGGCTCGGTTCATTCCGCTCCCTCCCAGCTTTCCGTGGGTAGAGTAGAGGCCTGAACATCGCCGGATTGCACTGGATACGGAGAACGCATTGTCAGCTTGGCTGGAACTTGGACCGGACAACTACGTCTTGGAAACCGAGGGATCGTTACTCAACACCGGGCTGGTGGTGGGCTCTGAGCTCGCCATGGTCATCGACACCGGCTGCGGCCCGCGCCAAGGCCGGGAGATCCTCGCTGCAGTGCGCGAAAAAACCCAGCTGCCGCTGGTTGTGGTGAACACCCACGCGCACTACGACCACTTCTTCGGTAACGCCGTTTTCGCTGACGACGGCGTTACCGAGTTTTGGGCGCACGCCAACTGTGCGGCCACTATCGAACGCGACGCCGATAACCAGCGTCGCTTCGTGGCCACCAACGAACCCGAGATGGCAGCGGGGGAGGGCGACGCCGTCGAGATCGTTGTCCCGAACGCGCTGGTCCGCGACCAGCCCGTGTTGGTGGACCTTGGCGGGATCACCGCGACGCTCTTCTACCTGGGCCGCGCCCACACGGACGGTGACCTGTTGGTAGGAACCAGCTCCACGCTGTACGTGGGTGACCTGGTGGAACAGGGAGCACATCCGTCGTTCGAGGATTCATACCCGGAAGAGTGGGCAGACGCCCTGCGGCACATCTCCGCCCTCCGCCACCGCTACGAATTCCTGGTACCGGGCCACGGAAAACATGTCAGTGACGAGTTCGTCAAGACCATGGCCCACACAATGAGCACTGCGGTTCGCCAGGCAACCCAGTCCATTCGCGACATGCCCTCCGACGCCACCAAGGCCATTCCGGTACTGCCGTATGGCCCGGAACAGTCGCGTTGGTTCATCAAGAGGCTTCAGGAAACCAACGCACATGGTCGCACCTCCCTGGGAACGCCGGACTTCGGTCCGAGCGAAACGGGTTCTTACCCCTCGTAAACAAGGTTCCTTACAAATTTGTCATCTTGTTTACTCCCAGGCATGGACTAATGGCTTAAACACGTCTTAGGATGAACACGACCATTGGTTCGCGACTACCTGGGGGTGTCGAGATGAGGGGTTCACGCGCATTCCCGCGTGCTGCCAGCATTCTCCGCTCTGTCATGGTCGCGGGCGCAGGCACCGCAATCTGGATGGCACTTTCAGCCACAGCCGCAAATGCGGACGCGGATACGCACGACAAAAACCTGCTAAACGGCGTTTCTTCGTCGAGCTCCATCAGCATTCCGTTGCCCGACGTGGCCCTTCCGGCCGCCGTCAAGGGATTGCTGCCCGCTGAGCAGATCAACGTCCCCGTGCCCGCCGTCACTCCCGTGGTGCAGCACGTAGGCGGCACGGTGGACGCCGCGCCGGTGGTCAACCAGGTCCTCCCCGCAAACACAGCGGGAACCATCGTGAACACCGTGGTGACACCTGTCACCGACCCCGTTGACCAAGCCGTCAACGTGGTGGTTCCCCCAGTGAACTCGATTGTGGAACCGGTGCGTTTGGAGCCTGTGACGGATGCAGTCAACCCGGTCGTGGAACCCATCGTGGGCGTGGTGGACACCGTTCTGCCGCCCCTGGACTCAGTGGTCCCGCCCGTCACTATCCCACCCGTTGCGGTGCCTCCGGTGACGGTCCCTGACACCGATGTGCCGAGCGCTCCTGGCGCCGGTACCTCAGTAGCTCCGGCCTCGCCGGACGCAGGCAGCGAGCCGGCAACCGGCGTCGTAACTTCACCGGAGCCAGCTGGCACGGAAGCAGAACAGTCCACCGCAGTTGGGCTCGGGGTCGACGCATCGTGGCTGGCTCATACCCGAAACTTCGGCCCCACCGGCATCACTGCGGTGCTTGGCGGATCCTCCTCTTCTTCCGATCCTGCAGCCCCGTCCGGGCTGCCGGGCGACTTCGACGCCGTCCCGTCCGGCCTGGCGGGAAGTGGTTCCGGCGGGTCTTCGAATGGGCCGCCCAACCCGGCAGCAGCATTCCTTCACGACGCACTGATCATCCCCGCCGACGCACTTCCTGGCCTCGCGACGGCCAACTACGAACAACATCCACAGCCGGTCTCCTTCGACCCCGGCTCCTCTCCTGACTAGTTCCCCTGCCTTGCTGCACCAGCTTTAGCGGCAGACGGCTCGACAGACGATCCGTGATTGGACGTCTCCGGAAACTAGATCTTCAGGAGAAACACACCATGAACACGACCATTCGCAAGTGCCTGATCGGCACCTGCTTTGCCGGGGGCATGATTGTCCTCAGCGCCACCGCGGCAAACGCCGCAGATACCACCAGCGGCAGTGACGGACTCCTTTCCGGCACGCAGGTGGTGGCGCCAGTAACAGCGCCCATCAACCTCGGCGCAACCTCTTTGGGCTTGGTGGGGGACTCGGCAGCAACCAGTTCGGCGGCACCTGCGGCCGCTTCCGGTTCAGCACCGGCCACCACCAACGGTTCCAATGGCATCGGCTCCGGAACCCAAGTTGTAGCTCCGGTAACGGTGCCCGTAAGCCTGGGCTCGTCGTCAGTGGGTCTGCTGGGGGGCTCCACTGCGGCGAGCTCAGCCACACCTGCCGCCCCCGCTGGGGCATCAGGTTCGACGCCGACAGCCACCACAGGCGGCGGCGACGGTATCGCCTCGGGAACCCAGGTTGTAGCACCGGTGACGGTCCCCATCACGGTTGGGTCGACGTCGGCCGGTGTGCTGGGTGACTCGACAGCCACTTCGGGAACAGCAGCTCCTGCGCAGGCCCAGGCGCCTGCGCAGGCAACAACGTCGGGGGGAGAGGGTATCGCGTCCGGCGCTCAGGTAGTGGCTCCGAATACGGTCCCTGTTAATGTCGGAGCCACTGCCGTGGGTGTGGCTGGGGATTCCTCGGCTACCTCAGGTTCCAGCGGTTCTGCCAGTGGCTCGGCTCCTGCTTCGTCCGGTGCCAGCACTTCGGGTTCTGACGGTATTGGTTCGGGGACGCAGGTTGTTGCTCCGATTACTGCTCCGGTAGGCCTTGGTTCGGTTGGTGCTGGTGTGTTGGGTGATTCCTCGGCTACCTCGGGTTCGAACGGTTCTACGAGCGGCACGGCTCCTGCCCGTGCCACCACTTCGGGTTCGGATGGCGTTGCTTCTGGTACGCAGGTGGTTGCTCCGATTACTGCTCCGGTGAACGTTGGTTCGGTTGGTGCTGGTGTGTTGGGTGATTCCTCGGCCACGAGCACGGGTTCGAACGGCACCACGGGCGGTACAGGCAGCACGTCAGGTGCCACCACTTCGGGTTCGGATGGCGTTGCTTCGGGGACTCAGGTTGTTGCCCCGATTACTGCTCCGGTGAACGTTGGTTCGGTTGGTGCTGGTGTGTTGGGTGATTCCTCGGCCACGAGCACGGGTTCGAAC
>NZ_JBHVQI010000016.1:92442-111286 GCF_042886835.1 Paenarthrobacter sp. NPDC057981
GTTGCCCCGATTACTGCTCCGGTGAACGTTGGTTCGGTTGGTGCTGGTGTGTTGGGTGATTCCTCGGCCACGAGCACGGGTTCGAACGGCACCACTGGTAGCACAGGCAGCACGTCAGGTGCCAGCACTTCCGGTTCTGATGGCGTTGGTTCGGGGACTCAGGTTGTTGCCCCGATTACTGCTCCGGTGAACGTTGGTTCGGTTGGTGCTGGTGTGTTGGGTGATTCCTCGGCAACGAGCACGGGTTCGAACGGTACCACGGGCGGTACAGGCAGCACGCCAGGTGCCACCACGACCGGCTCCGACGGCGTCCTTGCAGGTACGCAGCTGATCGTTCCGATCACCGCTCCCGTCACCATTGGCTCGACTTCGGTGGGCATCGGTGGCGGTTCTGCCGGCAACGTAACCCCTCCGGTTGTCACCCCTCCGGTAGTTACTCCTCCGGTTGTCACCCCGCCGGTAGTTACTCCTCCGGTTGTCACCCCGCCGGTAGTTACTCCTCCGGTTGTCACCCCGCCGACCGAAACCCCGATCACCGGAAGCCCCTCGACCGGTGGAGAAACTGGTGATGATGAGCCCATCGGTGGCCCCGTAACGGGCGGCGCAACGAACGGTGGCGCTGCTAACGGAAGCCTCACGGGCGGAACCATCCAGACCGCGGGCAGTGTTCACACACTGGTTGCTACCAAGGGTTCCGTGACCGCGGCAGCGTCCACCGCCGTCGGAAGTGCCAACACCTTGGCTGCAACTGGTCTGAACAACGGCTTCGTACTCTGGGCGGGAGCCATGCTCCTCATGGGCCTGGTACTGACCGCCCTTGGTCGTCGGAAGGCAGTAGCCAGCCGTCGCTAGGGCTGAGCGGTAATTCCGCTTCGCATCCAGTTGTTGCGGCTCCGGTCCTCGGAGCCGCAACAACCGCGTGTCAAACCCGCGCACCCGTTGCCGCCGATCGCACCCGTAACCTCTGGTGCGCCGAGCGCGTACGGGTGCGCGCCAGCCCACGAAAGGGTGCGTCGGGCGCGTACGGGTGCGGGCCAGCCCACGTAAGGGTGCGCGCCAGACCACGAAAGGCAGCGGGGCACTTCCCCTGGTCCTAGGATGAAAGGGATGACCACCACCCAAGCAGACAAGAGCTTCAGCCTTCGCAGTGTTGCCCTCCCGGCTTTCGGGCCGGCGCTGCTGTTCTGTATCGGTGAAGGGGCGGTCCTGCCGGTCATTGCGCTTTCGGCAAGGGACCTTGGCGCGTCGGTGGCCGTTTCAGCGTTGATCGTGACGCTCATTGGACTGGGTTCGTGGGTCTTCAACATCCCGGCCTCGATCATCACCGAGAAATTCGGCGAGCGATGGTCGATCGTCGGTGCCGGTGCTTTGGGTGCCATGGCGCTTGGCGCGGCAGCGTTTGCCCCGCAGCTTGACCACGGGCTCTGGCTGTTGGCGGCATCCATGACATTGGTGGGGATGTCCGCCAGCGTCTTCAACCTTGCCCGGCAGAAATTCCTCACCGAGGCCGTACCGGTCATCTTCCGCGCGCGTGCCCTGTCCACTTTGGGCGGCGTCACCAGGATCGGCATCTTCATTGGACCGTTCGTTGGTGCCGGCGTGATGCAGTTCGCGGGCATCAGCGGCGCGTACTGGGTTGGCTTCGCGGGGATGATGGCGGCGGCAGCCTTATCGCTCACCATCCCGGATCTGGTTGCGCCCGAGACGTCCGACGGCGGCCCGCGCCCTCCGGCGTCGACGCTGCGGAGCGTCGCGGCATCGCATGCAGGGGTGTTCCTGAGTGTCGGTTTCGGCATCCTGCTGCTGAGTGCACTGCGTGCTTCGCGACAGGTTGTGATCCCGCTGTGGGCAGAGCATCTGGGTCTCGACGCCACCCACGCCTCACTGCTGTACGGCTTGTCCGGAGCGATCGACATGCTGGTCTTCTACCCGGCAGGGAAACTCATGGACAGGAAGGGCCGGCAATGGGTGGCCGTTCCGTCCACGGTGATCATGGGATCTGCGCTGATCCTGATCCCGTTCACTGCCGGCTTTGTCCCGTTGCTTCTGGTCGCGTTGCTGATCGGCTTCGGTAATGGAATCAGTTCAGGGCTGATCATGACACTGGGCGCTGACTTCTCGCCGGACAACGGGCGCAGCCACTTCCTGGGAATCTGGCGATTCATCGCGGACTCTGGCGCCACCGGGGGACCTGTGCTGCTGTCCGGGTTGACGGCTGCGGTCTCCCTCTCCGCCGGTATCTGGGCCACAGGGATACTGGGCTTCGCAGCGGCAGTGGTGTTCGCCGTCGCAATTCCACGGCTGAAGCACCGCCGCAACTACTGAAGGCCAGGCTCACGCAGCAACGGGTTGCTTCCACGCCTGGCCGGGCACCTTGCCCGTCACCAGAACCACAGCAACCACCAGCAGGACCAACCCCCATGTAGCGTTGACCGCGCCAAGGGCCGTGCGCATCACCACGAACGGCGGAATGATGGCCAACACAGTCGCAACCACGATCCTCCACATCGCAGGCCGATAGGCACCTGGGGCCAGTGCGGTGCTTGCGAGCTCCAGACGCACCAAGGGCATGGAGACCAGCAGCACCAAGGCCCACGCCGCCACGTAGAAGACCGGCCGGCTGAGCCACCAGTCTGCACTCGCGGGCTCGGGGAAGGGCAGCCGCAGGAGCAGGGCGATCCCGAACATCGCGATGATCAACGGCAAGTGCCACAGATAGATGGTCATCGCCCGGCTGCCCACGACGAACATCACCTTCTGGACCCAGCCGAGCTGCACGCACCGCTGCAGCACCGGGTAGAAGGCCTTCACCAGCAGCACATGGGCCAGCCCAACCAGGATCAGGGGAAACATGGGTGGGTTTTGGCTGGTCAGCATGTCCACCGGGTAGGGACCCGAATGCGTCAACAGCACCAACGACGCATAGCAACCAGCCGCAGCAAGAACCAGCTGCCAACGCGCAAACCGGTCAAAGAACCCATCGGCGTAGAAGAACCCCAGCTGCTGCAACATCCCCCATACGAACACCATATTCAGTAGCCCGATCGGGTTTGAGTCCAAGCCCCAGGGATTGTGCTCCAAGCCCAAGCGGAAAACATCCACGACGACGGCGCCCGCGGCCAACGCGGCGACGGTCCGGTACGGTGCGGCCTGGTGAAGTTTCGCCATCGTGGGCACCATGGCCTGGCAGATCAGGTACGCGGCAAGGAACCATAATTGCACCCCCGTGCCCGCAGCGATGACGGCGAGCAGATCGCCCGGCACGCCGGCCGCCGTCGCACTCCACAACGCAAGGGTGAGGAACGCATACAACGCAACGGTAGGACGAACCAGCCGCAGCACACGGTTCCTCAGGTAGTCACCGGCGTCACCGCCCTTTCGACGCAGGCTTCGCCACGATGTCAAGGACGCGAAACCGCCCACAACGAAGAAGAGCGGCATGACCTGGCCAAACCACGTGCCCTGTGCGAACCAGCTGAGGGAGGTCAGTGGGTTGTCCACGCCGATGCCGGAGTCGTCCACGCTGATGCCCATCATGAGCAGATGGACTGCAACTACGGCAAACATGCAGGCTACCCGGATGAAGTCCACTACGAGGTCACGTGACGCAGGGAGGCCAGGGGTGTCGCCGAGCAAACCGGGCTTCAGGGTGGAAGACATGGGGGCTCCTGGAGATATCCATTATTTGTCCATCGATTGGAGTAACTGTAACGCACCAGAGCAGATTCGTCGACGTAATTCACGGAAACGTTGGGCGCGACCGGGTCAGGATCGGCCTTTCCCGTCGTAGCCTAGTGGGGAGGACCCGGCCAATTTCCCGAGTTTGAGGCAGTGCATCGAGGGGTCCCCGCCATATCCCACCAATCAAGAACGGAAGCGCTGATCGCTATGCACATCAGGGAATTTTGGAATCAGCTTTCTCCTCAAACGCAGCAATGGCTCATCGATAATCCCGGCAGCGTGATGGTGCCGCGGACTGTTACGACCATCATTAAGGAACAAACCGGCGACGACAGTGCCGTGGATATCCATGGGGCCACCGTGCTGACGGATGAGGACCGCGCCTTCATCCGCGAGCAGGCCCGCCGGGTGCGCAGCGACGCTACCGAGGGCTGAAGCAGGCGGCGGTGCGCCGCCGTCGAGCCTCTAGTTCTTACGGGCCGCCAGGCCGAACAGCCACGTACCGCCAAGCGCTGATAGGTATCCAGCGATGGCTATGAAGGCTGTGCCTGCCCAGAAGTAGTCGATGGTGCTGTCGGCGCTGAGTCCTGGCATCACCTGCAGCAGTGAGTAGCCGGCGATCATCAAGGCGATCAGGAGGGCGGCGACAGTAAGCCATACCCAGGCCCGGGATGCGGCCCAATGCTCGCCGTAGCCCTTCCAAACGTTCCAGCTGCTTCCGGTGCGCAGAACAAGCCAGCCAGCGGGGAGCATTATCGCGGCCACCACCAGGAAGGCGGCGATGACGTCGGCGGGGCGGTGCCACTGGTTGATGAGGGTGGAGACACCGGTGGCCACAGCGAAAGTGCTTCCCAGAAAGCCGGCCAGGGGACGCCAGCGGGGGGAGACCATGAGAAACACAGCTGCCGCAGCCGACGCGGCAAGGGTGGTGTGACCCGAGGGGAGTGAGTTCAACTCCAGGGTCTGTACTCCGCGGTCGGGGCGGTCGGGGATAAAGAACTTGAGGACCTGCGTGGCCAAGTTGGCGGCGACACAGGCGGCAACAGCGATTCCCGCAGCCCTCCAACGGCGCCGGGCGACGGTCACGAACAGCACCATGACAGTGGCAATCGCGAGGGAAAGCAGGGGGAGCATGTCCAGGAATTCAGTGGAGGCCCGGCCTGCCGTTCCGCTGAGGGCTGTGGCTTCCACCAGTGCCGACTCGTCGATGAACTGGCCGGGAGTGGTTCGCACAAAGAAGTAGTACGTTGCCGCGAGGCCCACGATGCTGGCGATGGTGGCCAGGCAAAAGAGAAAACCTGTGCCACTGCCTGCGGCGCGCGCTTCAAGCGGCCGTTTGCTCGACCTCCCGCTGGTGCGGAATTGCTGGGAACTCATTCTGTCTAGACTGCCACAATTCGCTGGACGCCTCATGTGAATCGGAACCCAGTGTGGCGGGGGTCAGTGAGGCGCAAGCAACAATTCTGTGACACTTGACACGTGTTAGGTGGCAGGCATACGCTTCCTAACACGTGTTAGGGAAGGAAAATGACATGTCGGGAACCAATGGGGCTTTGCGCGAATTCACACGTAGAAGTGCCCTCACAGCCCTCGGCGCCGGAATTGTCGGAGTGACTGCGGCGTCGTGGCCGCGCTTGACCGGCGCCGATATCCCGGGCCGGGGAGATAACAGCCTCAGCATCGCCATCATGGGCACCGCCGCAGACGCCGCAGCCCGCCAGAAGGTCATCGACGCCTTCGCCAAGGTCCACCCTGAGATCAAGGTCAAGGTCCAAGCAATCCAGGCCGTGGACTGGAAAGACTTCTTCACCAAGATCCTCACCATGGTGGCCGCCGGGACTCCGCCGGACGTTGTGTATGTGGCAACGGAGGGCGCGCAGCTTTTCGCCGAGAAGCTTGCCCACCCGTTGGACGAGTACCTCCGTCGCGATGCCGAGCACATGAAGGAGTACTTCGCGGACGTCCACCCCAGCCTGGTGGAAGCCTTCATGTACAAAGGCAGCCTGTTCCAGCTTCCCATCGACTGGAACGCCGCCAACATGTACTACAACACCACGGCGCTCCGGCAAGCTGGCTTGGAGCGGCCGTCGGACAACTGGACGCACAACGACTTCCGGGCCACCCTTGCCGCCATGAAGAAGGCGAACCCCAAGGACTTCACGCCGTACTACTGGACCAACAGGCTCTTCGGCGGAGTGGTCCCGTGGCTCTACGCCAATGACACGAGTTTCCTCAAGGAAACCAAGTCCGGCGGCGGCGAATGGTTGTGGGACGGCTTCTATGCCAACGACCCTTCCCGAGGCCTCCGCTCCGGCGGCTACCAGTGGCTCGAACCCAACGCCGACGATCCCCGGGTCTTCGAATCCTTCGACTACCTCCGCGGGCTGGTCAAGGACGGACTCGGCGTCCGTCCCGAGGAAGGCGGCGGAAGCTCACTGATCGGTCTGTTCGCCTCCAACCGCATAGGTACGACGCCGGCGGGCGGCTATTGGGTCCAAGGCCTCGATGAGGCGGGGATGACAGAGGACGGATTCGACGTCCAGTTCTTCCCCAAGTGGCGGACCCAGCGGCACCAGTTCGGCACCGCTGGCTATGCGATCATGAAGACCGCCAAGGACAAGGACGCCGCCTGGGAATGGGTGAAGTTCAGCTCGAGCCTTGAGGCCATGCGGATCGTGTTCCCCACGCCGAACACCACACCCGCACGCCGCTCGATGGTTAACGAGCAGCTCTACGCGGGAACGGGGCCCCGGCATTGGAAGGTCTTCTACGACACCCTGGACCGTTTCCCCACCACAGGTCCCATTCCGGCGCCACCCCAGCAGGCCGCCGTCGAGACCGCCCTGATGAAAAACGTAAGCCTGGCTGTCAGCGGTGACGAGCGCCAACTCAAGGACGCGCTCAACTCCATGCAGCGTGACCTTGAACTGGCCCTGAGGAGGCAGCCATGAGTGCGGCAACAAGTACAGCTACGGGGACTGGCAGCGAGCCGGGCCGCCGGCAAGCTGCACGCAAATCCCCGCAGGATTCCAAAAGGGGCCGTGTCCAGCAGCGCTGGCTCCCGTGGGCCTTCCTGGCGCCGACCATTGCGGGCATGGGCATCTTCACGTTGTTGCCTATCGTCGCCTCGATCGCGCTCGCCTTCTTCCGCTGGGACATCATCTCGGCACCGACTTTTGTAGGGTTCGACAACTTTGCCGAGGTAGTCCAAGACCCCACCGTCCGGGTGTCGTTCCTGAACACCATTGTGTTCGTCGTGGTTGCCGTGGCGCTGCAGCTCGCCTTGGCCCTGGGCCTGGCCATCATGGTGCAGGAGAAGCTGCCGTCATGGCTGAGGGTGTTCTTCCGTTCGGCCTTCTTCTTCCCACTGATCCTGTCCGCTGCGTCGGTGTCGATCTTCATGCGCTACCTGTTCAACGAGCAGTTCGGCGTCGTGAACTGGTTGTTGTCGATCGTCGGTATCCCAGGGGTTCCGTGGCTGACCACGCCAGGTGGGTCGGCCGCCGTCGTCATTCTTGTTTACGTATGGCAGAACTTCGGTTTCTCGTTCCTGCTGTTCATCGGCGGTCTCGCGTCGATTCCGGTGGAAACCTACGAGGCCGCGTCCATTGACGGGGCGACGGGTTGGCGCAAGCACTGGTACGTCACCCTGCCGCTGCTGAGCCCCACCACGCTGGTGGCCTCGGTGATGGCCATCATCAACGCACTGCAGGTGTTCGACCAGCCCTACGTCCTCACCCGGGGCGGACCCGGCGACTCGACGCGCACCGCCGTGATGGTGATCTTCGAGTCAGCGTTCCAGCGCCTCGAATTCGGCCAGGCCTCCGCGATCGGCGTGATCCTGACGCTCATCATCATGGGCATCACCGCCCTTCAATTCCGGCTCAGCAAACGATTCGTCTTCTACCAGTAAGGCCCGCCATGACCACCATCCAAGAACGTGTCACCACCACGGCGCCCGTAGTCACCCGGAGGAAGCGCGACTGGTCAGTGGCCGTGCGCGTCATCGTCTTGCTGATCGCGTCCGTCTTTGTCCTGGGTCCCGTCTTGTGGACGTTGTCCACGTCGCTGCGTCCGCCGTCGGAATCCTTCCAGCTGCCGCCCGCCTTCCTGCCGCTCAATCCGGACCTGACCTCCTACGAGCAAGTGTTCAAGCAGCTCAACATCGTGGCGCTGGTAGTTAACAGCGCATTGGTGACCGGGTTGATCGCGGTGGGCCAGATGATCACGGCAGCCCTTGCCGGCTACGCCTTCGCGCACCTCCGTTTCCGTGGGCGCGGGGCGCTGTTCTCGATCGTCCTGGCCACCATGATGGTGCCGGCGCAGGTGACGATCGTCCCTGTCTTCATGCTGATCCGCGGCGTCGGCTTGTCGGACACGCTGCTCGCGCTGATCATTCCCGCCATCCCGACGGCGTTCGGCACCTTCCTGATGCGCCAGTACTTCCTGGGGTTGCCGGGAGAGCTCGCTGAAGCGGCCGCCATCGACGGCGCCTCGCCGTGGCGGACGTTCCGTTCCGTGTACGCGCCGTTGGCCATGCCGGGCCTGGCAATCGTGGGCATCCTGGCGTTCAACTTCCACTGGAACGAGTTCTTCAGGCCGCTCATCATGACCATCTCCGAGCAGAACTTCACCTTGCCGCTGGGTCTGGTGTCGCTCCAGGGCAACCTTGGCACCGGCAGCATCTCCGTGGTCCTGGCCGGCGTTGTCCTCTCCATGATTCCCGCGCTGGTGGTGTTCATGTTCGGCCAGCGTGCGCTGCAGGACGGGCTCACCGCAGGCACGGGCAAATAGTTTCTTCTTCATTCCGAAAGGGGTTCCGTTGACGGACCTTGCACTCTCTGATTCCCTGTTGGCCGCCTCGACGCACCCGGACCCTGCCTTCCCGAGGTTCCACCCGCGTCCGGCGCAGGGCTGGATCAACGACCCCAACGGGGTCAGCTTCATCGACGGCCGCTACCACGTGTTCTTCCAGTACAACCCCTTGTCCGCCCGGCATCACCAAATCCAATGGGGCCATGTGAGCTCCCCGGACCTGGTCCGCTGGGAAGAACACCCGGTGGCACTGGTTCCCCAAGCGGGCGGGCCGGACTCTGCGGGGTGCTGGACTGGCGTGGTGACCTCAGATGGCGGCGTGCCGACTGCCGCATACTCCGGTGTGCAAGACCACGGCGGTCACTCGCAAGTGGTGATTGCACGAGGGTCCTCGGATCTGGTGACCTGGGAGCAGGACGGACACGTCGCTGCCTCCATGCCCGCCGATCCTCTGGTTACCGCTGTGCGTGATCCCTTTATCTTCCACTTCAACGGTGCCCGCTATGCCATGCAGGGTGCCGGACTGGCCGACGGGCGCGCCGCCTTGCTGCTGTACACCGTGGAATCCCTTGACGATTGGAAATACCAAGGGATTTGGCTCACCACAGCCAACCCTGTCGCAGCCGAGCACACGCCGGCCGAGATTTGGGAGTGCCCACAGTTGGTGGAGGTGCCGGTAGCCTCCGGCGGCTCCACGTGGGTCATGATGTTCTCGCTGTGGCTCTCCGGCGACGATCACGAGCACGCAAACGGTGTGGGGCACTTGATCGGTTCTCTTTCGGCCGATCCCGAGACCGGGCTGCCGGTGTTTGCTCCTGTCTCGGGCGGGAAGTCCGACCTTGGCCGCGACTTCTACGCACCGCAGATCGTGCAGCTTTCTTATGGTTCTTCCGCTTCGGCTTTGCTGTTCGGTTGGGCCAACGAAGGCCCCGGACGCGACGGCCGCCGTGGCCGCACGCAGGAAGAAATTGACGACGCCGGATGGTCGGGTGTTTTGACGTATCCCCGCGTTCTGTCTGTGGTTGACGGTGCGCTGGCAGTTGCTCCTGCGCCGGAGATCGGGGCTTACCGGGGTGCTTCAGTGGTTTCGGGGGCCAGCGGATCCGTGGTGGTTCCAGGGTTTGCCGAGGTGCTGGTGTCCGGTTCCGGCACTGTTTCCCTGGAACTGGGCGCCGGTTCTCAGGTGGTCTATGCAGGTGATCTGGTCGCGGGGGAGGAGCTTCGGATCTTTATCGATGCCTCGCTGGTGGAGGTGTACCGTTCCGGTTCAGTGGCCACCACCGTCCGGGCCTACCCCGCGCCCGGGGAATCGTGGACACTTACCCTTCCCGATGGCGCGACTGCCGAGGTGTGGGAGTTGGCACTGCCTCGCTGAGCGGGCCTCGCAACGACGGGCTCAGCGTGGTGCTGGGCCCGTCGACTCACGCACCACCAAGCGGCAGGGGACAAGCGTCTCCATGGTGGGGGCCGCCGTCGTACTTTCCTCGCCCTCAATGGTTCGCAAAAGTGCTGTCATGGCCGCCTGGCCGATCTCCCGCAACGGCAGGGCCATGGTGGTGAGTGCGGGGACCATGGTGCTGGCAATGCGGTGTTCATCGTCGTAGCCCATGATGGACAGGTCGCCGGGAATGCTGAGGCCCAGACGCGACGCCGCCAGCGCAACCCCTATGGCCAGGCGGTCGTTGGCGCACATGATGGCGGTTGGCCGGTCGCCGGGATCCACGTCGTCGAGCAGGCGCATGGCCCAGGTGAAGCCGTCGTTGATGTCCCAGCCTGCGTGTGTGATCCGGTCTTCCCTGAAGCTGACCCCGGCGCGGGCAAAGGCGTCCCTGTAACCCTGCACGCGAAGGGGAGCCGCAGGGTCTTCACCGGCGCCGGCCACAAGAGCAATATCCCGGTGGCCCAGTTGCAACAGGTGTTCCGTGGCTTCGCGGCCGCCGGTGACTTCGTCCGGGATGACGTGGTGAAGCTGCGGTTGGGGGTGTTCGTCGTAGCAGTTGGCCAAGACCGAAGGGACGCGGAGCATGCCCTGGGGGATCTCGATTGGCTTCAAGCCCACGGTCACATACATCAGGCCATCAACCTGCCGGTCCAGGAGGGTTTCGATGGCACTGGCATCCCGGGCGGCATCGCTTTCCGTGTCCATGACAACGGTGACGAAGCCACGGCTGCGCGCTACGTCGTCCGCGCCGCCGATGATGTTGCCGTCGAAAGGACTCACCACAACGGCGTCAGAGACGATGCCAATGACACGTGACCGCTGGTTCCTCAGGCTCAGGGCGATGGCATTGGGGGAATAGTTCAATTCCTGCGCCGCTAAGCGGATGCGGTCCTGGCTTTCCTTGGCCACGTTTCCGTCGCCGCGCCCATTGAGGACCAGTGAGACCGCACTTCGGGACACGCCGGCCCTCTTGGCGACGTCCAATGCGGTGGCCTTGCGGTTCATCGGCTTCCTCTCCTGGCGCTTAGTCAGCAGTCTACCTAACGCGTGTGAGGGCGCATTACTGGCTCAGGCCCCGTAGCCCATGCCCGAGAAAACGGAGCGCATCAACTCCATGCTTTTGAGGCTGGCCAGGACCATGTAGAGCAACCACCCTGCAATCAGTACAGCCATGGGCACCCATCCGCGTCTTGGGGCGACTTTATTGAGCACCACCGTGCGCCCGATCATGTACACCAGGCTGCCCATGTACATAAAAGCCCAGGCCCAGTGAAATGGCCGAACCACCCCTTTACTTCGCAGGCTCCGGTAGTCGAAGAATGCCAGGACAACCGATGCCAGGTAGACAAATGCCAAGGACCCTATGATCAGGAAGTACCCGGCGTCCAACAAATACGACGGATCAGGAACGGGATCGCCTGTGGATGATGTCACGAAGCGGACCTGTGGGTTCCATGCCAGGACGAGCACCGCTGGAAGCAACGGCAGCCCGGCGACGACCCAGACGAAGGCGTTGTACACCGGAGTCCCCGGGCGGAGGGCTGGGCGCTGGTTGAGCAACGGCGAAGCCGGTGGCCCTATATGTTGTGTCCAGGCCGAGCCATCCCACCAACGGAAGTACCGTGGGTCCGCAGCATCGGCGTACCAGCCAGGTTCCGGCGTCGTGGTGGGACTCGAAAGCGGGCCCGGCGCTGAGGCGTCAGTCATTGCGTCCCTTGGGCGTTAGGCGTTTACGGAGTAGCCAATCTGCGAGTAGATCTGCGACATGAAATTGGCCATCCAAATGCCCACCACGATCAGCGACACAATGTAGGTTCCGATCATGGCCCAGATCGGGGCGAGACCCCGGCCAAGAGCTACCTTCCGAACGATCACGGTCCGGCCAATGATGTAAACCGTGGGGCTCAGGAAGCACCAGGCCCAGTGGAACGGTCGGATCACTCCCGAATTCGCAAGGCGCTGGCGATCAAGGAACGCGAAGAAAACCGATAGCCCGTACGTGACGAACCCGACGCCCTGGAGCAAGAAATATCCGGGGGAGTAGATCGACGTCGGGTCGACGGTGGTGGTGCCTTGGCGCGTTGTGATGATGCGGAACTCTGGCTGCCAGGTGAGCATCAGGAGGAGCGTGACGAGCGGGAGCAACGTGATCGCCCAAATGAACGGGTTGTACACCGGCGTCTGGTTGCTGATGAGAACGCGCTGGACAGGCATGGTCTGCGCCGTGGCTGGGGCAAGATGCGGTGTCCACTGCACACCGTCCCACCACCGCATCCGCTGAGGGAATGACGGGTCCGGGTACCAACCGGGAGGCGTTGTTGAACCGGGCATCGCTTGACTCATGTTTCCCCCACATCGTGTTGTGACTTCGAGAATATCGCGGTTGCTGCCTCTCGGTTGTCAGGTGACCTTCCCCAGAGCTTATGTGGCGGTGTATGGATGGAGCATGAGCTTCTTCGACGACCTCCCCGAGGCCCCCGCCGGGCTACGTGAACCGCAGCTGAGCCGGCCGGCATGGTCCGGGCCGCCGTCGGACGAGCTGCCGGGCATGGTGCCTTCCGGAGGCTTTGTACTCCGCGGCCCCAACGCGGTAGTGGCGCTCAAAGCGGTCGAGGTCTTTTCCACGGGATGCATTCTGGATCTTGTATGGTCCGTGCGGCGCTCCGAAGAGTCCGAATCGGGGTGGCGGGAAGTGATGGAGCGCGGCTTCGAGCGACCCGGCTTGCCGGGCATCCTCATCGGGGTTGCGCTGCCCGATGGTCGCAAAGCCTTCGCCGGGGATCCTTCCATGGTGGAAGGCTCCCTCGACATTCCAGGACCCGTCCTGGTGCCGCGGGAAGGCGGTGGCAGCAGTGCCGATGACGAGCAGGCAGAGGGTTCTGCCCAGTATTGGTTGTGGCCGCGGCCCGCCGAAGGTGACCTGCAGATCGTTGCAAAGTGGGATGATGCGGGGTTGCCGGAGGGCTCCCTGATTGTGCCTGCTGAGCCTCTTGCCCGGGCCCGCGAAGAAGTGCGTACGTACTGGTCGGAGTAGTTTTCCACATAGCCCACTTTCCTTCGCAGCGGCGTGAAAGGCCGCCGGTACAGTGGCAATATGCCTGAACGCCTCCCTGAGCTTGAACATCTCCTTGATTCCGCCTATGTGGTCTCGTTGCCCATGCGCGTGAAGTTCCGGGGCATCATGGAGCGCGAGACTCTTCTGTTGCGCGGGCCGCGGGGGTGGGGAGAATTCTGTCCTTTCCCGGAATACGACGACGACGAATCCTCCCGGTGGTTGGCGGCCGCCTTGGAGGCGGGCTGGCTGGGGTTCCCGGCACCTCTGCGGGCCGAGGTTCCGGTTAATGCGACGGTTCCGGCAGTTTCTGCTGATCGCGTTCCCGACGTCCTGGCCAGGTTCGGGCGCGTGGATGCTGTCAAGATCAAGGTCGCTGAAAAGGGACAACAACTGTCCGACGACCTCGCGCGAGTAGCAGCAGTCCGCCGGGAGCTTCCTGAGGCCGCCATCAGGGTGGATGCCAATGGCGGGTGGGACGTCGAGGAAGCCGTTGAAGCACTCAGGGTGCTGGCTCCATACGGGCTTGAATACGCCGAACAACCTGTTCCCACCATTGATGGATTGGCTGAGGTGCGGCGGCGGGTATCTTCCACGGCGACCCCTGTCCGCATTGCCGCGGATGAGAGTGTGCGCAAGGAAGATGACCCCTTGCGTGTGGCACGCGCTGGCGCGGCCGACCTCATCGTGGTCAAGGTGGCGCCCCTCGGGGGAGTGCGGCGGGCCTTGGCCATCGTCGAACAATCCGGGCTGCCCGCCGTCGTCAGTTCCGCCTTGGACACCTCCGTGGGTATCCGCGGGGGCCTGGCGCTCGCGGCAGCACTTCCAGCGTTGCCATATGCCTGCGGGCTGGGAACCGTTTCGCTCTTCGCCTCAGACATCACTGCGGATCCGTTGGTAGCCGACGACGGCGCCATCCGGTTGCGGGATGTCAGCGCCGACGCCGGGCTGCTGGAGCAGTTTGCGGCCTCCGGGGAACGCCGGGATTGGTGGCTGGACCGGCTCCGGCGCGTCCACGCCGTCTTGGCCACGGACCGGCACGGGTTGTTCACCGGGTCTTAACCGGGCAGACCACTCAGCTTTGGATTGCGCTGAAAGGCTCGTCGGGATCCTCGTACACACTCTGGAAGGTCCCCCCATGTCTGAAACCACCGGCCGCAAGTTCCCGCTGCTGCCCATGCTCGGCCACACCAAGGGTAAGCGCAGTGCGGTGACGTGTGCGCTCAAGTGCGACAACGCCTGTGCAGGCGACGTCTGCAACACCAGCGCCAACGGCTACTTCCGCGATATTGCCTCCACGGCGATGTCCCGCCGCGCGGCACTGGGCCTCGGCGCAGCAGGAGCGCTCGCCGTCGTTCTTGGAGGTGCCGTGACAGGTACCGATTCCGCCGTCGCCGATGCCGGTAACGGACTGTCCGACGCTGCAAGGAAGGGCTTCGACAAGTCCAAGCTCCAGTTCACTGCCATCAAGCCTGTCGATGCCGCCGTCGATGCCTTTACCGTTCCGGAGGGCTTCGGCTGGAACCCCATCATCCGCTGGGGTGACCCTCTGTTCGCGGACTCACCCGCCTTCGACATCACCAAGCAGACGGCCGCAGCCCAGGCACGCCAGTTCGGCTACAACAACGACTACACCGACATCCTGCCGATCCCCGATTCCAAGGATCGCCGTGCCGTGCTCTTCACCAACCACGAGTACACCAACGAGAACATCATGCTGCCTGTCGGCTTCGATGCTGCGGAAGCACGCGCCATCGGCCGCGCCGCACATGGCCTTGCAGTCGTGGAGCTGGAACGCAAAAACAAGAACAAGCCGTGGAGCTACGTTCAAGGTGCTGCCCTGAACCGGCGTTTCCTCACCGACACGGTCTATGAACTGACCGGTCCGGCTGCAGGCACCAACCTGGTCAAGACCATCGATGACCCGGCCGGCCGCTACATCAAGGGCACCCTTGGCAACTGCTCGGGTGGCACCACCCCCTGGGGCACCATCCTCTCCGGTGAGGAAAACTTCAACGGCTACTTTGCAGCACCCGGAACCAGCGACGGAGACAAGCGCTACGGTCTCTCATCGAAGCCGACCACCCGCCAGTGGGAGCTCGACGAGCCACGTTTTGACACCCGCAACTCCGGATATGCCAACGAAAGCAACCGCTTTGGCTGGATCGTCGAAGTTGATCCGTTCGACCCCACCTCCACTCCCCGGAAACACTCCGCCATGGGACGGTTCAAGCACGAGGGCGCCAACGTCATTCTTGCCCCGGACGGCCGCGTTGTGGCCTACATGGGTGACGACGAGCGCTTCGATTACCTGTACAAGTTCGTCTCCAAGGGCAAGTACCAGCCCGGCGACTCCAAGGCAGCTCGCAAGAACAACATGAGCCTGCTCTCCGAAGGTGACCTGTACGTGGCCCGCTTCACCGGCGACTCGCCTGCTGCCGAGATCGATGGCAGCGGCAAGCTCCCCGCCGACGGAGCGTTCGACGGCTCGGGCGAGTGGCTGCCGCTGGTGGTTGGCGGTGCCTCGGCGGTGCCCGGTATGTCCGTGGCCGAGGTTCTTGTCTACACCCGTCTGGCCGCGGACAAGGTTGGCCCCACCAAGATGGACCGCTGTGAGGACGTCCAGCCCAGCCTGCTCACCGGCAAGATCTACGTGGCCTGCACCAACAACTCCGATCGTGGCAAGGCCGGCAAGGAAGGCGCGACGGAGGTCAACCCGCGCACACTCAACCGGGACGGCCACATCGTGGAAATCACGGAAGGTCCCGGCCAAACCGGGACCAAGTTCAACTGGACCCTCCTGCTGGTTGCAGGCGACCCCTCCAAGAACAGCTCCACGTACTTCTCGGGGTTCCCGGCCGACAAGGTCTCGCCGATTTCCTGCCCGGACAACGTGGCGTTCGACTCCGTAGGCAACCTCTGGATCTCCACCGACGGTGCTCCGTCAACCATCGGCTACAACGATGGTCTGTTCAAGGTCACCCTCGAAGGCCCGGAGCGCGGCAAGGTGGAACAGTTCCTGGCCGTTCCCCGC
Source organism: Paenarthrobacter sp. NPDC057981 (assembly GCF_042886835.1). Taxonomy (NCBI): domain Bacteria; kingdom Bacillati; phylum Actinomycetota; class Actinomycetes; order Micrococcales; family Micrococcaceae; genus Paenarthrobacter; species Paenarthrobacter sp. NPDC057981. The sequence continues at coordinate 108,466 of NZ_JBHVQI010000016.1, forward strand.
GACGCCGAGACCTGTGGTCCGATCGTCCACGACGAAGAGCGCACGGTGTTCGTCGCCGTCCAGCACCCGGGCGAAGAAGGCACGTTCGACGCGCCCCACTCGTACTTCCCGGATTACGTACCCGCCGGGGCCACTCCTGCGCCTGGTGCGGTGCGGGCACCCCGCCCGTCCATCGTGCAGGTGTTCCGTAAGTAACTGATCCGCTGAAGCGCTCCCTTATCTCTGGAGATAGGGGAGCGCTTCGGCGTTCCTGACGCTCGCTCACGTTCCGCGTGTTTTGGGCGCACGCTCGCTCACGTTCCCGGACTATGGCGGGCTGCGCGACACCGGCGTAGGGTCAATCCCACCATGACTGAACAGCAGCCGTATGATCTGGTCAAGCGCTATCCTCACTTCGAACTGCGCCGGTATCCGGCGCATGTTCTCGCGGAGGTTCAAGTGCATGCCGCGTTTGATCGCGCCGCAAACGAGGCCTTCCGCTCCCTCTTTAACTACATCAGCGGCAGTAACAAAGCCCGGCAGAAGCTGTCCATGACCGCGCCCGTTCTACAAGAGAACGCATCATCCGAGGAAATGGTCATGACGGCGCCCGTTCTGCAGAGCGGTCCTGTCCCGAGAGGCGAAGTCGAAGACTACGTCGTGGCTTTCGTCCTGCCGCCTGGAGTGACAGTAGATAGCGCCCCTGTCCCCGACGAACCCAGGGTCAAAGTCCGCGAGGTACCAGGGTCCCTGACGGCTGTCGCCCGGTTCTCTGGGAGTGGATCAGCTACAGCGTTTCAACGCCATAGTGTTGCGCTGCTTGAGGCCCTCCAACTGGCTGGCCTGTCGCCTGCAGGGGCTCCGCGGTTCGCACGTTTCGATCCTCCCTTCAAACCATGGTTCCTCCGCCACAACGAGGTCGTGATCGACGTCGAAGAGCCCTGACCGCGGAGATGTGCGTGAGGGTTGGCCGGAAGGTGGGGGGATGTGAGCGAGCGTTGGGGAAGGACGAGCGCCCATAGACTGGAACGGTGACTTCCCAGGACTTTCTGACATCCATCGCCGCCGCCCGGATCGCCGTTACTGCACTGCTCGACGGCGGCGTGCGGCACGCGGTGGTGGCCCCGGGTTCGCGGTCAGCGCCGATGGCGTATGCGCTGGCTGAAGCAGAAGCGGCTGGCCGGATCCGACTCCATGTCCGGATTGATGAACGCGACGCGGGATTCACCGCGCTAGGCCTGGCCCTTTCGTCCGAGGCTCCCGTCGCCGTCCTGACGACCTCCGGCACCGCTGTGGGAAACCTGCTGCCGGCTGTGATGGAAGCGAACCATTCGGCCGTTCCGGTGGTAGTCCTTTCGGCGGACCGCCCCGAGGAACTCCACGGTACCGGGGCGAACCAGACCACCGTCCAACTGGACCTTTTCGGTGAGCACGTTCGCTTCGCCGTCGATGTCGCCGCGGGGGAGAATCCGCAGAAAGCGGTGGCCACCGCGCTCTACGCCGCCACGGGCGCACTCGAGGACACTCCGCCCGGGCCCGTCCAGGTGAACCTGGCGTTCCGCGATCCGCTGATCCCGGGGGCGGGAGACTCCCTGCCGGACGCACAAGGACACGGCGTGTTCCACTACGACGCCGGCCCCCAGGCTTTGGACCTTCCGGCGGCACCCAGCGACCTCCCGGAGCGTCGCACCGTGGTCCTCGCAGGCCACGACGCCGGTCCCGTGGCCGAAGCCTTCGCCCGCGCGCACGGCCTTCCATTGCTGGCGGAACCGTCCTCGAACGCCCGCTTCGGACCCAACGCGGTGGGGCCGTACAGGGTGTTGCTGGAGCACTTCGGTCCGGGTTCGCCAACCCACATCGAACGCGTGGTCCTGTTCGGGCGGGCCACACTGTCCCGCCCTGTTGCCGCACTCCTGGCACGCGAATCCGTGGAATCCGCGATCTACCAGCCCGTCCCGGTCGCTTGGTATGAGGCCGGTCGCCGCCGCGAAACACCTGTCGAGACGCTCCCGGAGCTGGCAGATTTCGCAGGCCGCGGGCCCGCGGAATGGCTGGACTCCTGGCTTCTGGCCGGGGCCGCTGCCCAGCATGCCCTGGACGGAGTCCTCGCGGGGGAGCGTACGGCCAACGGTCCCTCCGTGGGTGCAGCCGTGTGGGAACACTCGCGCGGGCAACTGGTCCTCGGCTCCTCCAACGGCATCCGCGACGTCGACCTCGCCGGCCAACCGCACCACGAACCCATCGCCACCGTCTACGCAAACCGCGGCCTCGCCGGCATCGACGGCACCATCGCCACGGCCACGGGAATTGCCCTGGGCAGCGGACGCGAAACCACCGTCCTGCTGGGCGATGTCACCTTCCTGCACGACGCCGGCGGACTGCTCCTGGGCCATGGCGAACCCACTCCGGACCTCCGCATCGTGGTGCTCAACGACTCCGGCGGAGCTATCTTCAGCCTTCTCGAACACGGTGCGGTGGAAGACTCGGGCGCCTACGGCACCGCCGTCGAACGCCTCTTTGGCACCCCGCACTCAGTGGACATCGCGGCACTCGCGGCGGCGTACGGCGTCGGGCACCAAGCGGTCAGTACGACGGCGGAACTCGCCGACGCACTCAAGGCACCGCTGAAGGGGCGCACCATTGTGGAGGTGCGGGTGGACCGGGCAGGGCTGCGTGGACTTCATGCCCGGATCAAGGACGCGATCAGCGGGGCTGTTGGCCAGGTTTTGACAGCCGGTTGAGCCCTTTCCCGGTAGGACGTGATTGAGCGTCGGCGGCAAAGGGGCGGGATGTGAGAGAGCGTTGGGGAAACGGAAGGCGGGCGGCACCCTTGCTGGGTGCC